>JAYVSR010000165.1:0-15187 GCA_043775155.1 Burkholderiales bacterium | reverse complement strand
CCGAGGTGTCATGCGCCTTTCAGACCGATTACGTTCCAGTTACACCACCACCCACCGCTAAGCAATTGAATCTATTTGAAATTTAACCGGACACTACTGAAACAGGATGGCTAAACAGGGTTTTTCTTTGACATGAAATTCATCGACGAAGCGCGCATCAGCATCAAGGCCGGCGACGGCGGTCGCGGCATGGCCTCGTTTCGCCGGGAAAAATATGTCGCCGAAGGCGGACCCGACGGTGGCGATGGTGGCCGCGGCGGCAGCGTGATTGCGGTGGCCGACCGCAACATCAATACGCTGATTGACTACCGCTTTGCGCGCGTACACCGGGCGAAAAATGGCGAGCCGGGACGCGGCTCGGATCAATATGGCAAGGGTGCAGATGACATCATTTTGCGCATGCCGATTGGTACTGTGATTACTGACGACAATACGAGTGAAGTGGTGGCCGATTTGGCTGAGGACGGCGCGCGCGTGGTGCTGGCCAAAGGCGGCAACGGCGGTCTCGGCAACATTCATTTCAAGTCGAGTACCAACCGCGCGCCGCGCCAGTACACCACCGGTGAGGATGGGCCGGAGCGCGGGCTCACGCTTGAGCTAAAAGTATTGGCCGACGTCGGTCTCCTCGGCATGCCGAACGCCGGGAAGTCGACCTTCATTCGCGCCGTGTCAAATGCTCGACCCAAAGTGGCCGACTACCCGTTCACCACATTGCATCCAAATCTCGGTGTCGTGCGCGCCACCGACACCGTTGATTTCGTGATTGCCGATGTGCCCGGGTTGATCGAAGGCGCGGCGGAAGGGGCGGGTCTGGGGATTCAATTTTTGAAGCACTTGCAGCGCACGCATTTGCTGCTACATCTGGTGGACATCGCGCCGTTCGACGCCGCGATTGACCCGGTAGCTGAGGTGCGCGCCATCGCTGGCGAACTGAAAAAATATGACAAGGCACTGTACGCCAAACCGCGCTGGCTGGTGCTCAATAAGGCCGATCTGATTGGCGACGATGGCGAGCGCGACAAGCGCGTCAAGGATGTGGTGCGTCGCTTGCGCTGGAAGGGGCCGGTGTTCACGATCTCGGCGATGTCGGGCTCGGGATGCCGCGATCTGTGCCGCGTCATCGGTGAATATTTGGCCGAGCGGCGTCTGGCAGAGCGAGAGGCTGAAAGCGCAGTGGAGAGTAGCTTGGAGAGCAGTGCAAAGGGAAGCGCAAAGGGAAGCGCAAAGGGAGGAGCGTGAACATCGTCGCTGCGGCCAAACGCATCGTCGTCAAGGTCGGCTCGTCCCTGGTGACGAACGACGGACGCGGTCTCGACGGCAACGCGATTGCGCTTTGGGCGCAGCAGATTGCCGCTTTGCGCGCGCAGGGCAAAGAAGTGGTGTTGGTATCGAGCGGCGCGATTGCCGAGGGCATGCAGCGCCTGGGCTGGAGCCGGCGTCCGCATGCGATTCACGAGTTGCAGGCGGCCGCAGCGGTGGGGCAAATGGGCTTGGTGCAGGTGTATGAATCGTGCTTTCGCCAGCATGGTCTGGAGACCGCGCAAGTACTGCTCACGCATGACGACCTGGCCGACCGCAAGCGCTACCTCAACGCCCGCGCGACCCTGCTAACGCTGCTGTCGTTGAAGGTAATCCCGATCATCAACGAGAACGATACAGTGGTCACCGACGAGATCAAGTTTGGCGACAACGACACGCTGGGCGCGCTGGTTGCGAACTTGATCGAGGCCGACGTGCTGGTGATCCTCACCGATCAAACCGGGCTCTACACTGCCGACCCGCGCAAGGACCCGGCGGCCACCTTTGTTGGCAATGCCGTAGCAGGCAGCGCGGCACTGGAATTGATGGCCGGTGGGGCCGGATCCTCTTTGGGCAAAGGCGGCATGATCACCAAAATTCTCGCTGCCAAGCGCGCGGCCAAGAGTGGTGCGCATACAGTCATCGCTTCAGGGCGTGAGCATGATGTGTTGACGCGCCTTGCGGCAGGCGAGGCGATTGGCACGCATCTCATCGCCGAAACCCCGGTGGTGTCGGCGCGCAAAGCGTGGCTGTCGGATCATCTGCAAGTGCGCGGTGCGTTGACGCTCGATGCGGGCGCGGCGCGCGCCTTGCTATCGGGCGGCAAGAGCTTGCTGCCCGTCGGAGTGACTGCGGTATCCGGCGAATTTGAGCGCGGTGAAGTGGTGGCGATTCGCGCTGACGATGGCCGCGAGATTGCGCGCGGGCTGGTCAACTACGCCGCGAGTGACGCGCGGCGGATCATGATGAAGCCGTCGTCAGAGATCGAATCGATCCTCGGATTTGTTGAGGAGGCTGAGCTCGTGCATCGGGATAACTTAGTGCTTGGTGCGTAGCGGCCAGAGAGGAAAATGGCTGAAACCGTTGGTGGACAAGGGTTTCATGGCGATCTGCTGCGCCAATGCGATGGCAATTCCACCGGTCGATACCCGCAACCGAAAATAAAAAAGCCCCGCAGCACGGGGCTTTTTTGCCAAGTTGACTCTTAGACCTGGGTCAGCATCGTCTCGGCATTGCTCACTTCAAACTTGCCTGCCGCTTCGCGGTTCACGCTTTTCACCACGCCGTTGTCGACCAGCATCGAAAAGCGATCAGCGCGCACGCCCATGCCGCGCGCGGTCAGATCCAGCGTCAGGCCAAGTTTTTTCACGTAGTCGGCGCTGCCATCGGCCATCATGCGCACTTTCCCGGCGGCCTTTTGCTCGCGGCCCCACGCGCCCATGACGAACGCATCATTGACCGAGATGCACCAAATTTCGTCCACGCCTTTGGCTTTGAGCGCGTCGTAGTTCGCCAGATAGCTGGGCACGTGCTTCGCCGAGCAGGTCGGCGTGAAGGCACCGGGCAGACCGAAGATCGCGATCTTTTTCCCTTTGGTGATGTCCTCGACCTTGAAGGTGTTCGGGCCGAGGGTGCAGCCGTTGCCTTCAACTTCGATGAATTCGTTGAGGGTGCCTGCGGGAAGGGTGTCGCCAACTTGAATCGTCATTTCAAAGCTCTCCTGTGAGTGGGGTGGGATCAGGTACTGCGCATGCAGTGGTCACACGATGCGCCTACCGATGCGAACAATTGTAGCGCTTGGGTGGCGCCCGGCACACTTTGCCGATAAGATAAACCCTTACGGCGAATCGACTCGCCGCATAAAAACATGCCAAGGGGGTAGCCATGACAGTCATCGCGATGGGCCGGGAGATGGGCAGCGGCGGCAACAAAATTGCGCAGGGCATCGCCAAAAAACTGAAGCTGGCGCTGGTCCACTATGAGGTGATTGATCACTTGTCGGACCGCTCGCGCGTACGCCGCAGCCATGTCGTGCGCCTGCTTGATCCGAAAGATGATCCGGGCAGCGAGCTGACCGCCGAGCACACGCTGCCGGCGATTTTGTCCGCCTACGAAATTCTTGAATTGGCGGCGATGCCCGAGGGCGCGCTGCTGCGCGGCTGGGGTGCAACTGCCTTGTTGAGGGATGTCGCACACGTGGTGAGGGTGCGGGTGACGGCACCCGTCGAAGAGCGTATCAAGATGCTGAAAAAGAAATTTCCCAAAGCCCTCGAAGAGACGTTACGCCAGGAGGTGACGCTGTTCGACGAGGCGCATGCCGCGATCATGAAGCGGCACTTCGACACTGACTATGCCGAATCAGGTCTCTACCATTTGACGTTGGACACCAGCAAGACTTCGGTGAACCAATGCGTGGACCAGATCGTTGCACTGGCGCGCGAGCCGCGCTTTGCGCCGACCGTGACATCGAAGAAAAAGCTCGATAGCCTGATGACCGAGGCGCATGTCAAAGCCCTGCTGAAATTACATCCGCCAACGCGCAATTTGGCGATTCAGGTGGCGGCCGAAGGGCGCACCGTCCGCTTGGGCGGGCAGGTGGCGAGTGATGAACTGAAAGCGCGTTGTGAGTTGGTCGCCTGGCGCGTGCCAGGCATCGAAGGCGTGCAAAACGCACTTGCCGTCGCAGTGTAGCGTGCTCTGGGGCTGACGGTCGGACGTTATTACCCGACTCGCTCGCGGCTGAAGATCGAGCGTGCAGGCGCGCTTGATCGGTCGCGTTGCCTAGCGCATCCCCGGCATGCCCCCACCGCCCATCAAGCGGCCCATGCCGCGCATCATTTTCTGCATGCCGCCTTTTTTGAGTTGCTTCATCATGCCCTGCATTTGCTCGAATTGTTTGAGCATGCGGTTCACTTCCTGCACCTGAACGCCGGCGCCCTTGGCAATACGCTGTTTGCGCTTCGCTTTGATCAGGTCGGGGTGAGTACGCTCCTGCTGCGTCATCGAGTTGATGATGCCCTCCATCCGCCGCACATCGGTCTCGGCCTTGTTCATGTCAGCCCCTTGCGCGGCATGCACGAGTTGCGCGGGCAGCTTGTCCATCATCGACGACAACCCGCCCATCTTGCGCATTTGGCCGATTTGCGCCTTGAAGTCCTCGAGATCGAAACCTTTGCCGGACTTGAACTTGTCGGCCAGTTTTTTCGCTTCATCGACATCAATGTTCGCCTGCGCTTCTTCGACCAGCGACAAAATGTCGCCCATGCCCAAGATGCGGCTGGCCATGCGCTCGGGGTGAAACACTTCGAAGCCGGTCAGCTTCTCGCCGGTACCGGCGAACTTGATCGGTGCGCCCGTGACATGCCGCACTGACAGCGCCGCACCGCCGCGCGCATCGCCATCGAGCTTGGTGAGGATCACGCCGGTTAGCGGCAGCGCGTCGTGAAATGCCTTTGCCGTGTTAACCGCGTCCTGGCCGAGCATCGCGTCGACTACGAACAAGGTCTCGGCAGGACTGAGCGCAGCGTGCAGTGCCGAAATCTCCTGCATCATCGCTTCGTCGATACCGATGCGACCGGCGGTATCAACAATGAGGACGTCGTTGTAGTGGGTCTTCGCCCATTGCACGGCGGCGTTGACGATGTCGATCGGCTTTTGCTCAACGGTGGAGGGGAAAAAGTCCACACCCGCTTGGCCGGCTACCGTCTCTAGCTGTTTGATTGCGGCTGGCCGATAAACGTCTGCTGATACTACTAGCACTTTCTTTTTCTGCCGCTCGCGCAACAGCTTGGCGAGCTTGCCAGCTGTGGTGGTTTTGCCCGCGCCTTGCAGGCCCGCGAGCAGAATCACTGCCGGTGGCGTGACGGCAAGATTGAGTCCCGCTGCCGCACCGCCCATGATGGCGGCCAGTTCTTGATTCACCACACCGACCAGCGCCTGGCCAGGGGTGAGAGAGCCGATCACATCTTGCCCTTGCGCCTTATCCTTGATGCGCGCCATGAAGTCGCGCACTACTGGCAGGGCGACGTCGGCTTCGAGCAGGGCCATGCGCACTTCGCGCAACATCTCGGTGGTGTTCGCCTCAGTAAGGCGCGCTTCGCCGCGCAAGTTTTTGACGACGCGAGAGAGGCGGTTGGTGAGATTGTCGAGCATGGTGGGAAGGGGAGCGAGGAAAAGGCGGCGCGAGGAGGAGGCGGCAGCGAGGAGAACAGGGAAAAAAATCAGCGGGGCGAAAAATCGCTTGGAATACAATCAATGAATGCTTTACATTTTACTGCACGCCCTCTGCGCCGCTCTCTACGCCGCGCTGGCGTTTCATTTTTGGCGCACCCGATGGGTTGTGGGTATATCCGCGAAAACCCTTGTGCCCCAACGGTTTTCAGCCACTGCGTATGGATTCGCATGGTGGGAGCGCGCGGGCTTGTCGGTGGCGGTCGCTGGGCACGCGTTGTTGCTGACCGAAGACATTCTGGGCGGTGGCCAGTTTCGTTTCGGATATGCCCATGCGCTGTCGATGATGGGCTTGCTGGCCTTGGTGTTCTACGGTGTGGAAAGTTTTTTTCACGCGCTCGAAGGAATGCCGACGCTGGTGCTGCCGCCGGCTGCTGTATCCGTCGTGCTGCCGGCCTTGTTCGGCGGCGCATTGCTGACGGTGAAAGCGCAAGCGCCGGCCTTCGCCGCCCATGTGCTGATCGCCATGCTGGCCTACGCGTTTTTCGCCATCGCCGCAGCGCACGCGATACTGATGACAGTGATCGAACGGCGCTTGCACGCCAAGGACGGCACCCCGGCACCGCGCGGCCTGCCGCCGCTGTTAACGATGGAGCGTCTGCTGTTTCAGATGCTTGGTGCGGGATTTGTGTTTCTCTCATTGACGGTGATTAGCGGCATCGTATTTTCTGAAGAAATTTTTGGCCGGGCATTGACCTTTGATCACAAAACCGTATTCGGCCTGCTGGCTTGGCTGATTTTTGCCGTGTTGCTGGCGGGGCGCGTGGCATATGGCTGGCGCGGGCGCGCCGCACTGAACGGCACCTTCGCTGGCTTTGCGGCGCTGTTGCTCGCCTATGTCGGCAGCCGCTTCGTGCTCGAAGTGATGTTGGGGCGGGTGTAATGGGTAAGGTTGCGCTGATTTTGTTGCTGGTGGTGGCCTTGTTTTTTTGGCTGCGGATGAAACTGAACGCGAAGTCTGGTGCGTCTGCGCCGCCGCCAGTGCCGCCCAAATTCGGCGAGGAAACCATGGTGGCTTGTGCGCAATGCGGCGTGCATTTGCCGGCAAGTGAGGCTGTATTGGGGCGATCAGCGCGGCCCTATTGCGGTGTGGTGCATCGGGCCAAAGCGCTCGACGGGCCGCCGGCATGAGTGCTCGCACAGCACCAGCGACGCTTAGCGACCCGAGCAGCGCCTTGTCCGGCGGTGGCGATTTGGTGCGCCCTAGTGAGCGCGAAGCACCTACCCTAAACGCTGGTGCAAATTCGCTTCCGCGTCCGCAGCCAGTGCCGGGACTGGGACTTGGCGAGCCAGCGCCAGACGCGTTCTGGAAGTCGCTCGGGCTGTTCAATCTCTCGCGCATGGTGCTGGCCGGTGTGCTGTTGGCGGCGATCCTGATCTACCGCGACGGGCGCGTGTTCGGCGCGACCAATCCAAATTTGTTTTACCAGACGGTGATCGTCTATTTTTGCCTAACGCTTGGATTCTGGTGGGCATTGCGAAAACTGCGCACCGTGTTCACCGCGCACCTGACGGTGCAGGCGGTGACCGATATTGTGGTGGTGGTGCTGCTGTTGCACGCGAGCGGAGGGATTCGCTCGGGCCTAGGGATTCTGCTGCTGATGCCGCTGGCAGCTGCGGCATCGGTGTCGCGCGGCCGCATGTCGATGTTTTTTGCCGCACTCGCGACCATTGCTTTGCTGGTGGAGAACACCTATTGGGCATTGCAATTTGGGATTGGCGTAGCCGACTACTTGCCGGTTGGATTGATGGCGGCAGCCTGTTTTGTTGTGGCGCTGGTGACAAACCGTCTCGCCAAGCGCTTGGTGGCGAACGAAGAATTGGTGCGTTTGCGGTCGGCTGACCTGCGCAATCAACTCGAAATCAATCGCTTGGTGATTCGCGATATGCCGTCGGGCGTGCTGGCAATCGACGCTCACGGGCAGGTGCGGCTGGCTAATCCCGAAGCTGAGCGGTTGCTGAGGAGGACCGCGTTGGCCGGACAGGCGCTTGCGACGCTGGCTCCCGGATTGCACCGGCTGGAACAACGCTGGCGTACAGCGAGCGGCCCGGCGCGCCCGCAGATCGCGATTGATGGGCGTGATGTACAAGTGCGGTTTCTCGAAACTGCTGGTGGCGAGCAGGGTGAGCTGCTGATCTTTCTTGAGGACTCGAGCAAGTTGAAAGAACAGGCGCAGCAGCTCAAGCTGGCTGCGCTGGGCCGCTTGACCGCCAACATTGCGCATGAAATTCGCAATCCCTTGTCAGCGATCAGTCATGCGGCTGAGTTGTTGCGTGAGGAGGCCGCGCCGGAAGCTGCGCGTCTGACGCGCATCATCAGCGAAAATTCCGCACGCTTGGAGCGGATCGTGCAGGAGGTGTTGCAGCTGAACCGGCGGGATCGCGCGGCCACGGAGGAGATTGGATTGGCTGCTTGGTTGCGCACCTTTGTCGAGCAAATCTCTCACAGTGAAGTAATCCCGGCGACAGCGTTTCGCTTGCACTTGCCGGCAGATACTGTCGTGAATGTGGACCGTCAGCACTTGCATCAGATCATGTGGAATTTGGTGACGAACGCTTGGCGGCACGCGGCGAAGCACGACGCCAGCCTGCAGATCGGCGTCACGCTATTGGCGGGGGGCAAAGTAGAACTGCACGTGGTTGACGATGGTGCAGGCATAGACGAGGAACGGGCCGGGCAGTTGTTCGAGCCATTTTTTACGACCGAGTCACGCGGCACCGGCCTCGGTCTCTATATCGCGCGTGAGCTGGCCGACGCGAATCGCGCGGCTCTCGATTTTGTACCGCTGGCGGAGCGGCGTGGCGATATCCGTGTTTGGGCTGGCAGTGCGGGGGCCGATTTCCGGCTGATTCTTGAAGGTGGCGTGTTTGACAATGCAACGAAATAAGGATGTTCGCGACGCGCAGCAGCGTAAGTTGCCGCCGCGCGTGCTGGTGGTCGACGACGAGGCGGACTTGCGTGAGCTGCTCGAGTTGACGCTTGTGCGGATGGGGCTGCGTGTGGATTTGGCTGAAGGTGTCGCTGCCGCCAAGACTTTGCTAGACAGTCACGCTTACGACTTGTGTTTGTCCGATATGCGCATGCAGGACGGTGATGGTTTGGAGGTGGTGCGGCATATTCAGACGGCTGGATTGGATGTGCCCATTGCAGTGATCACCGCTTACGGCAGCACTGACAATGCAATCGCGGCGCTCAAGGCGGGTGCCTTCGATTACCTGGCCAAGCCGGTTGGCTTGGATCAACTCCGCACCTTGGTCAAGTCGGCCCTGCGCATGCCAGATCCGGAGCACGTGGCGGTCCAAGCGGCTGGCGTACGCCAACTGGCCGGGCAGTCGACCGCCTTGGTCGAAGTGCGGGAGTTGATTGACCGGGTCGCGCGGAGTCAGGCGCCGGTTTACGTCAGCGGTGAGTCGGGCAGTGGCAAGGAGGTGGCGGCGCAGCGTTTGCATGCCTTGAGCGGGCGGAGCGGCGAATTTGTTGCGGTCAACTGCGGTGCTATCCCGGAAAATTTGATGGAAAGCGAATTTTTTGGCTATCGCAAAGGAGCATTCACCGGTGCTGATTCTGACCGAGGCGGATTTTTCCATGCGGCACAAGGTGGTACCTTGTTTCTCGACGAGGTCGCCGACCTGCCCGCTGCGATGCAGGTCAAGCTATTGCGCGTGATTCAGGAAAAAAAGGTGCGCAAGGTTGGCAGCACGGTCGAAGAAGCGGTTGACGTGCGGATCGTGAGCGCGACCCATCAAAGTCTGACCGCCCGTGCCGCAGACGGGCGCTTTCGCCAGGATTTGCTCTACCGCCTCAACGTGATTGAAATAAACATGCCCGCACTGCGCGATTGTCGTGAGGATATTCCATTGCTTGCTGAGCGTATTATTACGCGGTTAACGACTGTCGGCGCCAGCCAGCGGCGCTTATCCGCTGCTGCGTTGGCGAGCTTGGCCAGATATGATTTTCCGGGTAATGTTCGTGAACTGGAAAACATTCTTGAGCGCGCCCTGGCGCTTGCCGTGACCCAAACCATTGAGCCAGATGATTTGCGTCTGGTGCCCGCCCATTTTGAGCCAACTGCTGTGGCTGCGACCGGCGCGGCCTCGACAGCAGGCGGCGTACTCTCGGGTGCTGCGCCGGGGCCGGGGCTGTCGCTGCAGACATATCTGGACCAAATGGAGCGCACCGCGATTCACGACGCGCTGGAGCGGGCGGGTCACAACCGTACCGCCGCCGCCCGTCTGCTGGGAGTGACATTCAGGTCGTTGCGCTACCGTTTGCAGCGCTTGGGCATTGAGCCTTAGATCGAGCATTCGATTGAAAATCCGGTTGAACCTTCGAGGCTAATTATCGAATCCGGTTCGGTTGGTTTGGATAGGCTACTGCGCAAAATGGCTCGCCGCAACGGTTTCGCGGATGTCAATACGCCGAATGCAAAAAAGCGTTACTGAAAGCGCTTGCATGTGCGGATTTCCTATACTAGACTTAGAGTCTCGCATGCGTCTTCACGCTAGATATAGTGGATTCTGAGATTGTGGCGCGTAAATGCGCGACAGCTTGCGAACCTAGATAAAATAGCGCGCAGTAGGCGCGCGAACTGCTAAAAATTTTGACAGGAGACGATCAGTCCATGCAAACCAATTTGACAACCGGGCAGGCGCGCGTGCTGCTGATGCAAACTCCTGTTCCAGCGGGCGGCTCTGGCGTGATCGCCGGGGCCGTGACGGGTGCGCCCGAGTTGGGGCAGTTCAAGGTGATTCGCCGCAATGGCGCGGTGGTGCCGTTTGAGCCGTCAAAGGTCACCATTGCGATGACCAAGGCGTTTTTGGCTATCAGCGGTGGCCAAGGTGCGGCATCTGCAAGAATTCGCGAAGTGGTTGCTGCGTTGACGGACAACGTCGTCGGCACACTGATGCGCCGTCAGCCAGCTGGCGGCACCTTTCACATTGAGGACGTGCAGGACCAGGTCGAACTGTCGCTGATGCGCTCGGGTGAGCACGAAGTGGCGCGCGCCTACGTGTTGTATCGCGAAAAGCGCTCAGATGAACGCGCCAAGGCGAAAGAAAAGGCGACGTTGCCGCTGTCCAACGGTCTGATGGTTACTGACGACGCTGGCCGCCGGGTGCCGCTCGATTCTGGACGGCTCCAAGCCTTGCTCGACTCCGCCTGCGAAGGCCTGCCGGAAGCCAACGGCGCGCTGATTCTCGAATCGGCGCTGAAGAATTTGTATGACGGCGTACCTGCAGCCGAAGTGCGCAAGTCGCTGGTGCTATCGGCGCGCACGCTGATTGAATCTGACCCGGCCTATGGCTATGCCACGGCGCGTCTGTTGTTGCACGACATCCGCCTCGAAGTACTCGGTGAGGAAGTGTTGCAACAAGAAATGGACGTGCGCTACGCCAGCTACTTCCCGGACTTCATCAAGCGCGGCATCAACGCCGAATTGCTTGATCCGCGCCTGGCGCACTACGACTTGAAGAAACTCGGCCAGGCGCTGGTGGCGCAGCGTGATTTTCAATTTGAGTATCTCGGTCTGCAAACCCTGTACGACCGCTATTTTTTGCACATCAGTGAGCGTCGGATCGAACTGCCGCAGGCATTCTTTATGCGCGTGTCGATGGGCCTGGCGCTCAATGAAGTGGATCGCGAGGCGCGCGCCATCGAGTTCTACGAAATTTTGTCGAAGTTTGACTTCATGTCGTCGACCCCAACGCTTTTCAATTCCGGCACGCTGCGCTCGCAATTGTCGTCCTGTTATTTGACGACCGTCGCCGACGATCTCGACGGGATTTACGAGGCGATCAAAGAGAACGCATTGCTGTCCAAATTTGCCGGCGGTCTGGGCAACGACTGGACCCCGGTGCGCGCCTTGGGCAGCCACATCAAAGGTACCAACGGCAAGAGCCAGGGCGTTGTGCCATTTTTGAAAGTGGTCAACGACACGGCAGTGGCGGTCAATCAAGGCGGCAAGCGTAAAGGTGCGGTGTGCGCCTATCTCGAAACCTGGCACTTGGACATCGAGGAGTTCCTCGAGTTGCGCAAGAACACCGGCGACGATCGCCGCCGCACGCACGACATGAACACGGCGAACTGGATTCCTGACCTGTTCATGAAACGGGTGATGGAAAACGGCGAGTGGACCTTGTTCTCGCCCTCAGACGTGCCGGATCTACACGAAAAATTCGGCAAGGCGTTCGAGAAAGCCTATATCGGGTACGAAGCCCGCACCGTGTCCGGCGAGCACAAGTTGTTCAAGAAAGTGCCGGCCGTGTCGATCTGGCGCAAGATGCTGTCGATGCTGTTCGAGACCGGCCATCCTTGGCTGACCTGGAAAGACGCTTGCAACATTCGCTCGCCACAATCGCATATCGGCGTGGTGCATTCGTCGAATCTGTGTACCGAGATCACGCTGAATACCAACGCCGAAGAAATCGCGGTGTGCAATCTGGGTTCGGTGAATCTACGTGCGCATTTGAAGGATGGCAAGCTTGACCAAGTGAAACTGAAAAAGACCATCTCGATTGCGATGCGTATGCTCGACAACGTGATTGACATCAACTATTACGCCGTCAACAAAGCGCGCAATTCGAATGCCAAACACCGCCCGGTTGGGTTGGGCATCATGTCGTTCCAGGACTGCCTGCACGAGTTGCGCCTGCCTTATGCGTCGCAAGAAGCAGTCGATTTTGCTGATGAGTCGATGGAGGCGGTGTGTTATTACGCTTATATGGCGTCCACCGATTTGGCCGAAGAGCGTGGTCGCTATTCGAGTTACAAAGGCTCGCTGTGGGATCGTGACGTCCTGCCGCAAGACACGATCCGTTTGCTGCGCGAAGAGCGTGGCGGCTACGTCGATGTCGATGAGTCGATCCGCCTTGATTGGGATACCCTGCGCGCGCGCATCCGCCAGCACGGCATGCGTAATTCAAACTGCGTGGCGATTGCACCGACCGCGACGATTTCCAACATCATCGGCGTCTCGGCGTGCATTGAGCCGACCTATCAAAACCTCTACGTCAAATCCAACTTGTCGGGCGAGTTCACCATCGTCAACGAGTACCTGGTCAAGGATTTGAAGCGTTTGGGCTTGTGGGACTCGGTGATGATTGCCGACCTCAAATACTTTGATGGTTCGCTCGCCAAAATTGATCGCGTGCCGCCGGAAATTCGCAGTCTGTACGCCACCGCTTTCGAGGTCGAGCCGAAGTGGATTGTCGAAGCCGCGTCGCGGCGGCAGAAGTGGATCGACCAGGCGCAATCACTCAACATTTACATGGCGGGCGCGTCCGGCAAGCGCTTGGATGACACCTACAAACTGGCCTGGCTGCGCGGCCTCAAGACCACTTACTATCTGCGTACATTGGGGGCCACCAACGCGGAGAAGTCCACCGTGAAGGTCGGCCAGCTCAACGCAGTGAACAGCGATGGCGGCAGCACCGGTATGGCCGCACTGCCGGCTGCCTTGCCAGTTGCATCGCAACCGATCGAAGCGGAAATCGTCGGCCAAGCTTGCATGATGCGGCCAGGCGAACCAGGTTTTGACGAGTGCGAGGCGTGCCAGTAATCAGTGGATGGCACGCCCGATTAACGGGCTTGCAGCCCGGTACTTGAGAGACACGACACCTATAACAAGATGGCAAAGTCGGCGCAGTGGCAGTTGGCGGTGGCAGTGATCTTTGGAGATGCACGCGTGTAACCGAGTACGGCAAGTGAACAAACTTTAACACCCATAAAACGAATCTAAAGTTAAACGACAGGAGTGAACATGTTGAATTTTGAAGACGAGGCCATGCCAGCAGCACGCATGGGGGCGGGCATGATGCCGCCGAGCATGCTGGGAATGCAAACGTTCGCGCCAGGCCTGCCGTTGGCACCTTTGAGCGGCATGCCGGGAGTCGCTGGTGCCGCGCTTGCTGCTGCCCGCGATGCGGATAGCAGCACCGCGTCAAGTGCCGCGCGCCGCGTCAACGCAGCCGACAAGCGCATCATCAATGGTTCGACCGATGTCAACCAGCTCGTGCCGTTCAAATACAAATGGGCTTGGCAAAAATATCTCGACTCCTGCGCCAATCACTGGATGCCGCAGGAAATCAACATGAACCGCGACATCGCTCTGTGGAAAGATCCGAAAGGTTTAACAGACGACGAGCGCCGCCTGATCAAGCGCAATCTCGGTTTTTTTGTCACCGCCGACAGTCTCGCGGCGAACAACATCGTGCTCGGCACCTATCGCCACATCACCGCGCCGGAGTGCCGCCAGTATTTGCTGCGGCAGGCATTTGAAGAAGCGATTCACACCCATGCCTATCAGTACATCGTCGAAAGCCTTGGTCTGGATGAGGCGGAGATCTTCAACGCGTATCACGAAGTCGAATCGATTCGCGCCAAAGACGAGTTTCTTATTCCGTTCATCGAGACGTTGACCGACCCGCACTTCAAGACCGGCACGCTGGTGAACGATCAGAAGTTGCTCAAGAGCCTGATCGTGTTCTCCTGCATGATGGAAGGCTTATTTTTCTACGTTGGCTTCACGCAAATTTTAGCGCTCGGCAGGCAAAACAAAATGATGGGCGCTGCCGAGCAGTACCAATACATACTGCGCGATGAGTCAATGCACTGCAACTTCGGCATTGATCTGGTCAACACGATCAAGATGGAAAATCCGCATCTGTGGACACCGGAATTTCGCGAAGAGATTCGCGCGCTGTTCAAGACGGCAGTGGAGCTTGAGTATCGTTATGCCGAAGACACGATGCCGCGTGGCGTGCTCGGTTTGAACGCGCCGATGTTCAAAGGGTACTTGCGTTACATCGCAAACCGCCGTTGTCAGCAAATAGGTATTGACCCGATGTACGCAAACGAGGAGAATCCGTTTCCATGGATGAGTGAAATGATCGACTTGAAAAAAGAACGTAATTTTTTCGAGACCCGTGTCATTGAATATCAAACCGGTGGCGCGTTGAATTGGGAATAACAGCAGCAGGGTTCAACGGCAAGGTGTCGCAGTGTCATTGCGGTGCGTGGGTGTCTCAGTTTTAAAGAGCCATGTGCGCATTGCCTGAAAAGAGACTGAATGCGGGATCGCAATAAACAGAATTTTGATGCGAACAACGTGATCGGGCTGGTGCCCGAGGGGATGACTCCCTCTCATTTGGGCCAGGCTGCTGATGCGAAGTTTTGCATTACTTCCAGAAAAAACGCCGGGCGGATACGCACCGGCGTTTTTTTTGGGGGAATGGCCGTGTCATGCCAATGATTGAAGGCATGCACAGCCGGTACGGCATTCATTAGCGTAAGAGAAGCAGCATCCGCTTGCGCCGATGAATAATCCGGGCTTTCATGGACGGGTTTTTGTTTCGTAATTTTCCGTAACTACCTCAAGGAGATTGACATGGCAGCAAAGAAACCAGCAAAGAAAGCAGCAAAGAAAGCAGCCAAAAAGCCCGCCAAAAAAGCGGCGAAAAAAGCTGCGAAGAAACCCGCGAAAAAAGCGGCAAAGAAAGCGGCGAAAAAGCCGGCCAAGAAAGCAGCGAAAAAAGCTGCCAAAAAGCCGGCAAAAAAAGAGGCCATTAAAGCAAAGCCAGCCGCGAAGCCAGTGGCGGCAGCCAAGCCCGCAACCGCAGCAGCGCCGGGCTCACGCCCGGCGCTCAATCCGGCAGCGGCATG
>JAYVSR010000164.1:0-7129 GCA_043775155.1 Burkholderiales bacterium | reverse complement strand
GGCAACGACATGTCCCGGGCGGCGGCTTCAGGTGATTTTCTGCAGAATCAGCTGCTGATTGAACTGCGCCACCCGGCGAAACAGTTTGTCGCCGGCAATAAACTCGCGAATGGCTTTTGATGCCAGTGCCGTGCCGCCCGGCACATAGTCATCAAGCGCGAGTATGCCGCCGGCGTTGATGCGGGGCGCCAGCCAGGCGAGCGCTTCGACTGTCGGCTGGTAATGATCAAGATCGAGAATCACCAGCGAAAACCGCAATTCGGGCGGCGCCGTGCTGAAACAATCCGGCACGTAGCCTGCCCACACGCGATAGCGTTCGCGCGCGACGCCGGCTTTGTCCATCAAGCGCACAAATTCCGCCGGGCCGCCGATATCGAATTTGCCTTTCGGGTAGGCTGTGCCGTCGGCGGCGGTGGGTTCGTCCATGCCGGCGAAACTGTCAAACGCATGCGCGAGTTTGTTTTGCGCCGCCGCCAGTTCGGCCACTTTGCGAAACGCCGCGCCGCGAAACACGCCGAGCTCGGCGAAATCGCCGGCAACGCCGGTGACCTTCGGCGCCAGCCACTCGAGATCGGCGTGATTCCAAGTGCCGTGGCGGCGTTCTACCGTCGGCAAATCGAGAATAACTCCGGGGTCAGATACCGCCTTGGAAATCACAGAATAACTCTGGGGTCAGGTCTTGCAATCATACATTTTGCTCCCTCTGCTTTATCGCTCGACTCACGGTCGCATAGTGAACATCAAAGCATTTGGCGATTTCCTGCATCGTGTAATCGCCTGTTGCGTACGCTGCCGCCATGCCTTTCCTGGCATCAGTCAGTTTGTCCCGGTAATGAGTTAGTGGCTTTGCAAACGGTCGACGTTGTGCGCGCGGAATTTCGCCGATGGCCGCTTTGTCAGCGAGCTTTTGCATGCGTTTGAGAAACTCGTCGCCGCCGAGAAATTATGGCTGCGGACATCACGATTGAGCTTGCCTCGCTGCGTTTCGATGGCAGGCGGTTCGAGGGCCACGCGCTAGACGTGGAGTGCACGCAAGAATTGATCGCTTACCGCACCTTGATTCTTGAGTGCGCCAAGGAGTTATGGCGGCGCAAGAATCAGGATCGCGAGCGGCTTCCCAAAGGGTTTGAGGAAGGATTCCGGTTGCAGTTCAACAGACTGGACGCAGGCTCTGCGACCGTTCCGCTGCAACGGGTTCGCGTGGCAGACCAGTCCGAATTGGACTTTGGTAATCTGGATGAGTTCGACGAGGCCGCCGACTTGATTGACGCGGCGATCGCCGCTGCGAACGAGGATCAGTTGTTGCCGGACGCGTTCCCATCCAATGTGATTCCGCTATTTCGGGATTTTGGTAAATCGTTGCATGCCGAAGAAGTATTGTTTACCCGTTCGCGCCACGGTTCCAGGGAGGCAGCCTACACCGCAAAAGCCCGAAAACCGCTGGCCGTTCACGCTCCAGCTTGAAAAGACGGAAACCTTAGTGGGTGGACGCTTTAGCTCGGAACAGGAAGCGGAAGTTCTTGATGCGCTCCGCAATCACCGGGCGGTGCATCTGCGCGTGCAAGGAGCAGCCGAATTTGTAACAAGCGACCGGCAGATCAAGCGCTTTTCGCGGGTGGATAAAGTGGAGCCTGCGGTATTGTCGGGTCAAGGATTCGATGAAACGGCAGTTCCAATCTGGGAGCAATTGGCCACAATCGGCGAATCGGCGCCTCCGGGTACATGGGATTCTGTCTAACATCAACGCGCTTGTTGGCATTTGGCCGGGCGACGTGGATGACGGCTTCGAAGAATCCGTACATAAGCTACGACAAGCGAACGTTAAGCCCGCGTAGACATGAACGAAGGACGAACGATGAGCACACAAAGCCGAATCGAATGTACCGAACAGACGTGGAACCCGACAGTGGGTTGCACGAAGGTTTCGCCCGGATGCAAGCACTGCTATCCGCCTGGTTACTTCGGCACCAGCTTGATATCGCGCGCCACCTTGCCGTATTTCTCGTATTCGCTTTTCATCAGATCGCGCAGATATTCCGGCGACTCGGCCCACACATCCAACCCGAGCGCTTCCAGCTTGGCGCGCACGTCCGGCCGCTTCATCGCCGCATTCATTTCACGGTTGAGCAGCGCGATGATGTTCTTCGGCACCTTGGCCGGCGCGACAAAGCCGAACCAGCCGCCGGAAGAGAATCCCGGCACGGTTTCCGCGATGGTGGGCAGGTCGGGATAGTTGGGTGCACGCGTGGCTTTCGCAATGCCGAGCAGCCGCAATTTGCCGGACATCACGTACGGATGGACGCCCGTGAACGAGCTGAAGGCGGCATCCACGCGCCCGGACATGATTTCCTGCGCCATCGGCGCCACCCCTTTGAACGGGACGTGCACATACTCGAAGCCCACATAGGAGCGGAAGAGTTCGGCCGCCATATGCAGGAAAGCGCCCTCGCCGTTGCTGGCGAACGTGGCCTTGCCGGGGTTGGCTTTCAGGTACTTTACGAATTCACCGGTGGTCTTGTAGGGCGCGCTGGGGTACACCACCAGCGCCAGATAATTGGTCGCCACCAGTGCGATGGGCGCGAAATCATCCAGCGCCTTGTACGGCACGTTTTTCATTGTGTGCGGAATGACAGACAGATTGCCGCCCTGCCCGCAGGCGATGGTGTAGCCGTCTGCGGGCGCGTTGGCGGTCATTTCCAGACCGATCATGCCGCCCGCGCCGGGCCGGTTGTCGACCACCAGTTGCTGGCCGAGGTTCTCGCTCATAGGCGGGCCGAGGAGGCGGGGAAAGGTGTCGCAGGCGTCGCCCGGCAGTTGCGGTACGATGACCCGTATCGCACGGGCGGGATACTTTTGTGCCAGTGCCGTACCCGTCAGGCAAGCGCCTGCGATGAGTATGGAAACGATGCGTGCTGCGTGGGTCATGATCTTCCTCTCTCAATTATGCCCGCTTGCGCCACACGCTGGCCAGCCACGGCTGCTGTTCCAGCGGCACACCTGCGGGACGGTAGTAATGCGTTAGTTCGACGAACCCAGCGTCAGTCAGGTAATCGCGCCAGGCCTGTAGATCGTGAAAGGCGCTGTAGCGCTCGCCGCTCCAGCCTTCGTGTCCATCACCGCGTGGGTTGGAGCTGAAGAGCACGCCGCCCGGTTTCAGCGTCGCGCGCAGCTCCAGCAGCACGCGCGGCAATTCCTGACTGGGCACATGGAACAGCGCTGCATTGGCGAACACGCCATCGAAATGCCCGGCAGGCAAACTGAGCTGGAGGAAATTCTGCTGTAGCACCGCACAGCCACTGTAGGCACGGGCCATTGCGGCAAACTGTGCCGCCCCCTCAACCCCGGTGGCGCGGTGGCCGAGCTCCCTGAATGCCTTGAGATCGCGCCCTGGCCCGCAGCCGAAGTCGAGCAGGTCAAACGGCGGCTGCACCTCGATGTGTTGCAGCAGTGCCGCCATGTTTTGGCTGACATCGTGATCGCGCGTGCCTTCCCAGAAGGCTTGCGCACCGCGCTCATAATGCCCCAGCGTCAGTGCAGCGATGCGCTCGAGTTCCTCGGGTGTCAGAGTCATGCTTCATTCTACGCGGACTGTGAAGTGTTCGACCTCAGTTTTCGACAGCCCGTATTTCGCGGCATTAACTCGGCCAGGTCTGAGTGAATGAGGGGCCATCGATAAAGTCGCCCATCTGCATGGCAAGCATCAACCCCGTTCAAACCGCCGGTACTGAATCGCCTCCGCCACGTGCGGCGAGCCGATGCGTTGCACGCCAGCCAAATCCGCGATGGTGCGCGCCACTTTGAGGATGCGGTGATAAGCCCTTGCGGATAACGAGAGCTTGCTGATCGCCTGCTTCAACATCGCTTCGCCTTTGTCGTCAGGCGCGCAGTGCTGATCGATTTCGCGCGTCGATAACATCGTGTTGGATTTGCCCTGGCGCGTGAGCGCGCCGGCGCGGGCCTGGGTAACGCGGCCACGTACCAGCGCTGACGATTCACCCGTGGCGTGGCGCGTCATGTCTTCTTGCGGCAAGGCAGGCACTTCGATTTGCAGATCAATGCGGTCGAGCAACGGGCCGGAGATGCGCGAGCGATAGCGCGCCACCTGATCCGGTGTGCAGCGGCATTTGCCGTTGGGGTGGCCGAGGTAGCCGCAGGGGCAGGGGTTCATCGCGGCAACCAACTGGAAGCGTGCGGCAAAATCCACCTGCCGCGCCGCGCGTGATACGGTGATGCGGCCTGATTCCAGTGGCTCGCGCAATACTTCAAGCACGCTGCGCTGGAATTCAGGGAGTTCGTCCAGAAACAATACGCCGTTCATCGCCATCGAGATTTCGCCGGGGCGCGGGTTGCCGCCGCCGCCCACAAGTGCGACCCCCGATGCGGTGTGATGCGGCGCGCGGTAGGGGCGTTGCTTCCACTTTGCCACGTCAAAGCCGTTGCTGCCCAGCGATTGCATGGCCGCCGATTCGAGCGCCTCCTGTTGCGTCATCGGCGGCAAGATGCCAGGCAGGCGCGACGCCAACATGGTCTTGCCCGTCCCCGGCGGGCCCACCATCAGCAGACTGTGGCCGCCGACGGCGGCGATCTCCAGTGCGCGCCGCGCGTGCGCCTGGCCTTTCACATCCAGCAGGTCGGGGTACACCGCGTCGGTGGCGATGAGGGCGGGTTGCTGGATAGTCAATTTTTCGTGTCCCGCAAGATGCGCGCACACGGCCAGCAGCGATGGCGCGGCGTACACCGTGGCGTTTTCCACCAGCGCGGCTTCGGCGGCGTTTTCAACCGGCAGCACAAAAGCACGTTTATCAACTTGCGCGCCCAGCGTCATCACCAGCGCGCCACGCACCGAACGCAGCGCGCCGGTTAGTGCCAGCTCGCCTGCAAATTCATACTCATGCAATTTATCCGCCGGTAACTGGCCCGAGGCAGCGAGTATGCCCAGCGCTATCGGCAAATCAAAGCGTCCCGATTCCTTGGGTAAGTCCGCCGGTGCAAGATTGACCGTGATACGCCGCGCAGGGAATTCAAAGCGCGCATTTTGCAGCGCGGCGCGTACGCGATCTTTGGACTCCTTGACCTCCGCTTCAGGCAGGCCGACGATGGTAAAGCTCGGCAAGCCGTTGGCCAAATGCGCCTCGACCGTGACCGGCGGGGCGCTGGCGCCCGCTAGGGCGCGGCTGTAGAGAACGGCCAGGGACATGAAATAGAGGCGTCGTTGGTTGTACGGCTGTACGGCTGAGTCTAACGCACGGCGACGGTGTGCTCAGTCAGCTTCATAAACGCTTCTTCCATGGAGTCGGCTTGTTGCTCGCGTATCAGCGCTGCCGGGGTACCTGCAAACCTGAGCAGTCCGCCGTCAATCACCGCCACGCGGTCACACATCTCTTCCACATCGGCCAGTGCGTGTGAGGTAAAAAACACGGTGCGCCCTTCATCGCGCAGCGCCCTTAAGCGGCGCTTAAGCAAGATGCGCGCACGAGGATCGAGGCCGCTCGTGGGCTCATCGAGGATGTAGAGGTCCTTGCGCGATAGCAGGCAGGCAGCCAGGCCCAGCTTCTGGTTCATGCCCTTGGAGTAGGTGCGCACGGGGGTTTCGAGCGCCGCAGCGTTGAGGTCCAGCGCTTGCAGCATATCTGCCGCTGCGGACTCCTCATACGGCACGCGATGCATGGCGGCCATGTATTGCAAAAAGCCACGTCCGCTCAGATAGTGCGGCGGGTTAAAGCGTTCCGGCAGATAGGCCAGCCGCGCGCGCGATTCAGTCTGACCATGCGGCACGCCGAATATCTCAATGCGGCCGCTGTCGGCCTCACAAAAATCCAGCAAACACTTGATCAGCGTGGTCTTGCCCGCGCCGTTGGCGCCCGCCACGCCCACGCATTCGCCTGCGGCTACGGTGAGATTGAAAGCGCTTAACGCGTTGGCGGACTGTGGCGTGCCTGCGTAGCGCTTGGTAACTTGCTCAAAGCGCAGCGCCAGTGTTGAGGATGCAGGGTTCATCAACACATTTTGGCACAGGCCATGTCTCCGGAATGTGTCAGTGCCCGTGACCGTGTAAAAGACGTTAGAATCTGGCGCTCACTAAGGCCCTTCAGAAGCCCATTGGCGTACTGGCTCAGCGTCGTGCAAGATAACAAAAACATCATTGAAATCAAGAACGTAGGTTATGCCTATGGTTCACGCCCGATACTCACTGGCATCGACATGCAGATACCGCGTGGCTCGGTGGTGGCGATTATGGGCATCAGCGGCTCGGGCAAGACTACCTTGCTGCGCTTGATCGCGGGTGTGATGAAGGCCAGGCAGGGCGAGATTTTGGTGGATGGCGCGCGGGTGAATGATCTTGATACCGTCGGCATCTACAAGCTGCGGCGGCGGCTCGGCATGATGTTTCAGTTCGGCGCGCTGTTCACCGACCTGTCGGTGTTTGACAACGTGGCGTTTCAGATGCGCGAGCACACGGATCTGTCCGAAGCGATGATCCGCGATCTGGTGATGATGAAGCTGCACGCGGTAGGCCTGCGCGGTGCGCATGCGCTGATGCCGTCTGAGCTATCCGGCGGCATGTCGCGCCGCGTGGCGCTGGCGCGCGCGATCGCACTCGATCCCATGCTCATGCTCTACGATGAACCGTTTACAGGCCTTGACCCTATCGCCATGGGCATCATCAGCAATTTGATCCGCGAACTCAACGCCGCACTCGGCGCAACCTCCATCGTTGTCACCCATGACGTGCATGAGGCGATGGAGGTCGTCGATTACGTTTACTACCTCGCCGACGGTAAAATGGTGGCGCACGGCACGCCGGATCAGATGCGCAACTCGACCGACCCGCTGGTGCGCCAGTTTGTGTATGGCGAAGCCGACGGGCCTGTAGCCTACCAATACCCCGCGCGCACGCTGGCGGATGACATGCGGCTTGCCGGCTGATGTCATCCTACAAGGGCTTTTCAATACGCGGCATCGGCGCCGCCACTATTGATAGCGTGCTGCGGCTGGGTTACGCCACACGCTTTATCGCGCGCACGCTGGCCAGCTCCGGCACCAGTTTGCGACGCCCGCAGTTGGTGATACGCGAGTTGTATTTCACCGGCGTGTTATCGCTGATCATTATTTTGGTGTCGGGCTTGTT
>JAYVSR010000163.1:0-13575 GCA_043775155.1 Burkholderiales bacterium | reverse complement strand
GCAGCGCTCGGTGTTGGTCCAGTTTGACAGCGTCGAACAAGCCACTGCCGCTCACGACAGCCCGGCGTATCAAGCGGCGCTGGCTGCGCTGGGGGATGGCGCTGACCGCGACATTCGCATTATCGAGGGGCTGTAGCCGCGCGCTGCTTCGGGGATACCTGCCGGTCGCCGCAGGATCGGTCGCGCGCTCTGTAAAACCTCGGAGAACCAGTATCCATGCGGTTCTCCGGCTGATTCATGTCGGGAATTTACCCACTCGATTTCCTGAAGCTCAACGAAACCGCAACAGTCACACCCGTGGGTTTTTTCTCAAAACTATTCGGCAACACCAGTGCCGGTCTGGCCGACCCGACACACACTCTTCCACTGCTTGTTGAAGCCGATCTGGTGTGGCGCGAAGGCACAACACTTCCCGTTCCAGAGTGGAACAAAATGTCTGCGCCAGCAGAGACGAACGACCAAGACGCATTTTGGTCAGGCACCGCACGCCTGTGGCTGGAGCGCCTGCGCGAGCAACTCGGCGAGCCATACCACTTGATGGCGTCGGAAAACTTTCTGCTCCTCACGCCACATCCCGAACGGCCATCGCGCGTAATTCTTGACTATGCCGAGCGTTCGCGCAGTCGTGTTTTACGGGTGCTCGACGGCATCGCGCGCGACGACGGTTTTGGTCATTCGGTGATCCTGATGTTCGCTTCGCAAGAGGCGTACTACGAGTACGTTTCGCACTACTACCCGGATGGCGGCGAGTACGCATTTTCCAGCGGCATGTTTCTCGACCACGGCTATGGGCATTTCGTGTTTTGCGAAGACGAGATCAACCAGATCGAGCCGATCGTGGTGCATGAGTTGACGCATTGCTATGTACGCCATCTGCCGATCCCCGCTTGGTTGAACGAGGGGCTTGCGGTCAACACCGAAACCCGCATCGTGCGCGCGCCGCCATCGGTTTACACCGTGGAGCAGATGCAGGAGAACCAAGAGGCGTTTTGGGATGCGCAGAAGATTCAGGAATTCTGGAGCGGGAAATCGTGGCTGCGCCCCGATCAAGGCAACCTGCTGAGCTACGACCTGGCGCAGAAGATCACCGCGCTGCTGGCAAATGATTTCGCTTCGTTCACCAGGTTCACCAACGCGGCAACGTCGGCTGATGCGGGCGCAGCGGCTGCCCATGAACATCTCGGCTTTCCGATTGAGCACACTATCGCCGCAGTGCTGGGTGAAGGCGATTGGTCGCCACGCCCCGAAACGTGGGATGCTGGCGTCGAGCACGGACAGTTCTAGAGGAAAAATTCAATGAAACCGTTGGTGGGAGCGACTCTCCGATGGATTACTATTCGCTCCGCAAACATTTGTGACCCAGTGCGTCACAATTTGAGCCGACCCAAATACCACCCTTCCCAATGACTCCCATGACCAAACCCTTCCCCGACCGCATCGCCCTGATGAACGCGATGTACCGCCTCCCCGCGCACGACAAGCCCACGCTTCCGGCTGACACCGCCGAACGCCTCGTCAAGTTCAAAGCCACGCTGATGGACGAGGTGCATGAGATCGACGACATCGCCAAGCTCGCGCGCGAAGGCGCGGAACCGGCCGAGGTGCTCACCGCCATCGCTGATCTGCTCGGCGACGTGATCGTCTACTGCCGCTCCGAGGCGCTCAAATATGGCCTGCCGCTCGAAGATGTGCTCGATGTGATCATGGACAGCAACGAGAGCAAGCTGGGGGCGGACGGCAACCCGATCTACGACGCCAATGGCAAGTTCCTTAAAGGCCCGAACTACTGGAAGCCGGAGCCGAAGATCAAGGCGTTGCTGGCGTCGCTGCAGGGTTGAGTGCGCTTGAAAAAGCCGCTGATTTTTCTGCTGGTCATCGGGGCAATCTGTCTCGCCGACCCCAAGTTTCGCGCGCGCCTTGCGGGTGAGAAGCCTGTCGCCAGCGCACCTGCGGTGACGATTTCGCCGCGCTACGCGAATGCGCAGGTCGTGATGTATTCGCTCACCACCTGTCCCCATTGCAAGCTGCTGCGAGCAGAGCTGGAACGCAATGGGATTCCATTCAGGGAAGATTTTCTCGACATCAGCGAAAGCGCGGCACTGGAGTTCAACCAAATGTTGCAGTCTCACGGCGTGCGCGAAGCGGTAGGCACGCCGAGCCTGATGGTCAATGGCAAGCTGATGCTCAACAATCCTGGCGTGCCGGCCATCCTCCTCGAACTGCATAAGCAGTCGTAGCCGCATCGCTGTGGAGCCTCCAGCAGGCGCTGCCTCCATGGCGCTGTTGCAGCGCCGACGACGGTTTGGTCTCATTCGTGCTGGCTACAATCAGATATCGCTTCCTGCTCCTCCTATTTTCTGAAGGCGTACCCATGACCGAAATCAACGCACACACCGGCCTGCCCGATTCCGCCCCGCTGACGGCCACGCATATCATCTATGCCCTGCATGCGTGGAGCGCGCTGATTGGCATCACCTCGGCAGCCTTCATCGTGACCGCATTTCTCGCCGGCTGGCCGTCGATCATTGCGGTCATCATCAGCTACGTGAAACGCGGCGAAGCATCGGGTACGTATCTTGAAAGCCATTTCACTTGGCAGATTCGCACCTTCTGGTTTGCGCTGTTATGGGTAGTGCTGGGCGGGCTGGCCTTTGCCACATTCATCGGCATCCCGGTGGCAATCGCGATCTGGGTGGCGACCGGATTGTGGGTGGTGTACCGGATCATTCGCGGCTGGATTGCGCTGTTTAATCATCAACCAATGCCCGGGGGAAAATGATGGCTTCACACATGAACGTCAAACGCCGCACACTGCTATCTGCCGCTGCTGCTTCAGCAGTGTTGCCCGCAGTGCTTCCACTGACCGCCCACGCACAATCCACCTTCCCGCGCGGCCCGGTGCGCATCATCGTGCCGTTTCCGCCCGGTGGCCCGGTCGACGTAACGGGCCGCGCGATGGCGCAAAAACTCACCGAGTTGTGGGGCGTCCAGGTGAGCGTGGACAATCGCAGCGGCGGCAACAGCGTGATCGGCGCGGAAGCGGCGGCGCGCGCCGCGCCCGATGGGCAGACGATTTTTCTTGGCGCAATTCATCAATCGGTGCTGCCGGGTTTCGGCAACAAGCTGCCGTATGACATCGAAAAAGATTTCACTCCGGTGATGTTCGGCGCGCAGTTCCCGATCATCGTCTGCGCGCATCCGTCGGTGCCGGCCAACAACATCCAAGAGCTGGTGGCTTACGCGAAGAAAAACCCCGGCAAGCTTGCCTATAGCTCAGCCGGCAACGGCGGCGGCACGCATCTCGCGGGTGAGTTGTTCAAAGAGAAGGCCGGCGTGTTCATGCTGCACATTCCGTATCGCGGCAGCGCACCGGCGATGACCGATCTTCTCGCCGGCCAGGTGCAGATGATGTTCAGCGACGGCCCGACAGCATTGCCGCAAGTGCGCACCGGCAAGGTCAAGGCGCTGGCGGTTGGCAGCCCAAAGCGCTCGGCGATGGTGCCGGATTTGCCGACCATGATTGAAGCGGGACTGCCGGGATACGAAGCGTATTCGTGGGCCGGGTTTTGGGTGCCGAGTGCCACGCCGCGCGATGTCATCAGCAAACTGAATACGGATTTTGTACGCGCGTTTTCTGACGTGGCGGTGAAGGAACGCTTGCTCGGCCAGGGCGCAGAAGTCTCGCCCGGCACGCCGGAGCAATTCGGTGGGTTCGTCAAAAGTGAAATGGTGAAGTGGGCGGCAGTGATCAAGCGCGCGGGGATCAAGCCGGATTGATGGCTCGGATGACTGACTCGAATTGATGACCCGGATTGATCACTACCTGATGGACAACGCCGCACAGATTCGCCACGCGATCCTCAGCGCGCTCGCGCGTGACCGCACACCGGGCTGGAGCTTCACCGGGCACTTTCAGGCAGTCGCCTGGCCACGCATCGACGCCGACTCGATGACGGTGACGATGCCGCTCGGCCCCCAATGCACTGATGCGCAGGGCAACGTCGAGCTGGCCGCACTGCTCGTGCTGCTCGACGCGGCGTTGGCATCGCCCACGCGCATCGCGCTACCGCACGGCTCGCGCCTCGCGACGACGCAGATCAGCGCGCACTTCCATGGCCTGCCAGTGCGCGACGATGTGAGCGTCGAGTCCACGTTTGACGGTGCCACGCAAGCGGGCGCGTTGCGGCAGTTGCTCTCCAGCGCGACCGTGATGAGCCGGGGCCGCAAGATCATTAGCGGCAGCGGCGCGTTTGTGCAGTTGCCGCCACCGTCGAACATCGGCGAAATGGCACCGCTGCCGTGGCAGCGCAAGGGCTTCGTCGAACAACCTGCGCTCACGCCCGATCAGCTCGATGCCTGCGAGCGCGCGATTCTTGCAGCGTGTGATGCGGCGCTGGCGATGGAGGACGCAGTGGAGCATGCGGCGGAGCACGCCACTGAGCACGCAGTGGAGCACACCACGCCCGCCGCATCACCATCGTCATCACCATCCTCGTTTCTGAAACGCTTTTGGGGCATCGCGCCCACAGCCTCTAAGACCGGTGCCGAATGTCACCTGAAAGTCGGCCCGCAACTCGCCAACCGCGTCGGCCATGTGCAAGGCGGCATCCTGATAGGTGCTGCGGCCGAGACCGCGCGCATGGCGGTACCGGATCATCCGGTGTTATCGAACATCGCGGCGTGGTTCGTTGCGCCGGGGCGCGGCGACGCGCTGCTCGTTTCATCGCGCATCATCCACGCCGGGCGCAGTCTGGCTGTCGTGCGCACTGAAATCACCGGTACCGATGGCAAGCGTGTACTGGAAGTGACGAGCGCACACGCAGCTTAAGTCCGCCGCTGCGCGGCAGCGAAAATCCGCTCAGGCGTGACGCAGCAATTTGGGATTCAGAAACGCCTTCGCGTCGATGGTCAGTTTTAAGGCTGGCCACGTAACCTGATAGTCCTTCACCTCCCATTGATTGCGCGCCGCGCCTCGTGCATTTTTGAGTGCCGGAAAATGATCGAGCGGCAATTGCAAACACGCTCCGCATCGAAGTATCAGGGTCACGCTAGCGTGCGCGAGCCTCACACGAACCACCCGCCAATCGCTCGCGCGTTGCTCACGCGCCGCAGCGATGCGGGCTTTGCGCTCCGGGCTCATGGCTACACCGGCCCTGCCATCGCCGCCCGTCCACAGTTCATCGCTCAGTTCTTTAAGCCCTTGCTCACGGGCGCGAATCGCCAACTCTTTGGCGCGCTCCAGCCCATGCACACTCGCCATGAACTTGCGGGTCTGGTACTGCGATGAACCCGGCATCAACCAATGGGCGGCCCAACCAGCAATTTTTCCATCCGCATGTTTCAACGCAGAGACGCCGGGATGCCCGCTGGTGTTGTTGCGTCTGACGATGCCGGCATACTGCTGGCGCGTATAAGTCGGATGCTTATCGACGACCTCTTGCAGCCAAGCGCGCGCCGCCTTGAGCGCCGCGCGCCTACCACCATAGACGCCATCGGAAAATCTTTTTTGAAACCGCTCGCCGCGGCGGCTCAGCATCACAAAATATCCATGCTCCCGCTTGTCGTCATGGTCAAAGCGCGACAGGCCGGTCATGATTCTTTGCATGGGCATGGGACGAATTCCTGATGCAGGGATCGAAAACGCATGGTACTGCGAACCATGCCAACGCTACAATTCCCGGCATCACTGCCACCCCTTGCACAAGCTCAGGAGCCACGATGTTAAGCCGCCGAACTTTTTTGTACGCCGCAACCACCGCCCTCGCGGGCGCGCCGGCCCTCGCCCAATCCCGCGTGATCAAAATTGTCGTGCCGTTCGCGGCGGGCGGCGTGCAAGACATCCTCGCGCGCTCGCTGTCGAACGAATTCGGCACAGCGATGAGCGCCAGCGCCATCGTCGAGAACCGCCCCGGCGCAGGCAGCACGATTGCCAATGCCTTCGTCGCCAAGGCGGCTCCGGACGGCAACACGATGGTGCTGGCCGCCGCCAGTCACAACATCGTCGGCAGTCTCTACACCAAGCTCTCGTACGATCCGCAAAAAGATTTCACCCCGCTGGCGCACATCGGCAACGCCGGTTACGTGATGATGATCCACCCCGATGTGCCAGCGAAAACTGCCGCCGAGTTCATCCGCTACGCCAAGGCCAACCCCGGCAAGATGAACTACGCTACCGCCGGGGTCGGCAGCGCGACGCATTTGTCGATGGCTTATTTCTGCGGTCTCGCGGGAATCGACATGGTGCATGTGCCGTTGAAGGCGACGGGCGAGGCGATCAACGAAGTGTTGTCCGGGCGCGCACAGGCGGTGATCGCGGCGTCCATCGGCGCGCTGGCGTTTGTGAACGATCCGCGCATCCGCCTGCTCGGCGTCACCAGCGCCAAGCGCAGCAAATATTTGCCCAATGTTCCCGCGCTCGCCGACAGCGGATTGCCGGGTTACGAATTCGATTCGTGGTTCGGCTTGTTGGGGCCGGCCGGTGTGACGAAGGCGGAAGCCGATCGCGTCAACGCTGCCGTCGGCGCGCTGTTGAAGTCACCGGTGATTCTGGAGCGCCTCGACAAGCAGGGCATTGAGCCGCAGGCGATGAGCAACGATGACTTTGCCCGCTTGCTCAAGACCGACTACGAGCGCATGGCAAAAGTGGTGAAGGCGTCGGGCGCGAAGGTGGAGTAAGCCAAGGTGGAGTAAGCCAAGGTGGAGTAAGCCAAGAGTGGCTCCAGGAGCCATTCTACGCACAGTAAACTGGTGAAACCGGCTCTGCGAGCCACTCTCCGGCCAATCAATAAAACGGATTTCAGTCCGTCGCCGCCGCGCCCGAAGCTTTGACCACCGGCGCCCAACGCTCGATCTCGCTCTTGATGAAGGCATCGAACGCTTCCGGCGCGGTGGCGTTCGGTTCCATCCCGACATCCGCCATGCGCGCGCGCACGTCGGGCTGTGCAAGGGCGCGACCGATGTCGGCGCTGATCTTGCGCACGATCTCGCGCGGCGTCGCGCTCGGAACCACCACACCGGAGATGCTCTTCACATCGAAGCCCGGCAGCGCCTCGGCGACGGTGCCGATCTCCGGGTTGCTGGCCGCGCGCGCCGCACTGGTGATCGCAATCGGCTTCATCCGCCCGGCCTTGACATGCGGCATCGAGGAGAACATCGGGTCGAGAATCAACGGCACGCGCCCGGCGATCACGTCGGGGTAAGCGGCAGCGCCGCCCTTGTACGGCACGTGGGTCATGTCGATGCCCGCGAGTGACTTGATCAACTCGCCGGCCAGATGCATCGAGGTGCCGGTGCCGGGGGTGGCGTAAGTGAGCTTGGTGCGCTTCGCCAGCGCAATCAGCTCGCGCATGTTGTTCGCCTCCAACGACGGCGTGGCCGAGAGCATGATGTGCGACACCGCGACCAATGACACGCCAGACAAATCCTTCAAGGTGTCGAACGGCATTGACGCGCGCAGGCTCGGGTTGATCATGTGGGCCGTGATCACCATGCCCAGGGTGTAGCCGTCCGGCGCGGACTTGGCGGTGAAGTCGGTGCCGAGCACGGTGCCGGCGCCCGGCTTGTACTCCAGCACGACGCTCTGGCTCCAAAAGTCTTGGAGTTTTTGCGCCAGCAGGCGCGCGATGATGTCAGTCGCGCCGCCGGGGCCGAACGGGACCACGAGTTTCACCGGGCGGGCCGGCCAGGGGCTTTGTGCGTGGGCGGTGGCGGGCTCCATAGCGGCAGGCAGGGCGGCTGCGGCAGCTTTGAGAATAGTGCGGCGGTTGATCGTCATGTCATGGGCTCTCGTTAGGTGGTTGCGTCTTCCAGCTTCGGCACACCGCCGGTCGCTCGCGGATCACGCGCATACAGCGCCTTGAAATCAAACGTGCAAGCGCGCCCGGGCTGTGGCGGAATGCCGTTGGTCTTGAACAAATTCATCTCCGGTGGCACATCGCGAAAGCCCTCGGCATCGAGCCACAGACGCACCAGCAGACGGCGCTTTTCCGGCTCGGGATACTCGGTGAAGCCGGTGCGCGCGTGCAGCACGGCGTAGTTGTTGATCACCACCATATCGCCGCGTTCGAGCGGGAACACCAGGCGGTTGTGCGGCGCTTTGGCGACGGCGTCGAACAGGTCGAGCGCTTCGATCTCGAGATCAGTGAGCGGCACGCCGAGGGCGCTGTGACCTGCGGCGATGCCGGCGCGTTGATAGCGGCAGCTCAGTTGCGGCTCGGCGCGCGCGGTGGCGTTCGCCCCGGTGCTGCCGCCGCCGAGCGTAAACACCGGCATCCGATACGGCGTGACCGGCGCTTCACCTTCACCCTCTTCGCCCAGACGATGATGATGAAAACCGCGATACAGCGGTTCAAGCAAATGCGGCGCGCGTTCCAACATCTCGTTGTGAATCGCGCCTGCGCTGGCGAGATACGACAGACCACCCGCCAGCGACGGCTGCCAGCAGGCCAGCGAAATCATCGCGGTGATGTCGTTGTGCAGGCGCAATTCGAGATTGCTGCGATACATGCGCGGTGTCGCATCTTCGCTCGTGGCGTCGATTACCTGGCTGATCATTTGACCCTGCGCGTTCTGCGATAGCGCATGACCGAAGCGCGTGCCGATGGCCCACACGGCAGCGGTGAATTGCTCCTGCGTCAGGCCCTCGACCGGCAGGCCACGCAACAGCGCGAGGCCACGACCGCTTTGCACTTCAGCGAAAGCGTGTGCGAGTTTGGCGTCGAGCCGGGGTAGCGAAAAATCGGCGCGCGTCAGCCCCGAGACCGCAGTGGCAGCGGCGCTCTCGCCAGTGCGCCCGAGCGCAGCGGCGCTCTCGTGATTGCGTTCAAGCCGCGTCAGCGCCGCCGTTGCTGCCAACGCCAACTCGGTGCGCTCGTCCGCACTCAAGGCAATCGAAAATTGCTCCGGCGCGCCGACACTCGCGTGCGTCCATGACATCGGGCCGGTTATTGTTTGATGCATGTCATCACCCTAAAAACAACGGAGAATGGCTCCAGTAGCCATTCTCCGCTTACTCAACTCACTCCTGTCAAGAGCTGCATCGTATCCAGCTACGCCAAAATCGCCTTCACCTTCTCCGGCGTGAACGGCACATCGCGCAAGCGCTTGCCAGTGGCGCGGGCAAACGCATTTGCAATCGCGCCAACCACCGGCCCTTGCGCGCCTTCGCCCGCACCCAGCGACGGCGCGTCGGGCAGGTTGATCAACGACACCTTGACCTGCGGCACTTCGGCATACGTGAGGATCGGATAGTCAGCCCAGGAGCGCGTCAGCATGCGGCTGTTGTCAAACGTCACTTGCTCGCGCAAGGTCCAGCTCGCCGATTGAATCGCGCCGCCTTCCATCTGGTTGACGATGCCGTCCGGATTGATGATCAATCCGCACTCGACCGCAAGGGCGATACGCGGCACTGCCACTTTGCCACTGGCGCGATCGACTTCAATGTCAGCAATCGCCGCGACGTAGCTACTGTTGTTCTTGTAACGCGAGAACGCCACACCACGATTCTTCTCGCCGGTCTTCCAGTTCGCATCCGCTGCAACCCGCTCCAACACCGCGCGCGCCCGCGCATCGGCCAGATGACGCAAACGAAACTCGACCGGGTCCACCCCTGCCATCTCGGCCAGCTCGTCCATGAACGACTCTGACGCGAACAGGTTGCCATAGGCGCCGAGACCGCGCAGCGCCGACACCCGGATCGGCATGTCGAGCACCATGTGGTTGATCGTCTTGGTCTGCGCAAAGTTGTAGTACGGCACGGCGTTGCGATCCGCGCCGCCATTCGGCTGTGGAATGTTCTTCGGCGGGCCTTGCACCACAGCGCTGGCCAAGTGCCAGCCGGCGAGCAAGTTGTTGCCATCGGGGTCATAGGGGCGCGTGCTGTGCGTGTGGCTCCACAACTCATGCGTCCAATCGACGATCTTGCCAGCTGCGTCCAGCCCGGCGCTCATGTTCATCACCATTGCCGAGCCGTAGGGCTCCCAGCCGAACTCGTCTTCACGCATCCATTGCAGCTTGACCGGGCGGCCACCGGTCGCGCGGGCGATGAGTGCGGCGTCGAGCGCCACATCGTCAGCGCCGTTGTGGCCGTAGCAGCCCGCGCCTTCGCGGTGAATGCAGTTGATGCTTTCAGCCGGCACCTTCAACACCTTGACCAGATCGCCGCGCAACTGGAACACGCCTTGGCTATGCGTCCACACGGTGTATTTGCCGTCTTTGAATTGCGCCACGGCGCACGACGGGCCGATTGAGCCGTGCGACTGGAACGGCCGGGTGTACTCGGCGTTCAACGTCTTGACAGCGGTCGCAGCGGCGGCGGCGTTCTGTTTCAGGCCGACCACGTTGGTCTCTTTGCGCGCGGTTTTGAGATGCGCGTACAAGGCGGCGCCCGAGGGCGGCAAGGCGGCGGGTACGTCCCACTTGGCGCTTTGTGCGAGGGCGACGCGGGCGGCAATCGCCTGCTCTTCGCGGGCGGCGGCGACGGCGAGAAAATTGCCATCGCGCATCACCGCGACGACGCCGGGCATCGCGCGCACAGCGGCTTCATCGACCGATTGCAGCTTGGCGGTGAGCGATGGTGGCCGCACCACACGGCCATACAACATGCCGGGCAAACGCATGTCCTGCACGTAGGCTTCGCCGCCGGTGACCTTGGCGGGGATGTCGCGGCGCGGCACGCTTTTGCCGGTGAACTTGTGTTGCACAAACGTCTTGGGTTTGACGCCGGGTGTCGCTTCGCGCGCGAGCGGCACGCTGCCAGATATTTCCCAGTAGGTGGTTTTTGCGCCCGGGTTGGAAGATGCGGCAGAGGTGATGTTGCCGTCAGCGACCTGCAAGCTCTCAACCGGTACGCCAAGCTTTTGCGCTGCCGCCGCGAGCAGCAGCGCGCGGGTTTCGGCGGCGGCAAAACGCAGCGCCGTGCCGCTTTGCTGCACCGAGAGCGAACCTGCGGTCACGCCTTCGTCCGGGGTGCGCACGGTGTCACCCGCGACCACTTTGATGCGCGACATCTCGACATCGAGTTCATCACCGACGATTTGCGTCAGCACAGTGGAGATGCCCTGGCCCAACTCGACCTTGCCGGAGAACAATGTGAGCGTGCCGTCAGCGTTGATCGACAGCCACGAGTCGAGTTTGCGGAAATTGTTCAGACTGCCCGGCAACGCGGGGCGCGCGGCGGGTTGCGCTTCAAGCAAGGCCGGGGTGAGTGAGAACGCGACGGCGAGCGCGCCGCTTTTTTTGAAGAAGTGGCGGCGTGACAGATCAAAATTTTCGTTGCGTGCGTTCATGCTGTCACCTCTTGGTCGATAGCAGTCGCTTGGTAGGCAGTCGTCGCTTGGCCCGCAGCGATCTGTTGTCCCGCAGTCGGCTGCTGCCCACTGGCAAGCTGCACCGCGCGCACGATACGATTGTGCGTGCCGCAGCGGCACAGGTTGCCAGCAAGCGCGGTGCGAATCTGCGTCTCACTCGGCTTCGGTGTTTTGTCCAGCAATGCCTTGGCGGTCATCATCGCGCCGGCGACGCAGTAGCCGCACTGCGCCGCCTGCTCGTCGATGAAGGCTTTTTGCAGCGCGTGCGGCTTTGCCGCTGTGCCGAGACCCTCAAGCGTGGTGATGGCTTTGCTGCCGACCTTGCCCGCAGGTGTGATGCACGAGCGCGTCGCCACGCCGCCGATCATCACGGTGCAGGCACCGCACTGGCCGAAACCGCAGCCATATTTCGCCGCGTTGAGGTTCAGGTCATTGCGCAACACATACAGCAGGGGCGTGCCGGGCGCAGCAGGGCTGCTGCGGCGCGCGCCGTTGACGCTCAGGGTGACGGCCATGACTTCTCCTAAAAGTTGGTTGGGGACAGAGCTTTCGGGCGTTGCTGCGCAACGCGTCTCAAGGTCTGTCCCGCAATCTAAACGATGAAATGTTTCCCGATCTCCGGATCAAACTTGCCATCGATCAACACAAACAACATCTTGCACGGCTTGCCCGAGCGGTTTGCCCAGGCGTGACTGGTGCCGCGCTCGACCAAAAAATCACCTTGCTTCATCAGCCGCTCGCCAACGTCGAGGACGATATAAATCTCGCCCTCCAACACCAGCGCGTAATCGACCGATTCGGTGCGATGCATCAGCGGATGCCCGCCTTCTTTGTAGGTAGACGCCTTGTTGGTGCCGAGCGCACCGAACGCTTCTTTCGCCCCCGATCCATCGAGATTCTTCGTCCACTCGCCCTCGGGGCCAAACTCGATGATCCGCACCACCGTGCCGTTTTTCGGCGGCTCCAGTTGCAATGGGCGCGAGGTCGGATCGGCGTCATTGCCTACGAAGCACGGCGTCTCGTCGGTCATCCACAAATTGGTCAGGTGATAGCCGACCCGCTTTGGGTTGGTGTGCGTCGACGGTGCCGCGCGGTCTTCGGTAAAAATCGCGCGGCCCTGATCGTCGTGGCCGGTGACGATGCGGCGGACGTAGCCTTTGTCGCCCGCTTGCATTATTTCTCGTCCACAATCGTATTCATCAACACGCCCATACCATCGACTTCGATCTCGATGATGTCGCCAGGCGCCATGAACACCGGCGGGTTGCGCGCATAGCCAACACCAGCCGGGGTGCCGGTGATGATCACGTCGCCGGGCTCCAACGTCATGCACTCGGTGATGATCACCAGCGACTCAACGATGTTCCAGAGGAAGTCTTTCGTGTTGGCGTCCTGCATGATCTTGCCGTTCAGGCGCGACTGAATGCGCAGGCCTTCACAACCGGCCGGCAACTCGTCCGGCGTGATGAGCCAAGGGCCAAAGCCACCAGTGGCGTCAAAGTTTTTACCCAGTGTCCACTGTGTGCCACGACGCTGATAGTCGCGAATCGAACCGTCGTTGTAGAGCGAATACCCGGCAATGCAGGAGAGCGCGTTCTCGCGCGTCAAATGTTTGGCTGTCGAGCCGATGATCACCGCGATCTCGGCTTCGTAGTCGAGCTTGTGCGAACACTTGGGGCGGATGATCGATTTGCCATGTGCCACTTGCGAGGTTGCACCACGCATGAAAAAGCTCGGATGATCAGGCCGGTCGCGCCCGCCTTCTTTGGCATGATCCGCGTAGTTGAGGCCGATACAAATGATCTTCGGCGGATTCGGCACGAGAGGCAGCAGATCAAGGCTTTTCAGCGCCACCGCGCCAGCCTTCGGCCGCTCGCCCAACGCCTTCGTCAGATCAGTCAGGGCAGCCGGCCCCATCTGCAAAATTTCCACAATATCGTTCGGCCAATCGGGCATTAATTCGGCAGTGTCGATCACGGTATCGGCACCAGCCATCACACCGGTGTGGGCTTGACCATCTTTAAGGTAGCTGACGAGACGCATGGGAGTAACTTTCCTGTTGAGCAGTTGATAAATGACGCAGGCGGCAGTTTGCCACAGGCGCGGCGGGGATGGTTCGCGTTGTTGTGATGGTGACTGCGCGAAGTGCTCGCCTAGGGTGGCGAGAGTAGCCGCAAAAACCGAAGGAGTATCGGTCTGCGAACCGCTCCCATCAAGGGTTTTACACGCGATGGTTTGGAAGCCGTTGTGTACCAACGATTTCCAGCCG
>JAYVSR010000162.1:0-7879 GCA_043775155.1 Burkholderiales bacterium | reverse complement strand
GGCGTGGCGGAAAACTACCGCTACTGGGGCGACGAGCGCACGGTCTTCGTCGAGCATGCCAAAGGCTGCACGCTGACCGACTGCGACGGCAAGACCTATGTGGATTTCCGCCTCGGCTACGGCCCGATCATCCTCGGCTACCGCGATGAGCGGGTCGATGCCGCCGTCGTCGAGCAGATCACGCAGCGCGGCACACTCTCCGGATTTTCGGCTGAACTCGACACTGCGGTGGTCAAGCAGATCAAGGCGCTGTGTCCGAACATCGGCAAGCTCCGCTTCGCCAACTCGGGTACCGAGGCGGTGATGGGCGCAGTGCGCACCGCGCGCGGCTTTACGCGGCGTGATCGCATCGCGGTGGTCGAAGGGGCGTTTCACGGCCTCTACGACGAAATGATGTGGAAGTCGGATGTGGAAAACTGGAATCCAAAAAGTCCTGTCGCGCCGAAAGTGATTCCGTTTGGCAGCGGGATTCCCGCGCGCACCCGCGACCTGGTGGATATCATTGAGCTCAATGATTTTGAATCTTTAGAGCAGCTTTTTTTGACCCGGCACGAGTCGCTTGCCGGGGTGGTGCTCGAACCGATCATCGGCAATGCCGGCAGCATCGCGGCGAGCCAGGCCTGGTTGCAGCGCCTGCGTGATTTGTGCGATCAGCACGGCACGCTGCTGATCATCGATGAGGTTAAAACCGGGTTTCGCGTGGCCGCTGGCGGCGCGCAGGAACTCTATGGCATTCACGCTGACCTCACCACCTATGCCAAGGCGATGGGCAATGGCTATCCGGTGGCCGCATTTGGCGGACGCGCGGACGTGATGGATGTGGTCGGCTCGCACCCCGGCGGTGTGGTGCATGGCGGCACCTACACGGCCAATCTGGTTGGCATCAGTGCGGCGCATGCCACTTTGAATATCCTGACGCAGACCGGCGCGCTGCAAACCATCGACCGGGCCGGCGCACAGGTGCGCGATGTACTGGGGCGGGTGTTTACCGCCGCCGGCGTCGAGCACGTGTTTGCCGGGCCACCGGCCATGTTCGGGGTTCACTTCACCCGTGAAGTGCCGGCCAATTATCGTGATTGGCGCCGCACCAACAGCGACTTGTATCGCCGGTTTGCCTGGAATCTGATCGGCCATGGCGTGATGCTGGAGCCGGATTCGCGCGAACCCTGGTTCATTTGTGAAGCGCATCGCGAGGTGGATCTTGGCTGGCTAGAAGATGTCGCCAGCCGCGCCATTCGTGAGGCGCTGCCGGGGTGAGATTACCGGGCAAGCGAACCGGGCAAGCGAACCGGGCAAGAAAATTCAGCGCCTCACAAACCTAATGCACGCAAGCCATGTAGCACCAGCATGCCGCCCACAATCGCGAGCACCGTGCTGCGCCAGAGCACGGCCATCGCAAAACCCGCGAGTCCGGCGACGAGTTTGATGTTGTGGATCGAGAGGTCGATTTGCCCGGCGGCACCGGCGAATAGCTCAGGCACGGCAATCGCCGCCAGCGCGGCTGCGGGGGCGTAACGCAGCGCGGCTTGCACAGCCGGCGGCAGATTGAAACGGCCAGAGAGCATCAGCAAACCGGCGCGGTTGAGGATGGTAACGAGCGCCATGCCGGCCACCACCAGCCAGAGAGTCCAGCCGTCGTGGATCATGCGCGCCTGATCATGCGATCGGTCAACACGCCACCCGCAATCCCTGCGATAGCGCCGGCCACCAATCCCAATTTCAACGGCAGCCCGGCACCCGCCAGCGCGACACCACCACCAATCACCGCCGCAGCAAACTCGCCGCGCGAGCGGATCACCGGCGCCGTTAACGCGAGGATTGCCAAGGTCGCGGCAAACTCAAGCTGCCACGACGCCGGCACACGCGCACCGGCGACGATGCCGATGAAGGCTGCGCCACACCAGACGATGGCGATGATCATGCCGCCGCCCAAAAAATACCAATGGCGGTGCGCCAGGTCCGGCCTGTCTGCCACCTTGCGCATGAACATCGCGAAGCCGGTGTCGGTGACGAAGAAGCCGAGCAAAAATTTCCAGCGCAGCGACAGATGCTTGAAGTAGGGCGCGACGGTGGCGCTGTAAATCACGAAGCGCAGATTGACGATAAAGGCAGTGAGGATGATCACCAGCACCGGCGCGCCGGCGCTCAGCAGCGGCAGCGCGGCGATCTGCGCAGTGCCGGCAAACACAATCACTGTCATCGCCGTTGCCGCGGCTGCCGACAGGCCGGCTGCCTTGGTGGCAATCCCGGTGATCAGACCAAACGGAATCGTGCCAACCAGAAACGGCGCGACACCAGTGGCGCCGGCGATCCAGGCGGCGCGCGGGGTGGCGAATTCGGCGCTGACCACCTTGGCTGCACCGCTCTCTGGCGCGTGCGGCGCCGTAGCCTGGCTCATGCCGGCTCGCTACCCCGCAGCAGTCTGCCGCCGCTTCGCCGCGAGCCACAAGATTGCGCAAGCGGCGATAGCGATGAAAGGCAGCGAGCCGTAGTTGAGCAATTCCCAGCCCTTGGTGGTGACCAGAGCGCCGGACGAGAACGACGACAGTGCCATGGTGAGAAAGATCAGAAAATCATTCGCGCCCTGCACCTTGTTTTTCTCTTCCGGGCGATAGGCTTCGGTAAGCAGCGTGGTGCCGCCAACAAACAGGAAATTCCAGCCAACCCCGAGCACGAACAAGGCGATCAGAAAATTCATCACCTCGACGCCATTGAGCGCGACCACCACGCAGCCGAACATCAACAGCGCGCCGGTGAACATGATGTTGAGGACCCCAAAACGCTTGATCAAATGCCCGGTAAAAAACGACGGCGCGAACATGCCGATCACGTGCCATTCGAGCACCAGCGCGGCATCGGCAAACGGATGACGGCACAACTTCACCATCGCAATCGGCGTCGCCGTCATCAGGAGGTTCATCACGCCATAGCCGATGATCGCACCGAGCGCGGCGACGATGAACACCGGCTGGCGCATGATCACGCTCAAGGGGCGGCCGGGATTTTTTTGCTCTTGCGCGTTGACTGCCGGGAACTGGATGAACTGAATCACGATCAGCGACAACACCGCAAATACGACCAGCGTCGCGTAGGTGCCGGCGAAGGTGACTGACAACCAGTCAATCGAATACTTGGCCAGATTCGGCCCGACCACCCCGCCGATCACGCCGCCTGCCAGCACCCAGGAGATGGCACGCTCCTTCCACTGCGCCGGCGAAACTTCGGCGGCGGCGAAACGATAAAGCTGCCCGCAAGCGTTGTATACGCCGACCAGCGCAGTGCCCAGACACAAGAGCCAAAACAGCTTGTGATACGCGCCCAGCGCAGCAGTCAACACACCGGCCATGCCGAACAACGTGCCGATGGAAAAGCCGATGCGGCGGCCATAGCGCTTCATCATCTTGGCGATTGGCGCCGAGGCAATCGCCGAGCCGATCACATAGGCGGTGACCGGCACAGTGGCCATTGCGGCGTTCGGTGCGAGCGCGAGACCGGCCAAGCCGTTCACCGCGATCATCGACACGTTGTTGGTGAACAGCAGCGCCTGGCAAGCGACGAGGAGAAAGATGTCGGACTTGGGGTCGCGGATGGCCGTGGTAGCGGCGGTGGCGGTGGCGGTGGCGGTGGCCGCAGCGACAGAGGTGGCAGCGGCGGTTGCGTTGGGTTCAGTCACAGCGGGCTTTCAAAAAAACGTTGCGGCGTTACAGCGAAGGAAATAGCGAAAACGTTGGTGGGAGCGGCTCTTACGGTCGTGCGGCATGCCGTTCTCGACAAATCGGCCGATACACCGCTGATCAACACATCGAGCGCGGCAATGATTTCAATAGTCTTTTAACGCAGGCCATGCACCTCGGCTCCAAGCTCTTTTTTGGAACCGCCCGCCAACAATGGGGTGAGCAACATGTGCTTTTCGCCGCCTGGCTCAAACACCGGCTTGAGCGATTCACTCGGCGGGCCGCCAAACGACTTGGCCGTTGCCAGCGGAACGACGACGCGCGTATCGAGATGCCCGAGCCAATCACTTTGCACATTGAGAAAAAACGTGATGTTGCCCTTGGTGCGCCGGTTCTTGTTGCGATAAACAGATAACTGCGCCATCGCTGCGCCTAGAACCCGCGCGGCCCGTCGCTGAATACGCCGTGCTTTTCGACAAACACGTTTAGGCATCGGGCGGCGCTTGGTTGTCGCGCAGCCACTGGCAGCGCGGCGGCGCTTGACCTCTGCCGCAAGCGCTGTCTCCAGCGGTGCCGAGAGATTGATTTCGAGCGCACGCGCCTTGTTGAGCAAATCCGCGTGAATGCTCAGATCGACAGGCTTTTTCAGCGCCGCCGGATCGTAAACAGAGTGCATCGGCTTTTCCCACAATCATGGCGCATACGCATATTTTATGCGCACCATCGCTGCGGGGTCAATGAGGCGCGCGCGTGACCGGCAGCGGGGGCTAAGATCATCGGCAGCAATCAAACTTGGCAGAGACACTACCCGTAACGGGCGTAGCGACCATGTTATCTACGCCGCATCACAACTAGTACGATTCCTACTTCGTTTTCCTACTTCCGTGGAGGCATGTCACTCGTGCTCGTTACTGAAAAAGGCCAAGTCACCATCCCCAAGCGCATTCGTACCGCCGCCGGTGTCGCGCCGGGCAGCGAGGTGGCCTTCCGTCTTGAAGGCAGCAAGATCATCATCACGGCGGTCGCCACCGGCGTCAGAGGCGACCGGCGCGCCAAATTGAAGGCAGCCGCCTGAAGGCAGCCGCCGCCCGCGTCCGCAACAGCATGAACCCCGAATTCAAGCAACTCGGCGCCAGCGCCTGGCACAACTGGGCGGTCGAGCAGCTGCAAGCGTGCAGCGAGAAGTCTCCGCTGCACATCAACCTGATCATCTACGCCGAGTTGCTGGTGCCGGAACCCGATCTCCGCGCGCTCGATGCCCTATTGGATGTTTACGACACGCAGCGCAGCCCGCTCCCCTAGTCATGTGGCGCGCTGGCAGCCAAGGCCTTTGGTCTGTACCGTCACCGGGGCGGCGCGCTTGTTGCCCTTGCCAGACTTCTTCATCGGCGCACATGCGGCAGTCGCAAACCTGACGATCTTGACTCGTGACCGGGCTGGCTATGCCACGTATTTCCCGCGTTTGGCCGTGCTGGCTCCGGGGGCACGTGGTGGTTAAGCTTTCGTTCAGTAACCTTTGAAGCTTGAAGGCAGCAAGAGGTATCACGCCGACGGCAAAAAAATTTCGCTGACCCCGATGATTCGAGAGCGTCTCAAAATAATGAACGGACCGGCACGAAGCGCACTCACATCTGGCAAAACACCTTCGTATCTCATGAGATACAATAAGACATGATTCAAGTCGAGCAGTTGCCCGGGTTCGTCAAATGGCTTGACGGTTTGCGAGATCGCAATGCACGTGCCCACATACAAATCCGGATTGCACGGCTCAGTTTGGGTTTGACTGGCGACGTCAAACCGGTAGGTGAAGGTGTATCGGAATTGCGCATCGACCACGGCCCTGGGTACCGGTTGTATTTCAAGCAACGCGGTACAGAATTGATTTTTCTGTTGGCCGGTGGCGACAAGCGCAGTCAAGACAACGACATCAAACGCGCCATCAAATTGGCGCGGGACCTTTAGGAGAGCGACATGGCGAAAATCAAAACCGTTCCGTTTGATGTGGTGGACTACTTCAAAACACCGGAAGATATTGCTGCGTACCTTGAAGCGGCATTTGAAGACGGCGATTCTCAGGTCATCGCCCACGCCCTCGGTAACGTAGCCCGCGCAAAAGGCATGTCAGGCATCGCACGCAAAGCCGGCGTGGGTCGCGAGAGTCTTTACAAAGCGCTCTCGGCGGACGGCAATCCGGAGTTGGCGACGTTTCTCAAAGTGATGCAGGCGCTGGGGTTAAGGTTGCATGCCGGGCCGGCGCATGCAAGTCAAACTCTTTGAGCCGGTACAGGTGCGCTCGCACTGGAGCAAAGCGGAACTGAAGAGTCCGAGAAATGCGGACGGTTGAAAATGCGATCTGGCGACGGCAAAGAACGGGAAACCAACGCTGCGGACGATCAAAAGGGGAGCTGGGCGCCCGCTTTGAAACGTCCGTTTCGGCGGCGGAGCGCGAATTCGTCAACCGTACGAGAAAATCGTACAGTTGCGAAGGAGATCAAACATGCGAACGCATGAACAACTCATCAAGAAGCTGATGCAACGCCCCGGCGTGCGCAAAGAGGTAGAGCGCATCGAGCGTGAAGAAATGACACTGCTTGATACGGTGCTGAAAGTCCGTCAAGACACCGGATTGACTCAAGCTCCGGTCACAGCACGCATGGGGACGCAGGCGCCGGCCATTGCCGGACTTGAGCGCGCCGTGGCCAAGCAATGATCTCTCGTTTCCTCGATCTTCCATGAGAACTGTTGGCGCAAAGAAATCATCGGCGATGGATGGCGGCTACGCGGCGTTGCTGATGGACGTGAAGGCGCGTATCCGGACAGGCCAATATGCCGCGCTGCGATCGGTCAATCGCGAGCTGATTGGACTGTACTGGGACATTGGCCGCATGATCGTCGAGCGGCAGCAGCGCGAGGGCTGGGGCAAGGCCGTGGTCCAGCGGCTGGCGGTGGATTTGCAGGCGGAGTTTCCGGGGATCGGCGGCTTCTCCGAGCAAAATCTTTGGTACATGCGCCAGATCTATCAGGAGTACGTCACTTCGCCAAAACTCCAACCACTGGTTGGAGAAATTGCCTGGTCGCACAATCTCATCATCATGAGCCGCTGCAAAGACCCGCTGCAACGTGAGTTCTACCTGCGCATGACCCGCAAGTCTGGCTGGTCAAAAAATGTATTGATTCACCAGATTGACGACCAGGCTTACGAGCAATCGTTGCTGGCGCAAACCAACTTTGATCAAACCCTCAGTCCCGTTTTGCGTGATCAAGCGCACTTGGCGGTCAAAGACGAATACACGTTCGATTTTCTGGCCTTGGGGGATGCGCACACCGAACGTGAATTGGAACAGGCGTTGCTGGTTCGTGTGGAAGACTTCTTGCGCACGATGGGCGGCATGTTTGCCTTCATGGGCAGCCAATACCGCTTGGAAGTGGACGCGCGCGAATACTTCATCGACCTGCTGCTTTTTCATCGCCGCCTGCGCTGCATGGTGGCGTTGGAGTTAAAAGTGGGTGAGTTTTTGCCCGAATACGTTGGCAAGATGCAGTTCTACTTGACCGCATTGGATCGGCAAGTGCGGCAGCCCGACGAAAATCCATCGATCGGCATCATCTTGTGCAAAGAGAAAAGCCGCACCATCGTTGAATACGCCTTGCACGATGCGCGCAAGCCCATCGGCGTGGCCACCTACCGCATCCAGCGCAGCCTGCCCAAGGCCCTGCAAGGTCAACTCCCATCACCCGAGCAAATTGCCCGGCTCTTGGAGAAACTATGAGGCCTGGCGAACGTCAGGGTGGTTGTGCATTCAAATAAGCGGCTGTTCGACCTCGCAACCAAGAACGGGCAGAGACTCGCGTTTGAAGAATTTTTGCGTGCATCCTCTTCAGATCTGTCGGAGGTATTTTCAGAGAAAAACCGCGTGTACTACCCCGCCCTTTCGCACAAGTTGGCTCGTGTGATCCACAAAGCCAATGTTATTCAGGACAACCCTTCATCGGGCGGTGCTGGAACTCGGCGGCTCCTCACATCGTCCCGGAACAGGGCAATATCGCTGTCGCTTGAGACAATTGAGGCGCTGGACGCCGGCCGGTATCTTTTGGTGATTGGTGGAGGAAACGGTATATCTTTCGACGGCTCCGCTTCGTGGGTATCTGCCCAACCGGGCCACTGGATTACCTTGCCAGAAGCGCTTCCAATCCTCAAAGAGTTG
>JAYVSR010000161.1:0-8140 GCA_043775155.1 Burkholderiales bacterium | reverse complement strand
TGATGAGCAAGTGCGCCACCTTCACCTGGGAGTTCATGTTCACCCGCGCCACCAACGCCACCTGGGACATGATCGAGCAGCATCGCCTGCTCACTGAAGTTGGGCGGTTGATCGACGCGGGCACGATCCGCACCACTGTCAACACCGTACACACGCCAATCAACGCGGCGAACATGAAGCTGGCGCACGCGCAAGTCGAGGCCGGGCGCTCGATTGGCAAGGTCGTGTTGCGCGGCTGGTAACGGCCACTCCCGCCAATTCTCAAGCCTGAGCGCTTTCACTTTCAGAAAAAGCTTGGGGTGGTTGGTGACAAGAGTCGCCTTGCGCGCCAGCTAGAGTTATTTTCCCTTGACCATCTCCCGCAGCTTGGCATACTTAAGCATACTGTTCTGGCAGCCGATGAGAATATGTATCAGCCCCGGCACGCCATCAAGAAACCCCAGCCGCACGATGTAAAACTTGATGAAGCGTACCAGCGGCGCAAACGCCACGCGCGCCCAGCCGGCGCGCTTGCCGTCGCGGAACAAGCGTTCGGCTTGCAGGCTGGTGTACTTGTTTTGCTTGGCGAGATAACTGGCTAAATTCTCGGACGACTCGTGTATCAGATCGCCCGCCAGCGTGCCCACGGCAGCCGGTTCAGCGGGAATCACGCTCTCATGCACCGGGTCATCACTCCAGCGCGCATGACGCCGGTTAAACAGCCGCAGCGACCAGTCCGGATAGCCCTCGCCATGCCGCAACACGCGGCCCATGAAGACATTCGCGCGTGCCATGCAATAGGCCGGAAACTGTTGGGAGACAAGGGTTTTGGCGATATTCTCTGCTAGCGCTTTGGTGACGCGCTCATCCGCATCGACGCACAGTACCCAGTCGTGTGCGGCTTGCTCCACGGCGAATTGCTTTTGCGCCCCGTAGCCCGGCCAGTCGTGATGCAGCACGCGCGCGCCGTGGCGTCCGGCGATGGCGATGGTGGCGTCAGTGGAGCCCGAATCGACCACCAAAACTTCATCGGCAAACGCGACGCTGGCAAGGCAGGCCTCGATTTGGCTGGCGGCGTCTTGCGTGATCAGCACAACGGAGAGCTTGGCGCGGGCGCCACTCACGCGATCAGCGCTCTGTGCGCCGCCTGCAACGCCAGAAGCGGCGGTAGACGAGTCCTTATAATCCGGGGCTTTCACCCAGCCGATTTTAGCGCGAGCCTCTATGACAGCGGTACTGCTGGTGCGGATGTCTTCATTGGGCGACATCGTGCATACGTTCCCGGCGGTCACCGGGCTGAAACGGCACCGGCCCGATCTGACGCTCGATTGGCTGGTCAAGGATCAATACATTGACCTCGCGCGTATGCACCCCGGCGTGGACCGCGTGTTGCCGCGCTCCGGCGGGCGCGCGCTGCTGCGCGAGACGGCGTACGAAGCGGTGATTGACGCGCAAGGCTTGATCAAAAGCGCGTTGATCGCGCGGCAGGCGCGCGGCCCGCTGCACGGGTTTGCGTGGGACACGGCGCGCGAACCGCTGGCCAGCTTGTTCTACCGGCACAGGATGTCGTTCGCTCAGTCAGACCACAAAATCGTGCGCTATCGCGGGTTGGTGGCGCGGGCGCTCGGTTTTGCGCCGGATGCGGAGATTGATTACGGCCTGACGCCGCCGCCGCCGCCCGCGTGGTTGCCGCTCGTACAGACGGGCGGCGTTGGCCCCTACATCGTGTTACTCCACTCCACCGCACGCGCTGCCAAGCTATGGGCCGAGGCCTCGTGGATCGCGACTGCGCAGGCACTCGAAGCGCGCGGGCTGGTCTGCGTGCTGCCCTCCGGCAATCTGGATGAAGAAGCGCGCGCACGGCGCATTGCGCAAGCTTTGCAGCGCGCCGTGGTGGCGCCGCGCATGGGTATCGTCGCGGCCGGCGGCTTGGTCGCGCATGCCCGCGCGGTGATTGGTCTCGACACCGGCCTCACCCACCTAGCTGCGGCGTTCAGCACGCCGGTGGTCGGCGTGTTTTGCGACTCCGAGCCGGTCGATGCCCACCCGGCTGGCCAAGGGCCGACCGCCTACTGCGGTGGCATCGGCACGCCGCCTGCGGTGGCCGAGGTGTTGATGGCGCTGGATCGGGTGTTACCCGCGAATATTGCGCCGGTCTGATTGATACTCCGTGATGCTGCGGCTTTTTTACAATCTCGCGCTGCACCTCGCGCTGCCGCTGCTGCTGGTGCGCCTGTGGAGGCGCGGGCGCACGGAGGCGGGTTATCGGCAAGATGTGGCGCAGCGTTTTGGCCGCTATGAAGCGAGGTCCAATGCCAGCGCAAGCGCAAGCGCAAGCGAAAGCGCCAAACCACTGATCTGGCTGCACGCCGTCTCTCTGGGCGAGACGCGCGCCGCGCAAGCGTTGATCGAAGCGCTGACGGTGCGCTATCCGGGTCATCGCTTGCTCATCACGCACATGACGGCCACCGGGCGCGACGCGGCGCATCGTCTCTATGCGGGCAGCAGCACTGGCGTCAATCCCGAATTCGCCTGGCTGCCCTACGATTTTCCCTGGGCGGTGGCGCGCTTTTACGCGCACTTCAAGCCTGCGCTTGGAATTCTGATGGAGACCGAAGTGTGGCCGAACCTCGCGCGCGCCGCGCGTGAGCGCGGCATGCCACTGGTGTTGGCCAACGCGCGGCTGTCGGAAAAATCGCTGGCCGGTTATCAGCGAATTGGCACATTCTCCCGCGAGGCGTTTGCCGGATTGATCGTCGCGGCGCAGACCGATGCCGACGCTGCGCGAATCCAATCACTTGGCGTACTACGCATTGAGGTCACCGGCAATCTGAAATTTGACCTGAGCCGTTTCGCGGCAGCGGAATCGTCAAGCGCGCTGCGGCACTTGTTCGGCACCGGCCGCGTGTTTCTCGCCGCCAGCACGCGCGAAGGCGAGGAAGAACTGCTGCTCAATGCGCTGACGCGTACGCCCTTGAGCCGCGACTCCAGCCGGCCGGCGGGGGCAGCCGCTGACGCGCTTGCGCAACTGGTCACGGTGATCGTGCCACGGCATCCTCAGCGTTTCGACGCGGTCGCCGCGCTGCTCAAACAGCGTGGCGTCGCGTTCATTCGCCGCAGCGAAAACCGGGCGCTGCCAGCCGGTTGCAACGTTGTATTAGGCGACAGTCTCGGTGAAATGGCGGCCTATTACGCCGCCTGTGACTGCGCTTTTATCGGCGGCAGCCTGGTGCCGCTGGGTGGCCAAAATTTGATTGAGGCGTGTGCGCAAGGCACGCCGGTGCTGATCGGGCCGCATACCTTCAATTTTTCTGAGGCCGCTGCGCAGGCGGTGGCGGCCGGAGCAGCAGTGCGCGTCGCCAGCGCTGACGATTTGTTGCAGCAGGTGTACGCGCTATTGACTGACCCAGCGCAGTGCGCGCGCATGGGCGCGGCCGGACGGGTATTTTGCGCGCAGCATCGTGGCGCGACCGCGCGCACGCTAGCAATCATTCAGACGGTGCTGCCGCCAGCGGTTTGAATCAACGCGCCAAGAGCGCGTTGATCGCCGCCACATCATCTTCACTCAAACTGCCCGCCGCTGCCTTGAGACGAAAGCCGTTGACGATGGTGTCGTAGCGCGCCTTTGACAAATCGCGCCGGGTGGTGAAGAGTTGCTGCTGGGCGTTGAGCACGTCGATGTTGATGCGCACGCCGACTTCATAGCCCAGCTTGTTCGAGTCGAGCGAGCTTTGCGATGACACCAGCGCGGCTTCGAACGCCCGCACCTGGGCGAGACCATTGGTGACCGAGAGAAAGAACTGGCGCGCGTTCTGCGCTGCCGTGCGTTTTAAATTCTCCAGGTCGGCACGGGCTTTTTCTGCGCCTGCAAGCGCTTCACGCACGCGCGAATTGACGCCGCCGCCGGCGTAGATCGGGATCGCCAGTGTGACGCCAATCGCGTCGATCCGGTTGTCCGAACCAATCGGCGTGACTGCGCTGCCGGTCGATGACAGGATATTGCGCGACGCCGTCAGGTCGAGCGTCGGCAAGTGGCCGGCCCGCTGAATCTCGGTGGTGCGTTTGGCCACGGCAACGCCAAAGTCCTGCGCTTTCACCGAATAGTTGCCCGCTTCGGCGGCATCAACCCACTTGTCGATCATCGCCGGTTGCGGCGGCGGAATCCGCACGTCGGCGCGCAGGCCGGACAAATCTCCCGGCGTTTTGCCGATGATTTGTTGCAGGGCAGTGCGTTTGGTTTCGAGGTCGTTGCGGCCGGCGATCTCTTGCGCTACCGCGAGGTCGAAACGCGATTGCGCCTCGTGCGTATCGACGATGGTTGCGGTGCCGACTTCAAAATTACGCTTCGCCTGCGCGAGCTGCTCGGAAATCGCGGTCTTCGCGGCGACCGATACGGCCAGGCTGTCGGCGGCGGCGAGCACGTCGAAATAGGCAGCGACGGTGCGCACGATCAGGTCTTGCCCGGCTTGCGCATAGGTGGCTTCCGACTGCGCTACTTGCAGCTTGCCCTGCTCAAAGGTCTGCCAATTCTGCCAGCGGAACAGCGGCTGCGTCAGCGTGATGCCGTAGCCGTTGTTGTTGAAAAAACGGTCGATCGGCGCGACGCCCGCAGCGCGTGAGGCGATGTTGGCGCTGTTCGCCTGCGTGTTTGCGCTGGCACTGATGGTCGGCAATATCGTCGCCAAACCTTGTGGATATTTTTCGCGGCCGGCTTCGAGCGAATAGCGCGCCGACGAATACACCGCGTCGTTGGCAATCGCTTCTTTGTAGATGCTCAACAAATCGGCGCTCAACGCACTCAACGGTACCGCCGCCAATGCGGCAGCCAGAGCAGTCGCGATGAATGACGCGCGGAACGACGGATGGCATGACCGGCGGAATGAGGTGCGGAGCGCAGTACGGAACGGCGGGCGAGAGTTTTTCATGGGTCGTTTCAACGAAAAATCATTAAATGACTGCCGGTCATTTTGTCATAGTCGCGGCGGGTTGGGGTGAAAATTTCACGAATCGTCTGCCCTGGTGTCGTGCACCCAGGCGCGTATGGGTCGGGCGATGTCAGTAGCGCGGCACCGACGGGTCCACCTCGCGCGACCAGGCTTCGATCCCGCCAGCGAGGTTGTGAATCGGCCCGAGGCCTTGCCGCTCGAGAAACATCGCCACCTGGGCGCTGCGGCTACCGTGATGGCAGATCGCAACGATTTGGGCGTCGGGTGCAGCGGCGAGCGTGTCGATCTCGTCGATCCGCTGGGGAATCTGCCCCATCGGGATCGCCGTGATGCCGGCAATGCTCGCGGTCTGCACTTCCCACGGCTCGCGCACGTCTAGCAGGATCGGCTGCGGGCGTTCGGCGTCTTGCAGCCAAGCAGCCAGTTCGGTCACGCTCAATTGATTCATCTTCAGTCTATCAGAGGAGAAAACGGCCAAGACCGTTGGCACACAATGGTTTGCGGGCAGCGAGATGGCCGGGCGGCGGGATTAGCAGGCGGCGAAGCCGACGCTCAAAATTTGAAACGCGCAGGCTGCGCTGCGTTTTGCAGTGGCAGCAGCACGGTTTCGAACAAATCTTGCGCCACCACACCCGCTGTTACTCCTTCGGCGCTGCGCGTGTAGATGCGCGCAGTCATGGCCGGCGCGTCGCCCACCACCGCAAACAAACGGCCACCGGGAGCGAGTTGCAGCAACAGTGCATCAGGCACAGCAGGGGTAGAGCCAGAGAGCACGATGACGTTAAACTCCTCGCGACCAAAGCCCTGCGCGCCATCACCCGCCGCCACTTTCACGTTATTGATACCGGCCGCCTTGAGATTTTTCTCCGCCAGGATTTTGAGCGCCGGCGCGATCTCGACCGAGGTGACGTTGCGGCAGCGATGCGCCAGCAACGCGGCAAAGTAACCCGAGCCGGCGCCAATCTCCAGCGCCTTGTCATGCGCTTTGATTTGCAGTTCCTGCAACACGCGCGCCTCGAGTTTGGGTGACCACATGGCCGCGCCCGCCACGGCGGCGCCGCCCAGGGGAATCTCCAGATCACCGAATGCCAGCTGGCGCTGCGCCGGCGGCACGAACTCCTCACGCCGCACCACCTGGAGCAGGTCGAGCACGTCTTGATCCAGCACATCCCAAGGCCGGATCTGCTGCTCGATCATGTTGAAGCGGGCTTGGGCGATATCGAGAGTGGGGGTCATGGTGATCAACGATTCAAAAAAACGTCATTCGAGCGCGCGGATTGAGCTCGCCGCCGCACCGCGTTGGCCGCCGCACTAGAAGGTTTGCCTGCCGCTGGCGCACAGGGAGAGCCTCAAATTTTATCATTGGCCTTTTGCCCCACCGTGCTGTCGGCGGTGCCTGCCGCACTCACTGCGGCCGCCGCAACTGCGGATGCAGACGCGGCCTGCAGATTCTCACCGGACTTCCTGGCGCGCCGGAAAAACGTCGTCAGATCGTCCAGATAGGTGTAAATCACCGGCACCACCACCAGAGTCAAAATCGACGACGTAATCACCCCGCCAATCACCGCCTGCCCCATCGGCGCGCGCTGCTCCGAGCCTTCCGACAAGCCGAGCGCCAGCGGCAACATGCCGAACACCATCGCCAGCGTCGTCATTAAAATCGGCCGCAACCGGACATGCGCCGCTTCAAGAATCGCTGCGCTGCGCTCCATGCCGGCGAGCCGCGCATGATTGGCAAAGTCGATCAACAGAATCGCGTTCTTGGTCACCAGGCCCATCAGCATGATCACGCCGATCACCGAGAACAAATTGAGTGTGCTGCGAAACATCAGCAGCGCGCCGAATACGCCGATCAGTGTGAGCGGCAAGGACGACATGATCGCCAGCGGCTGCAAGAAGCTGGCGAACTGCGACGCCAGAATCATGTAAATGAAAATGATCGCGAGAATCATCGCCGTTACTGCAAAGGCGAACGACTCTTTCATGTCTTTGGTCGAGCCACCCATCACGTAGCGGTAGCCGGGTTTCCACTCCATGCCATCGAGCGCTTGCTGCACATCGCGGCTGACCTCGCCTGCCGTGCGGCCATAGACGTTGGCATCGAGTTGCACTTCGCGCGTCAAGTCTTTGCGGTTGATCTGCGACGAGCCGCCAGCGGGTTTGAATACCGCCACCTGGCGCAGCGCGATCATCTTCGGTGAGCCGTCCGGGTTCGCCTGCGCGCTCTGGATCATGATGCGATCGAGGTCAGACGCGGTCTGGCGGTCGTTCGGCGCGAGACGCACTTTAACGTCGTAGTTCTCGCCGTCGGGGGCTTTCCAGGTGCTCACCGCTTCGCCTGCAATCAGCGGGCGCAGCGCCGCACCGATCTGCGCCACGCCGACGCCTAGATCAGAGGCTAGCTCGCGTTTGACCTCAATCCCGATCGTTGGCTTGTCGGCCTTGAGCGAAGAGTCGAGATCGACCAGACCGGGAATCGCGCGCATCCGCCGCTGTGCTTCACCCGAGAGTTTTTCCAGTTCACTCAAGTCCTGCCCCTGCACACTCAACACCAGGAGCTTGGTGCCGGCCACCGGGTTGACCACGCCGACATGCGTGACGGTGATGCCGGCGATGCGCGACAGGCGCTCGCGCAAGGGCTGGGTCATCACGTGTTGCGAACGGGTGCGTTCCTTGCGCGGCCTGAGCTTGACGTAGACGCTCGCGTAGTTTTTTCCGGCCGTGTTGCCGGTATTGACCGTGGTGTAGCTATACAGCACCTCGGGTAGCTCACGCAACGCTGCATCAACCTGGCGTGCTTTGGCTTCGGTGAGTTCCAGCGACGAGCCGACCGGGGTTTGAAAATTCACACTGGTCTCGGAGAAATCCGCCTGTGGCACAAACTCGGAACCAAGCAACGGCACGAGGGCAAAGCTGCCGAAAAAAGTGGCGGCCGCAACCAGCAAGGTCACGCCGCGATGCTTGAGCGACCAGCCAAGCAAGCGCTGATAGAAGCGCGAGAACGCCTGCACCAAACTCTCGAACAGCCCCATAAATTTCTGAAACAGGTTTTTCGGTTTGTCCGATTTCGGTGGATCCGGCCACACCGATGAGAGCATCGGGTCGAGCGTGAACGAGACAAACATCGACACCAGTACCGACGCCACGACGGTGATACCGAGCGAATAAAAAAAGCGCCCGATGATGCCGCCCATGAAGCCGACCGGCAAAAACAC
>JAYVSR010000160.1:0-22139 GCA_043775155.1 Burkholderiales bacterium | reverse complement strand
ACCGCCCAGGTATACCCGTCCAAAGCGCTGCGCATCATCGTGCCGTTCGCGGCAGGCGGCACCTCTGACATTTTGGCGCGCGCCATCGGCGTCAAACTCGGCGAAGCGCTCGGCCAGTCCGTCATTGTCGAGTCAAAAGCGGGTGCGAACGGCAACATTGGTGCCGATTTTGTCGCCAAGGCGCCGCCCGATGGTTACACGTTGCTGTTGACCGACTTGAGCGTGCTGTCGACCAACCCGAGCGTGTATCCGAACATGCCGTTCGACTCGATCAAGGATTTTGCGCCGGTCATCATGGTGTCGTATTCGCCGCATGTGTTGGGCGTGCATCCTTCGCTGCCGGTACACAGCATCAAGGAGCTGATCGATTATGCCAAGGCGAACCCCGGCAAGCTCAACTTTGCCATCTCCGGCACCGGCGGCGCACCGCATTTGGCCGGCATCGCGTTTGCCCAGCGCACCGGGATTCAGTGGACCTACATCCCCTAGAAAGGCGGCTCGCAGGCGGTCGCCGATGTGGCGGCGGGCCAGGCCAATGTGATCATGAATGGCATGCTGGCGACCTACCCGACGGTGAAGTCCAGGCGGATTCGCGGCGTGGCGGTGTCGAGTCTGCAAAAGGTGGCGTCAGCGCCGGAGTTGCCCACTATCGCCGAATTGTTGCCCGGTTTTGAGACTGGCTCGTTTCAGGGCATCGTGACGACGGCAGGCACGCCGCGCGAGGTAGTGGCCAAACTCAATGACACGATCACCAAAGTCCTGGCGACGCAAGACATGAAAGAGCGCCTCGCCGCCCAAGGCACCGAAGTGCGCAGCGGTACGCCAGAGTCGCTCGGCGCGTTCATCGCCAGCGACAAGGCGCGCTGGGCCCAGGTGATCAAGGAATCGGGCGTGAAGTTTGAGTGAGCCGACCGGCTTGACATGTTTCACATCACTTACAGCAGTACAAAATTATTTGGAGATCGTGCATGTTGACAAGAATTCGTAAAGTTATCGCCACCGCTGTATGGGTCGGCGTTAGCGCGTTACCGCTGGTGCCGTTGTCAGTCTTTGCACAGGCGCCGTTCCCGACAAAGCCAATCCGCGTCATCGTGCCGTTCCCGGCCGGCACAGCGACTGATGTGGTGGCGCGCGTTTTTGCGCAATCGGTGTCTACCGCCATCGGCCAGCCGGTGGTGGTCGATAACAAGGCGGGTGCCGACGGCGCGATTGGCGCGACCGAAGTGGTGAACGCTGCCGCCGACGGCTACACACTGCTGTTCGCCAGCAATAGCCCGATGTCGGCGGTGTCGGCGTTGCGCAAGAACCCGCCTTACGATCCGGTGACCGACTTCGCGCCGGTGACCGACGTTGGCCGCTACACGTTTTTCCTCTATGCCAATGTAAGCCAGCCGTTTAAAACCTTGGGCGAGATGATCGCGTTTGCCAAGGCCAACCCGGGCAAACTCAACTACGCTACCGGCAACGCCACCGGCATCGTTTCGTTTGCCCAGATCAACGCGCTGGCGGGCATCGAGATGGCGCACATCCCTTACAAGGGCGAGCCGGCTGGCATCACTGACCTGGTGTCGAACCGCGTGCAGTTAATGATCGCGACACTCACCACCGGCGGTGCGCACGTCAAGGAAGGGCGCTTGCGCGCGATGGCGACGACGGCGCCGCGCCGCAGCTCGGCATTCCCCGATGTGCCGACGATGCCTGAAGCGGGCATGCCGCAATTTTCCATCACCTCGTGGGCGGGTTTATTTGCCCCGGCCAAAACGCCGAAGGAAGTGGTCGAGCGCCTCAACCGCGAATATGTGGCGGCGATGAAACGGCCCGAGGTGATGGCGGCAATGGACAAGCAAGCCTTCATTCTCACGCCGTCAACGCCCGAGCAATTGGGCGAGCACGTGAAGTCACAGAAGGAAGCCTATGCGCGGATTCTCAAGGCGGCTGGAGTGCAGCCGGAGTGAGGTGGTGCGCGATTCGATGCGGCGGATCAGAGGGGGAAGCCGAGGGAGAAATGGCTGAAACCCGCTCCCACCAAGGGTTTCCAGCCAGTCTTCAGAATTGACTTTGGCGAATCTTACGCGGTGAACTCACGCAACAGCTTGCCCGGTTGCGCGCCACCGCTTTTCATTTCGTTGTTCATTCCGTTTTTCGTTCCGCTTCTTACCCCATTGGCATCCGCCACCTTGACGCCATTGACCCACACGCCATGCACCCCCACCGCATCGGTGTGCAAACGCGCAGCACCGCCGGGTAAATCAAACACCCGGCGCTTCGGCCCGCGGCTGACGGTGGCCGGATCGAACAGCAACAGATCAGCCGCGTAGCCAGTCTTCAACAGCCCGCGATTTTTAATGCCATAGGCGTACGCGCTTTGCGAAGTCAGGCGGCGTACCGCCTCAGTCATCGAGAGCTTGTTGCGGTCGCGCGCCCAATGGCCGAGCAGATGCAAGCCGAAGGCAGCGTCGTTGAAAAACGTCAGATGTGCGCCGGCGTCCGACAAACTAACGAGACTGTTTGGGTGGTTCAGCATGCGCCCGACCGCGTCTTCGTCCGAGTTGAGCAGGGTCGCGGTGAACACCGTGTCAAGGTTCTCCGCAATCGCCAAATCGAACATCACGTCGAGCGGATCACGCCCCGACTCGCGCGCGAGATCGGCAATCGTGCGCTGCTCGAACGCGGCGTGCTTGCGGTCTGCCACTTCGACTACCTGCACCTGATCCCATTCGCCGTTGAACAGGCGAAAGGTAGTGGGCGCAGCAATCTCGGCGCGCATCGCGTCGCGAAATTCTTTCGAGGCGATTTTTTCGATGAACGCATCGCCTTTCAAGCCGAGCGCGGGCTTCCAGGACTGCAAGCCTTCAACCGGGTAGGGCGAGTGCAGGGTGAAATCCATCGTCAGCGGGCAGCACGAGATCGCGCCGTAGAGCGAATTGCCGCGCCCGTTGGCGGCGGCAATCGCGTCGAGATCGTTGAACACTGCATCGGGATTGGTCTTGTTGTGCAGCAGCGCGGCGATCACCACTGGCCGGCCGGACGCGGCAGCGAGTTCTTCGAGGAAATCAATTTTGGTATGCCCGCCCTTGGTGAGCATGAAGACGCCGTGGCCGAATTCTTTCAGCGTGCCAACCAGGGTGCGCATCTCGGCGTCGTCGGCCAGGCGTGACGGCATCGGCACTCCGGCTTCACCGTTGTGGGCCGGCGAGGTGCTGCTGGCGAAGCCGATGGCGCCGGCCTGCATGGCTTCGCGCAGGATGCGTTGCATCTCGCTGATCTCGGAAGCCGTCGCCGCGCGCTTCGGTGCATCTGCACCCATCACGTAAGTGCGAATCGACGAGTGGCCGGCGAAGGCGGCGATGTTGACGCTGCAACCCTGGCGCTCAAGCAAATCCATGTACTCAGGAATGCTCTCAAAGCCCCAGTTGATGCCGCTGCGCAAGACATCGAGCGACATGCCCTCGACCTGCGTCAGATTGCGCATGATGATTTCGCGATCAGCCGGTTTGCACGGCGCAATCGTGAAGCCGCAATTGCCGATGATCGCGGTAGTGACGCCGAGCGCAGGCGAGGGCGCGACGCCGCTGTCCCAGGTGATCTGGGCGTCGTAATGCGTGTGGTTGTCGATGATGCCGGGCATCAGCGCGAGACCGGTAGCGTCGATGGTTTCGTGCGCAGCGTCAGAGGAGAAATCGCCAAGAACCGCTCCAGCAGCGGTTTTTAGGCCGATGATGATGCCGTTGGTAACGGCCAGATCGCCCTGTTGCGGTGCCGCGCCGGTGCCATCAAATAGCGTAGCGTTTTTGATCAGAAGATCGTACATACAGTGTTCTCTCAGAGGGTGGAAGTTATAATTTGCATTCTACCTGTCGCCCCCATTCAGACTGTAATACCGGTCTGAAATTCACTGACGTTTTCGCACGGCGACTCCGCCTCACACTCGATGTCCGACCTCCTGCATAACCTGAATCAAGAGCAGTACGCTGCTGTCACTCTCCCCAATCAATCGGCGCTGATTCTGGCCGGCGCCGGCTCCGGCAAGACCCGGGTTCTCACTACCCGCATCGCCTGGCTGATTCAAACTGGTCAGGCGAGTCCCGCCAACATTCTCGCCGTCACCTTCACCAACAAGGCGTCGAAAGAGATGACCGCGCGCCTGTCGGCGATGCTGCCGATCAATCTGCGCGCGATGTGGATCGGCACGTTTCACGGCTTGTGCAACCGGTTTTTGCGCGCCCACCATCAAGAGGCTGGGCTGCCAAAACTGTTCCAGATTCTCGACTCGTCCGATCAACTCTCTGCTGTCAAGCGATTGTTGAAAGCGCTCAACGTTGACACCGAAAAACATCCGCCCAAAGAGGTGATGTATTTCATCAACGGCAACAAAGACGCCGGCCTGCGCGCCAGCCAAGTCGAAGCAGACGACGAGTTCAGCCAAAAGCGTGTCGAGTTTTATGCCGCGTATGACGCCCAATGCCAGCGCGAAGGCGTGGTCGATTTTGCCGAGTTGCTGCTGCGTACTTACGAGCTGCTGCTGAAGAATGAATTGCTGCGCGAACACTACGCGGCGCGCTTCAAACACATCCTCGTTGATGAGTTTCAAGACACCAACGTGTTGCAGTACAAATGGCTGAAACTGTTGGCTGGAGCGGGTCTTGGGGCAGCGACCGCTTCCGTATTTGGGGTTGGCGATGACGATCAGTCGATCTACGCCTTTCGCGGTGCACGGGTCGGCAACATGCTCGACTTCGAGCGCGAGTTCCGGGTACAAAACCTGATCAAGCTGGAACAAAACTACCGCTCGCACGGCAACATTCTCGACGCCGCCAATGCGCTGATCAAGAACAACACGCAGCGCCTTGGCAAAAACCTGTGGACTGACGCCGGCCATGGCGAGCCGGTGCGGGTGTTTGAAGCGCAGACCGATCTCGATGAAGCACGCTGGATCGTCTCCGAAATCAAATCGCTGATTGCCGACGGTGCCAAGCGCAGCGAGATCGCGTTGCTGTATCGCTCGAACGCGCAAAGCCGGGTGATCGAGCAGATGCTGTTCACCGACGGCATTCCCTACAAGGTCTACGGCGGCTTGCGCTTTTTTGAGCGCGCCGAGGTCAAGCACGCGCTGGCGTATTTGCGTCTGATCGCCAACCCCGACGACGACACGTCGTTCGCGCGCGTCGTCAACTTCCCCACCCGTGGCATTGGCGCGCGCTCGCTGGAGCAGTTAAGCGACGCAGCCTCCACCTGCGACATGGCGAATCCGGCGGGCATGTCGCTGTATCGCGCGGTGCCGTTGTTGCAGCAGGGCAAGGCCGGCTCGATGCTGGCCGGCTTCGTTCATCTGATCGACTCGATGCGCGAAGCGACAGCAAGCCTGCCGCTGCCCGAGACGATTGATCACATTCTGGAACACTCTGGCCTGCGTACCCACTACAAGAACGAGAAAAAAGAAGGCCAGGAGCGCCTCGAAAATCTCGGCGAATTGATCAACGCTGCGGCAGGTTTTGCGCAAGAAGACGAAGACAATCTCGCGGCATTCCTCTCGCACGCCTCACTCGAAGCAGGCGACAACCAGGCGTCTGCCGGGCAGGACGCCGTGCAGTTGATGACCGTGCATTCGGCCAAGGGGCTGGAGTTCAATCAGGTGTTCATCACCGGGCTGGAAGAAAGTTTGTTCCCGCACGAGAACGCGTCGATGGAAAAAGATGGTCTCGACGAAGAGCGGCGTTTGATGTACGTCGCGATCACGCGGGCGCGCCACCGCCTCTATCTGTCGTTCGCGCAGACCCGCATGTTGCACGGCCAGACCCGCTACAACTCAAAGTCGCAATTCTTCAACGAGTTACCCGAGTCACTGCTCAAGTGGCTGACGCCGCGCTACGGCTCGGTGTGGGCGGGTGATGATGACTTCAAGGCCGAGTCGAAACCGGCTTATGCGAAAACCAAAGAAACCGGCGACACCGGCTGGCGGATTGGTCAGAACGTGTTGCACGCCAAGTTCGGTACTGGCGTGATTGTCGAGGCGGAGGGCAGCGGCCAGGACTCGCGCCTTCAAATCAACTTCGGCCGCAATGGGGTGAAGTGGCTGGCGCTGGCGTATGCCAAGTTGGAGCGGGTTTGATGCGCGGTGATAGTCCGGAAAACGTTGGTGGACAACGGTTTCCGCTATTAACTGCGCTGCGCAGCGGGCCTTGGTGACGGCGAATATAATGATCGTTTATTAAGTCGCAAGGGGATCGTCATGCACACGCAAACTGTTGCTGCCCTGGGTAAATTGGTGCCCGGAAAAGTGGTTAAAAAGCCGGCCATCAAACCGCCTGCACCAAAGCGTGGAAGTAAGCGTACTGAAGCGTTTCTGGCCGCCGTGATGGGTATGAAGTTCAAGTGAAATATCTGCTCGATGCCAACGTGTTTGTCCACTTGGGCAACCACAGCAGAGGGTACGAGAATATTGCCGCGAGATTGCGCAACGAAGGCATTGAGCAATGCGCGCTGTCAGCCATCACCGCTTATGAAGTGCGCTATCTCCTTCTGCGTGGCCCTGGCCGCGTCAAGCGCGAAAACATTGAACGGCTTGAAATTGCTTTTCGGTCAGTGCGGCGTGTGTTGCCGCTCAGTGGGGCGGTTGCAGAGTCGGCGGCGGTGTTACGTGATCAGCTTCAGCGACGTGGACGCGACATCGGCATCAACGACTGCTTGACCGCTGCGCACGCACTCGAGGCCGGGCTGGTGTGCGTCACCGCCAACCGAAAACACTTCGACCGGATTGATGGATTGCAGGTGGAGGACTGGTCGGCAGGGTAGTGCATCGAGGTGACGCATGGATCGAACCGAGCGCTTCTACAAAATCGAAGAACTGCTGCGGCAACGCCAAGCCGTCAGCTTCGCCGCGCTGCAAGCCGAACTCGAAGTCTCGCGCTCCGCCCTCAAGCGCGATTTGGAACACCTGCGCAGCCGCATGCACGCACCGATTGCGTGGTACCGGGAAGCGGGCGGATACCGGAGGCGGAAGACCAGCATCAAACCGGATTTGCGACGAATGTGTGCCGCGCCAATCCGGCGTGCTGCATCGGTTCGCGCAATCCATTGAAATTTCTGTTTGGTGACACGGACTTGGCCGCGAAGCGTATCGCCCGTCGGTGACGACGGGCGCGCTGAAACTTTCGCGATTGTCCGAAGAAAAAGTTGACGAGAATGGCTCCTGGAGCCAAGCTTCAAGCTATGTCAGGAAAAAAGCAATGAGGCCAATCGTTATGACTGCTTCATCCGGCGCCTGCGGCGCTTGCGGTGTTGGATGATAATGCCCCAATGGGGTATATTTCATTTATGTATCTCACCGTTGCGCAAACGCCGGTCTTCCAAAGCCATGCGGCAGAAATCTGGCGGCCGGAGGAGCTTGACCTGTTCGTCAATTGGATTGCGCGCAACCCGGTAGCGGGAGACGTGATCCCCGAAAGTGGCGGGCTGCGCAAAGTGCGCTGGTCAGTAAGCGGACGCGGCAAGAGCGGCGGCGCGCGAGTGATTTACTACAACCTCTTGAACGATGGAACGGTGTGGCTGTTGATGGCCTACACCAAGTCCAAGTTTGACAACCTGCCAGTGAAATTTATGAAGGAGTTGAAAAATGCCATCCCCCCAAAAGCCGCTGATCCGGACGTGGCGGCGTTCCATCGCGACCTGCTTGAAAGCGTGCGACAAATGCGGGCCGGCAAGGCGGCACGCAAAACGCGTGTCAAGGTTCCGGATGTAGCGAGAGCGCGTCAGGTGAGTGGGTTGAGCCAGGCGCAATTCGCCGATCTGCTTGGCATCTCCATGCGTACTTTGCAGAAATGGGAGCAGGGCGAGCGTGAGCCTTCTGGCGCAGCGAAAAGTTTGATTCGGATTGCACAAAAGCACCCTGAGGTGCTTGCCGATGCGCTCGATTGACGATAGCGGTTGTGGAAGCGATTGAGCCGCAGTGTCAAATCCGCGGCAGAATTGATGCGCAGTCCCGGCAAGCATCTCGTGGAACAGATTGATTGGTGACGCATGGATCGAACCGAGCGCTTCTACAAAATTGAAGAATTGCTGCGGCAGCGCCAAGCCGTCAGTTTCGCCGCGCTGCAAGCCGAACTCGAAGTCTCGCGCTCCACGCTCAAACGCGATCTGGAATACCTGCGCAGCCGCCTGCACGCGCCGATTGCGTGGGACCGGGAAGCGGGCGGATACCGGATGGCGGAAGACCCGCATCAAACCGAACAAGCGCATCAGCTCCCCGGATTGTGGTTCTCATCCGCTGAAATCCACGCGCTCCTGACGATGCAGCATTTGCTCGCCAGCCTCGACGCCGACGGCGTGCTGACCCCCCATGTGGCGCCGCTGATGCAGCGCTTGAACGAGCTGCTCGAAGGCGGCAAACCGGGCCGGCAGCGCGGTGGAACAGAAGCCGACGCCGCGCAACTACGGCGGCGCGTGCGCATCATCGGCCTGGCCCAGCGCGCGGTGCAGCCGACTCACTTCCAGCGCGTCGGCACGGCGCTGGTGCAGCGCAAGCGCCTGACCCTGCGTTACCAGGCGCGCGGCAGCGGCGAAATGACCGAGCGCGAAGTCTCGCCGCTGCGTCACGACGGGCGCGGATTGAAACGGAGATCGAGTCCCTCAAATCGTTCAACGCATTGGCATCGCCCATCGGCAACTATGAGCGCGGATTGAAACGACACGCCGCGCCGGAAAAACAAAGAACGTATATTGCAGCGTCCATGGTGAGCGACAGTGGCGAATTGAAACATCACGGTGGTCTTGTCGCCGTCTTGAACGTCGGCGCATCAACAAGGGGAATGAATTCAAACGGCGCGCAGCGGGGACTGCACTGCTGAACTCAGCATGATTGTCGAGCCGGAAGGCAACGGCCAGGATTTGCACCTGCAAATCAACTTCGGGCGCAATGGCGTCAAATGGCTGGCGTTAGCCTACGCGAAGCTGGAGCGGATTTAGGCTGCGGGAGGGGGTGCCGAGGGTTAGGGCGATGGCGGCGGCGACTGAGATGGAGGCGCGGGTGGCGGCACCTCCTCGACTGCTCGCGTAACGCCCGGCTCACCAAACACCCCGATGAAGGTCGAATAAAACGACAGCATCATCGCACACACCACCAGCAGGATGTACGGCAGCAACACCATCACGGCAAACGCTGCGCCGGTCTGGCCGCGCGGCAATACGGTACCCATGATCGCGCCCACGATCATCGGCAGCAGCAGCGCAAACACCGCCCAGCCCAAGCCGTAGACCAAAAACGCGCCACTGTTGCGCACGCCAGCGAAGAAGCTGAAAAACAGTGCCTTGCCCGGCCCCAGCTTGTGCCAGTAGCACAGCGCCGGCGCAAACCAGAATGCCAACATGACAGGCGTATAGAGCACCATCGCCACCAGGCTGCCGCTACGCAGTTCCATCGCGGAGTTTTTCGCGTCGCTGCCCGCTGCCATCGGCAGATCGAGCCGCAGCAGCACGTCGCCACCGATCAGGCTGCTGATCCCCATCAAAATCGTCATGCATGCGAGATAAATGAGCCCGAGAATGAGTTGATTGCGGCGGTCATGCTTGAGCGGCGCAAACAAATGGGCGGGCAGCGGCGGTGATTTTTTTTGCACCGTGTCGCAGGCGAGCATGAATCCGGCTGAGAGGCCAGGCACGGTCAGCAGCAACACCACCACGCCCACGGCGGGTATTGAGCCGACCAGCATGAGGGCGAGCCAGTAAAAAAACAGCAGCAATAGCCAAAAGCCGGGGTAGGCGCGCAACAGCGTAAAGCCGTGCAGCACCCAGCGCCAGCCTTGGATGGCAGGGACGGTTTTCGGATCCAAATTGGGCGCGGAATTTTTTGGTGTGGAACTGTCTGATGTCGTCATCTTCACATCTCTATCCACGGCAGCGCGACAGCCGCGCGGCGCATGCGCAAAATCCGCTCGAAGTGGCCGGGGTCGTGTGGGGTGATCATTTCACCGGCGCGCGGCAGATGAAAATCGTACAAACGCGAGAGCCAAAAGCGCAGCGCCGCCGCGCGCAGCAGCACCGGCCAGGCGGTGCGTTCGGCCGCCGTGAAGGGCCGCACCCGGTGATAGGCGTCGAGGAACACGCGGGCCTCGGCGTCACGCAAGGTGCCGGTGGCAGCGCCATCGTGTTCGATACACCAGTCGTTGACGCAGACGGCGACATCGAACAGCAGGCAGTCACAGCCGGCGAAGTAAAAATCGATAAAGCCGCCGAGCACTGGGGCGGCAGTGCCACCCTCAAACAACACGTTGTCGCGGAACAAGTCGGCATGGATCGGGCCGCGTTCTAGGGCAGCAGCGGGATCCGCTCCTATTCCTGGTGCCCGCTGGCCAGGGGCAGCTTGACGATGCGCGGCTTGAAATGCGAGCTCGTCTTCGAGCAACGCACGCTTGTCCGCATCGAGGAACGGCAACACCTTGGGCGCCGTCAGCGCCCACCAATGCGGGCCGCGCGGGTTGTCTTGCGCGCCGCTGAACTGCTGCCCGGCCTGCTGTCCGGCCAAATGCATGCGTGCCAGCATGGCGGCGACCAGGGCGCGCTCGGCGTCGGCCGGGCGCAGGTGCGACTTGCCCGGCAAGCGGCGCACGATGGCGGCGGGTTTATCTTTTAGCAGCGCAAAGGTGCGACCGTCACGCGTACGCTCGGGGCCGGGGCAGGGGATGCCGGCAGCCGAGAGATGGGCGGTGAGATCGAGGTAGAACGGCAGCTCGGCGGCGCTGAGCTGTTCAAACAGCGTCAGTACGTAGGCGTGCTGCTGACCCTGGCGCTCGGTGGTGAGAAAAAAATTGCTGTTCTCGATGCCTGAGGCGATACCGCTTAGCTCAACCGCCGTGCCGACATCGTAGGCGCTGAGCCAAGGCGCGAGTTCGTCGAGTGATACGGAAGTGAAGACCGCCATGTGCGTGCCGCTGGCTACTGTGCAACGCGGCGCGTCAGAACGTCTTGATGACCCACATCGGGACACTGATACTGCGCGGGTCCGCTTGGCCATGCGCGGGCGTCAAAACGCCGCTGCCGGAGTTGTCGATTAACACGTAGGGCGCGCCGCCGGGCGGCGTGATGCGCACCATGTAGAGTTTGCCGCCGGCGCGAAACTCTTCCACTTTGTCGGTGCCGCTCTGGCGGATTGTGATGACGGGTTCGAGCGCCGGGTCAATCGCGAATTGCGGCGGCGGCACATCGGGCAGGGGTTCGAGCTTGGGTAGGGGGTCAGTCTGGGCGAATGCGCTGGCGACGAGTAGCGCGAGCGTGAGCGACGCTGCACGGGCGGACACCGCCAATGCTGAAGTTGCTGGCGCGGAGCCGGCGTCGGAAGCTGCGTAGGTCGGCACGGTGAGCGAAAGAAGTGTTTTCATACCGCCATTTTACAGATACAACATGCGCTCGCGCTCGGAGGCCGAGGGAATGAAGCCGCGGGTCTCATAAAACTTGAAGATCACGGCGACCACTTCGTCCGGATCATCGAGAAAAGTCATCAGCTCGATGTCGCCCGGCTCGATCAATTTATGACTCACAAGTTGGTCCTGCATCCAGTTTTTCAAGCCACTCCAAAATTGCGTGCCGACCATGATGATCGGCATCTTCGGTGATTTGCCGGTCTGTACCAGCGTCAATGCCTCGGTCAATTCATCGAGCGTGCCGAAGCCGCCCGGCATCACCACGTAAGCGCAAGCGAACTTGACGAACATGTGTTTGCGCGCGAAGAAATGACGAAAGTACAGCGCCACATCTTGATACGAATTGCCCGACTGCTCTCGCGGTAACTCGATGTTCAGCCCGACGGCTGCGCTTTTGCCGGCATGCGCGCCGCGATTCGCCGCTTCCATCAGTCCTGGCCCACCGCCGGAGATCACCGAAAAGCCGGCGTCGGACAATTTGCGCGCAATGATTTCAGTCTGCGCGAACACCGGATCGTCCAGCTTGATCCGCGCTGAACCGAAGATCGACACTGCGGGGCGCAAAGGCTCCAAACGCTCTGTCGCCTCGACGAACTCTGACATAATCCCGAACAGCCGCCACGCCTCGCGCGCCGAGTAATCGGGAGTGGGATCGATGCGGCTGGTTTTCTTCTCGTTCTGGTTCATCGCGGCGGTTTTCCTTGCGGTTTGCTGACGGTTTTTCGATTAATTTCTGACTGACGTTTCAGTCGATTGCTGCCCCAGCCTGTATGCCCAGACTCCTGCTCGTAGACGGCTCGTCTTACCTGTACCGCGCGTTTCACGGCCTGCCCGATTTACGTAGCCCGGCGGGGGAGCCGACTGGCGCGATGCACGGCGTGATTGCGATGCTGCGCAAGCTCAAACAAGAGTATCACGCAGAGTATCTGGCCTGCGTGTTCGATGCCAAGGGCAAGACGTTTCGTGACGACCTGTACCCCGAATACAAAGCGCAGCGCGCGCCGATGCCGGATGATTTGCGGGTGCAGATCGAGCCGATTCACACGGCAGTACGCGCGCTCGGCTGGCCGCTGCTGATGGTTGATGGCGTCGAAGCGGATGACGTGATCGGCACGCTCGCCACGCTGGCCGCGGCCGCGGACATCGAGACGGTGATCTCGACCGGTGACAAGGACCTCGCGCAATTGGTGAACCAGCACGTCACGCTGATCAACACGATGAGCAACGAACTGCTCGACGTCGCAGGCGTGAAGGCCAAATTTGGCGTGCCGCCGGACCGCATCATCGATTACCTCGCGCTGACCGGCGACGCGGTGGACAACGTCCCCGGTGTCGAGAAGGTGGGGCCGAAGACGGCGGTGAAGTGGTTGGCCGAATACGACAGTCTCGACAACGTGATCGCGCATGCCGGTGAGATCAAGGGCGTGGTCGGCGACAACTTGCGTAAAGCGCTTGACTGGCTACCGCAAGGGCGCGTGTTGCTGACGGTGAAATGCGATGTGCCGGGACTCGACATCGCCAGCCTCGCGCCACCGCCGGAAGATGATGCAGCTTTGCAGGGACTGTTCGAGCGCTATGGCTTTCGCACCTGGTTGAAAGAGATGGTGGGTGGCAAAAGTGAAACAGGTGATACCACTGAAACCGTTGGTGCAGGCGGGTCACGCCCTTCCATACCGCGTAGAATGGCTCCCACCAACGATATTCAGCCGGTGGTGTTGATCGAAACCGGCCCGAAAGAATACGTCGCGATTCGCACATCTGAAGTGCTCGACGAGTGGGTCGCCAAATTGAACGCTGCCGAGCTGGTCGCCGTCGATACCGAGACCACCGGCCTCGACCCGATGACGTCAAAGCTGGTCGGCATGTCGTTCGCGGTGGCGCCCTTGCAGGGCGCGTATTTGCCGCTGAAACACAGCGGGCCGGACACCGGCGCGCAACTCGACTTCGATGAGTCGCTCGCAAAACTCAAGCCCTGGCTCGAAGACGCCACCAAACTGAAAGTGGGGCAGAACCTCAAGTACGACCGCCACATTTTCGCCAATCACGGCATCAACCTGCGCGGCATTGCCCACGACACGCTGCTGCAAAGTTACGTGATCGAATCGCACAAGAGCCACGACATGGACTCGCTGGCCGAGCGCCATCTGGGCCGCAAGACGATCAAGTTTGAAGAAGTTTGTGGCAAGGGCGCGAACCAGATTGGCTTCGATCAAGTCGACATCGAACGCGCTACTGATTACGCGGCGGAAGACGCTGAAGTCACGCTGCATTTGCATCGCAAGCTATGGCCGCAGGTGGAGGCCGACCCAAAGCTTGCCGCCATCTATGCCATCGAAATGCCGGTCGCCGAAGTGTTGTTCAAGATGGAATGCAATGGCGTGCTGATTGATGCCTCACTGCTGGAAAAACAAAGCGGCGAACTCGGCACGAAAATGATGGCGTTGGAGAAAAGGGCTTACGAACTGGCCGGCCAACCGTTCAATCTCGGCAGCCCGAAGCAGATTGGCGAGATTTTTTTCCAGCAGATGAAATTGCCGGTGGTGAAAAAGACGCCGTCGGGCGCGCCATCGACCGACGAAGAAGTGCTGCAAAAACTCGCCGAAGACTATCCGCTGCCCAAGGTGTTGCTCGAGTATCGCAGTGTGGCGAAACTCAAAAGCACCTACACCGACAAGCTGCCGAAAATGGTTAACGCCAAGACCGGTCGCGTGCATACCAACTACGGCCAGGCGATTGCGGTGACTGGGCGGCTGGCGTCAAACGATCCGAATCTGCAAAACATTCCGATCCGCACGGCTGAGGGGCGGCGGATTCGCGAGGCCTTCATTGCCGGGCCGGGCAATCTAATTTTGTCTGCCGACTATTCGCAGATCGAGCTGCGCATCATGGCGCACATCTCGAAAGACCCGGCGTTGTTGGCGGCGTTTGCAGCGGGTGAAGACGTGCATCGCGCCACGGCGTCGGAGATTTTTGGCACTGCGCGCAACGACGTATCGAGCGAGCAGCGCCGCTACGCCAAGGTGATCAACTTCGGTTTGATCTACGGCATGAGTGCGTTTGGTCTGGCGGCCAATCTGGGCATCGAGCGCGACGCGGCGAAGAATTACATCGACCGTTATTTCGAGCGCTTCGCCGGCGTCAAACGTTACATGGACCAGACGCGCATCGCCGCAAAAGAAAACGGCTACGTCGAAACCGTGTTCGGCCGCCGTCTCTGGCTCGCCGAAATCAACAGTCCGAACGGCCCGCGCCGTCAGGGTGCCGAGCGCGCCGCAATCAACGCGCCGATGCAAGGCACTGCCGCTGACTTGATCAAGTTGTCGATGATCGCGGTGCAGGGTTGGATCGAGCACGAGCAGCTGGCCACGCGCCTGATCATGCAAGTGCATGACGAGCTGGTGCTCGAAGTACCGGCCGCCGAGTTGGAGCGAGTCAAACTCGGCGTGCCCGATTTGATGAGTAAGGTGGCGCAGCTCGATGTGCCGTTGCTTGCCGAAGTCGGCGTCGGCAGCAATTGGGACGAGGCGCATTGATGTTGCGGCGCTTGCCCATCAGCTGGCGACAGCGATTGCCGCAGCTGTCACTGCGGCTGTTACTGCTGATGCTGCTGTTGCCCCTGTTGCCGCTACTTTCGGGTCTGCTGTCGCGGCCCGCGTTCGCGGTCACGTTCGGTGCGCCAGAACTGGAGTCCGGCTTGGGCGAACGCCTGCGGGTGGTGCTGCCGCTGACCGGCCCGGTGAAGGTGCCCTTGACGGTTGATTGCATCAAACTGCATGCGTCGGCGGCCGAGCCCTACGACGTCTCGAATCTGATTCGCGCCAGTCTGATTCAGCGCGGCAGTGGCCAAGTAGTAGTGCTCACCACGGCGCAGGCGATGACCGATGTGGCAGTAAGTTTTGAAGCAGGAATTGGCTGTGGGATCTTTTTTTCCCGCCGCTATACCTTGTTGCTCGACCCGGCGCGTGAGCTTCCGTCCGGCGCTGGCACCGCCACTACCGCCCCGGCGGGGCAAGTGGCTGAGCCTGCCACCGTGCCCGTGCCTTCTGCCGCCTCAGTCACTGCTGCTTCACTCACCGCTGCCCCAAAACCGTCACGGCGTTTGCGTTTGCGCGGCGAGGGCATTGGCGCGCCCGCCGCAGCCGGCGCGAGGCTGGCGGTCAAGCCGGCGTCAGTGGTACGCCGGGTCCGCCCGGAGGACGAGCCCGGGGTGCTGCCGCAGTCGCGCACCGGCACGCGCAAACCGCTTGCTCCACCGGTGCGCTCGATGCTCAAGATCGACATCGGCGGGATGAATGAATTCCTCGCCGATCCAAGCCGTTCGCCGCTGGAACAATCGACCGGCATGCGCTTAAGTGGCGAGCTCGGTGGCAATGCGCGTCCTGCGGCGGCGGCGGCGGCGGACGTGGAATTCAAACAAGCGCATGCGCGATTTCTCGCCGCACTGCGCGACAAGCCCGACCCGGTGGCGCAAGAAAACGAAGCCTTGGCGCGGCGCCTTGATGCGGTGGCAAAGGACATCGCTTCATTAAAGGTCGAGTTGCAGGCTTCAGCTGCGCGCGCCAAAGAGCTCGAAGCCGCGCGGGTGTCGTGGTGGTGGCTGCTGGCCACCGCTGTGCTCGCCGCAGCGGCAGCAGCCGGGCTGACGCTTGCCTTGCGCAAGCCACCGCCGCGTCAGTTGATTTTGATTGATCCGGATGAACGATCTGTGCGGGCGCGCGCCTCTGCGGTCAGAGCAACGGAACCGGATGAAAGCCCGGGCGCCGTCGCGATCACTGAGACTTATGCGATGCCGGACCGCCCCCGGCCGCCGGAAGAAAATCAGCTTGCGCCAGAATCTGCCGCAGCGGCGGCTAAGGCGAAACCCGCAGGGTCTGGCAATGTCATCAGGTACTCAGCGCCGATTGCGGCGGTGCGTGCTGCGATCAAAGCGCCTGATGACGCCGCGTTGCGCGGCATGCCCGCTTCCGCGGTGGCGGCGCCGAAGCCAGATAAAAACTCACTGACCCAACAGCTTTCAGCGGTAGACGCGTTGTCGGATGAGTCCTGGGCAAGCTACCGGCCGCCCGCCGATGCAGACGGCACCGCGTTGCCGTTCGGTGCGGCCGCCGCACCAGACAGCGGCCGCACCGCTGTCAATTTGGTGCCGATCGAAGTCGATGGCGATGCCAGCCACGGCGCGTCGATTGAGATCAACTTCGACCTCGATGCGGAAATGGCCGAGTACACCAAAGCGGCGACGCTGAGCCAGCCGGCGGCGTTCGAGTTTGACCCGGCAGCAGCAGTGGCAGAGGCCGCAGCGGCAGCGGGCGCCGCAGAAATCCCCTTTTCCTTGAGCGGCGACATTTCGTATCAGACCGGTCTAATTGACGTGCCATTCGACATGCCGGCAGGCGCAACAGCCGGCGCAGGCGCGCCGGCCGGCCATCCTGGCGACTTGCTCAATTTTGATTTCGATGACCCCGCCGCCGATCCGGATCGCACCCACGTATCGCCATGGCGTGATCCGTCCGTAGCGATGACCTATCAGACCAGCCAGCCACCGAATGATCAGGCGCTGCTGACGCAGGTCATGATGGCAACCGCTTCGGGCGTGATGGAGGCGGCGCAGCGCCAATGGGACGAGGCTGGGGCGCCGGCGGCGTTTAAGCTGTTGGTGCCGTACTTGCAGTTGGCACCGGCGAATACGCCGCCCGGACCGTGGGTGATGCTGGCCCATGTGTTGCTGCATGAAAACCTCCAAGCCGAGTACGCGACTGTGCAAAACACTTTTCGCGAGCGCTTCGGCGCGCCCTTGCCGGACTGGCAAACCGCCAGTACGTGTGCGGCTCAGCAAGCTGGCCTGGGGCGCGTGCCCGGGCTCGAAATTTTCGTCGCGAGTCAGCGCGGCACCGCCGTGTTGATCGAGCGGCTCGCCGGCCTGGCCTACCGTGTCGACGCGCCGGCAGAGGTGTTGTTTGATTTACAGTTCCATCGGCAAGTGCTGCTGCTCGCAGCCGAATGCACCCTGGACAATACGCAGTCCGGGCCAGACATCGATCTGGCGTTTTAGCCGATCGTCTCAGGCGAAGCGCTGCAAGCCGAGATCAGCTGATTCGATTTCGGGCGGGTTGCCCGAAACAATGTCCGACACCACGCGCCCGACGCCGCAGGCGGTGGTCCAGCCGTTCGAGCCGCCGCCAGTGGCAAGGAATAAATTGCGATAGCGCGTAGCGCCCGCCAATGGCGCGCCGTCCGGTGTCATCGGGCGCAGGCCAGCCCAGAACGATGCTTGTTCAAGATTAGCGCCCTTGGGGAACAACGTAGCCACCGAGTGCAGTGTGGTGGCGCATTGTTGTTTTGAGAACGACGTATCGTTCGCGCCGATGTGCGCGACGCCGGCCGCGCGCAGCTTGGTACCCATCGGCGCAATCGCGACCTTCAGCGCTTCATCCATGATGCCGCCGCGTGGCGCATGAGCGGCGTCCGTGACCGGCGCGGTGATCGCGTAACCCTTGACCGGGAGGATCGGCAGCTTGAGGCCAAGCGGGCGCGCGAGCGTGACCGAGGTGCTGGCGCAAGACAGCACATAGGCATCAAACGTGAGCGCCCCGGCGGAGGTTGCGACCGACGCCAGCGTATCGCCTTCAGCGCGCAATCCCTCAATGCTGGTCGAGTAACGAAACGTCACGCCTTGTTGTTGCAGCCAGGCGGCGAGACAGGACGCAAACAATTGGCAGTTACCGGTTTCATCAGCGGGCATCAGCAGGCCACCGGCGATCTGATCACGCGCCAGCGCTGGCTCGTAGGCGGCGCATTGGTCTGCCGTCATCAACTGATGCGGCACTCCGGCTTCTTTCAACACGCGCGCCGCAAGTTGCGCATTGTCAACGCCAGCCTGATCGCGAAACACCTGCAAATTGCCGCGCGTGGTTTGTTCGTAATCGAGATTGAGTTTGGCGCGAATCGTTTTCATCTGCGCATGGCTGTAGCGCGCGATGCGGCCCATGCGCGCTTTGTTCACCAGGTAGCGCTGCGCATTGCATTCACCGAGCCAGCGCGCCAGCCACGACCACTGATGGGGATCGAAGCGCAGGGTGTATTTGATCGGCGTGTCGTGCCGGAGCAGCCAGGAGGCTGCGATCCATTTTGCCGCCTTGCGTTTCATCCCCGGTGCCGCCCACGGCGTGGCATAGGACGGGCCAACATGGCCAGCGTTGGAAAAGCTGGTTTCGAGCGCCGCGCCGCTCTGGCGCTCGATCACCGTCACTTCGTGGCCACGCTCGTGCAGGTGATACGCGGTGGCGATGCCGGCTACGCCAGCGCCGAGGACGGCGACTTTCATGCGCCGGCCGTCACAAGCATCACTTCGACGCACCCATGATGGCATCCGGCAGCCACGTCACTGTGACGGGAAACACCGTGATGATGCCGATGCACACCACCAGACAGGCGAAGAAGGGCAAGGACGCGCGTGCGATCGTGTTCGAGTCCTTGCCGGTCATGTTTTGCAACACGAAAAGATTGAAGCCGACCGGCGGCGTTACCTCGGCGATCTCGACCAGCAGCACGATAAAAATCCCAAACCAGATCACGTCAAACCCGGCCTTGATGATCATCGGCATGACCACCGTCGAGGTGAGCACGATCATCGAGATGCCATCGAGTGCGGTGCCGAGCAAAATGTACAAAATCGCCAGCACGCCGATCAGAGCGAACGGCGCGAGATGCAAACTCGACACCCACTCGGCCAGCTCCCGCGGAATGCCGGTGAAGGCCATCGTCAGCGACAAATATTTCGCGCCGGCCAGAATGAACATGATCATGCACGAGACCCGCGTGGCACCCATCAGGCTGTCGCGAAAGTTGACCCAGGTGAGCATGCGCGAATGCCAGGCAATCGCAAGCGAGCCAAGCACGCCGTAGGCCGCGCATTCGGTCGCGGTGGCCCAGCCTTTTACCAGCACGACGACGATAAAGACGATCAACAACGAGCAGGGAATCAGGTTGCCGGAGCGGCGTATTTTTTCCATAAAACTCATCGAAGGTTCCGGCGGCGGCACTTGATCCGGGTGGCGCAATGACCACCAGACGATGTAGCCGGAGAACAGCAGCATCAAAATAAAACCGGGAATAAAGCCGGCCAAAAAGATGCGAATAATCGAGGCTTCTGCCGCCACCGCATAGACCACCATGGTGATCGAGGGCGGAATCAATATGCCGAGCGTGCCGGCGGTGGCGAGGCTGCCCAACGCAATGCTCTCGTTGTAGCCACGCTTGAGTAACTCCGGCAATGCGACTTTGGCGATGGTCGCGCAAGTCGCAGCGGACGAGCCCGACACCGAGCCGAAGATGCCGCAGCCCAAAATCGTCGTGTGCATCAAGCGACCGGGAATGCGATTGAGCCAGGGCGCGAGGCCTTCGAACATCTGCTCGGAGAGTTTGGTACGAAACAAAATCTCGCCCATCCAGATGAACATCGGCAGCGCCGCCAATTCCCATGACGCATTGGCGCCCCAGAACGCGGTAAACAGGCTCTTGCCGGCCGGCGTGTTGGAGAACACCGTGAGGCCGAGAAAGCCGGTGAGCGCCAGCGTGACCGCGATCCATACGCCGCCGCAGAGCAGCAGCATCATGGCGACCAGCAAAATTGCGGAGATTTCGAGAATGCCCATGGCGTCTGGCCGCTTAAATATCTTCAGAAAAATCGCCGCGCGCGTGACGCTCTTCGACGGCCACCACGTAGGCCGGCCGGTGCCCGCCAAGAACGCGAATCAATTCATCGAGCACGGCGATGAAAAACAGCAATGATCCGAGCACAAAGCTCAATTGCGGAATCCACAGCGGCAGCACCAACAGGCCGTCTGACATGACGTTGAACTCGTAGCTTTCATAAGTGATGCGCGCGGCCCAGAACGCGAGGTAAGCCGAAAATGCGGTGCCGATAATGAGGGACACAATTTCGGCGGCGCGGCGCTGGCCGACCCCGAGTTTCGACACGAGCAACTCCATCCGCACAAAATCGCCATGCTTGAATGAATGCGACATGGCGAAGAACGCCGAGGCGGCGCACAACCAGGCCACCAGGTCTTCGACGCCACCAGTCTTGATCGACAGCTCGCGCATCACCGAGGTGGCAATCATCACGACGAAGACAGCGAAAACGAAAAACGCCGCGGTGTAACCCGCGGCGTCGTACAGCCAGTCAAGAAAACTGCGCAGTTTCGAGGAAGACAGACTCTGCATTACATTTTCTTGAAGGCGTCAACAATCGCTTTGCCCTCAGGACCGGCTTTTTTGAGCCAGTCTTCGACCATCACGTCGCCGATTTTTTTCATGTCGCTCATCAGTTGTGGCGACGGCGTAGCGATGTTCATGCCTTTTTCCCGCAACTGCTGCTTGTACCAGTCGTTCTTTTCTTGCGAGACCTTCCAGCCGCGGGCTTCGGCATCGGCCGAGGCTTTGAGCAGCGCGTCCTGGGTCGGCTTGTCGAGCGCGTCAAACGCTTTGATGCTGACCAGCACAGCGTCTTTCGGCAGCCAGGCTTGGGTGTCGTACCAGTTCTTCACATGCTCATAGGTCTTGGTGTCGTAGCCGGTCGCGCCGGAGGAGATGTAGCTATCGACACCGCCAGTGGCCAGCGCCTGCGACAGCTCAGGCACTTCAATCCGCACCGGTGTGGCACCGAGCAACTCCGCCATTTTGGCAGTGGCCGGGCTATAGGCGCGCCACTTGCTCCCTTTTAGATCAGCGCCGCTGGCAAGCGGTTTTTTTGAGTAGATGCCCTGTGGCGGCCAAGCAATCGAAAACAAAATCTTCATCCCTTGCTTGCCAAACCAATCGTCGAGCGGCTTGCGCGAGGCTTTGTAGAGCTTCATCGAATCGGCGTAGCCGGTGGCGAGGAAGGGAATGCCATCGAGTTCGAGCAGCGGATTTTCATTTGAGTAAGCGGTGAGCAAAATCTCGCCAATCGGTACCTGGCCCGACTGAATGCCGCGCTTGATCTCGTTCATCTTTAAGAGCGAGGCGTTGGCGTGTACCTGAATTTTCAATTTGCCGGCCGTCGCCTTGTCCACGTCGGCAGCAAACTGCACGATGTTTTCTGTATGGAAATTGGTGGCGGCGTAGGGCGTCGGCATGTCCCATTTGGTTTGGGCCTGCGCAGCGCTGGCTGATAAGGCGAGCAGGGCGGCGGCAATCAGGGAAGCAGAAAAGCGCATGAAATCTCCTTGAAGGAAAGAAAGGGGGTTCAATTTGGACCAACAGCGCGAGGAACGAAACTACGCAACTACGCAGCTACCGCGCCAGTGCCGAGAATTGTAGCGTGGCACCGAAGCTGGCGGTGGGGTCGAGGGTGACCGTTTGACCGTTGAGCGAATAGTGGATCGTGGCATCGCGCAGCAAGGTGACAAGCGGCGCGAGAGATGCGACGCGAAACGTCAGGGCGTGCATGTGCGCGGGGCCGGGCGCTGCGCGCAGATGGATGTTGCATTCTCGCAACGAAACAATTGACGAAGAATGGCTTGCACCAACAGTTTCCGGCGCATCTAATTGGGTCGCTTGGCGATAGTGCGGCAGTGCCGCCGCAACATCAGGTACGTGAATTTCGATGTCGCACATCGCGCTCGCGCCGTTGGCGTGTCGTTGCCACTTGGGGCGCCATATCAATGCCGGCGTCAAGTGCTGGCAGTAGTACACCCAAGTGCCGGGCACCGCGTCCGGCTCCAATCGCGTGACGCGAAATGCGGCGTC
>JAYVSR010000159.1:0-7074 GCA_043775155.1 Burkholderiales bacterium | reverse complement strand
GCGGCGACCGCGATGACGTTGAGCTTGCCGCTTTGCAAGTGCGGAATTGCGGAGAGCGCGGTCTGAAAACTCATCGTCACTTGGCCACCAAGTAAGTCGGTCATCGCCGGGGTGGAGCCCTTGTACGGCACGTGCAAGAGATCGATCCCGGCGCGCAGCTTGAACAACTCACCGGCCAAGTGCGGCGAGCCGCCGGTGCCGCTCGATGCGTAGGTGAGTTTGCCCGGTTGTGCTTTGGCGAGCGCGATCAACTCTTTCAGGTTCTTGGAAGGCACTGAGGGATGCAGCGCCAGCACCGAAGGCGCGCTCATGGTCTGCGTGATGAAAGCAAAGTCGCGCAGCGTGTCATAGCCGGGGCTCTTGTACGCCGTCATGTTGGTGGCGTTGGCGATGGAACCGAGGAGCAGCGTGTAGCCGTCGGGCACGCTTTTGGCGACCAATTCGGAGGCGATGTTGCTGGTGGCGCCGGCCCGGTTTTCGACGATCACCGGCTGGCCGAGCGAGCTGGTCAATTTGGCGGCGATGGTGCGCGCGATGATGTCGGTGGCGCCGCCGGGGACGTAGCCGACGATCAGGCGAATCGGTTTGGCGGGAAAGCGCGCTTCTTGGGCGGAAACACCGCTACAGAGGAGAAACGCCCAAAGAATGGCTCCCAGAGCCGCTGGGAAGCCGATTGCATTGCGGGTGGAAAGTGATTTTGCAAGGCTCACGCCGGCTCCCGCATCACCAGCAGCCCATCGACGGCCACGACGCCATCCGCCTTGATGATCAGTGGATTGATTTCAGCCTCGGCCACCGGTGCGCCCGGCAGTGTCGCAAGCTGCGAGAATGCCGCAATCGCCTGCGCCAGCGCCGCCACATCGCCGCGCGGCAGGTTGCGATAGCCGCGAATCACAGCGAGGCCCTTGACCTCATCGATCATCTGCATCGCTTCATCAGCGCTAATCGGAGCGAGACGCAAGGCCGTGTCCTGATAAATTTCCGCCAGCGTGCCGCCGCTGCCAAGCAGCACTACCGGGCCGACCATCGGATCATGCCGATAACCGATGATCGCTTCGATCAGGCCCTTCTCCATCCGCTGTACCAGCACGCCGTCGATCTTCGCCTGCGGTTGCGCCGTTTGCACCTTCGCCAGCATCGCCGCGACCCGATGCAAGAACTCGCCGTCGTTGGTGAGGCCGAGCAGCACGCCGCCTGCTTCGGTCTTGTGCGCGATGTCGGCCGAGCGCACCTTGGCCGCGACCGGGTAAGGCACCTTGTGTACGTAGTCCGGCGCGACGGCGGCAGCGGTTTGCACCACCGGTACGCCGAGCGAGGCGAATAGTGCGAGTGCGTCTGCTTCGTCCGGCGTTGATTTCTGCGGTAAGAGAGGGTTTTGGATGGAACCCGCTCCCACCAAAGGTTTCCGGGGTTCTTGCCAGCGGAAAAAGGTGGCCAGCGCATCGGCGCAAGCTTCTGGCGTGCGAAACGCAGCGATGCCTTTTTCAGCCAACAGCGTGAGTGAGCGTTCCGCGTGCGGTGTGAGAAACGCAGCGAGCGGCTTCGCGCTCCATGGCGTTTTGAGAATCGGCTCCACCGCAAAATCAGCGTGAAACTGCGCGGACGAGCCAACCACCGCGAGCACCGCATCGCAATCGGGAGAGGCAAGCAATGTCTCCAGCACCGCGCCATAGCGCTTGGCAGAACTCGCCATCGTCAGATCAACGATGGGCGAATCGGATACGCGCACGCCGTGTTTTGCGAGTTGACTTTTGAGCGCATCGGTCGGCGCGAAGGCTTCCATGCCGAGTGTGCCGAGACGATCCACCACGCTCGCCGCGCCGCCGCCGGTGGTGGTGACGACGGCCACGCGCGGCTTGTGATTCAACAGCGCCGGTTTACGTCCCGCCAGCAGCGGCGCGATTTCGATCAAGGTCTCGAGCATGTCCACGCGCAGAATGCCGCAGTCGCGCATCCAGGCGTCAATCGCGGCATCGGCCCCGGCCAGCGCACCGGTGTGTGATTTGGCCAGTGCTTCGCCCAAGCGCGAGCGCCCGAGCTTGAACGCGACCACCGGTTTGCCGGCAGCGTGCGCGCGGCGCGTCGCGGCAGCCAGGCGCGGCGCATCGCGCACCGTTTCGAGAAACAGCGTGATGACGCGTGTATCCGCATCGTCCACCAGGAGATCAACGATTTCACCGACGCCCAAGTCCGCCTCGTTGCCCACCGACACCAGTTTGGCAAAGCCCAATCCGCGCGCCATCCCGCGCGACATCAAGGTACCCAACATGGTGCCGCTTTGCGACACAACGCTGGTCGTGCCGGACGGCAACGCGTCCGCTTCGAGAATCGCGTTGACGGTGATCGAGAGGTGGTTCGGAACATCCACCACGCCCATGCTGTTGGGGCCGAGCAGGCGCACGCCGAGAGCGCGGGCGCGTTCCACCAGCTTGTGTTGGCGCGCCACGCCTTTCGGCCCGATCTCGGAAAAGCCATCGCTGAAAATGGAGACGACCGGAATGCCGCAGGCGCCGCAGTCTTCCACCGCCTGCTCGACCGCACCACCCGGCGCCATCACGTAGGCGTGTTCAATCGGTCCGGTGCCGTTGCCGAGCAACGCAGCGTGCGCAGCGACGACAGTCGGGTAGGCCGGCTCACCAAGAATCTCGCTGCGCATTGGGTTGATCGGCATGATCAAGCCGGTGTAACCGTGCTTACGCAGATAGCGTTGCGGGCGCGCGGTGTTCTTGGCGGCGTCACCTGACGCTCCCACCAGCGCGATCACGCGCGGCGCGAATAGGGCTTGAGCGAGAGAGGAGGGATTTGAGCGAGGAGTCTTATCGGTCATTTTTGTGCGGATATGATGAGCGCGTTGAGAGTCCGCCCGCCTCGATGATGCTTCGCGCATCCGCTACTGGCATTGATACGGCGATCGTAATCAGATAGCACATGGTTTTCTATGACGGCTAAATTTGAAAATTGAACGCTGCGAATCAGGAACTAGCCTTGAGTAGGTGTGGAGCCAGTGCCTGGAGTAGGTGGAGAAATTCGCGACGGTATGGGCGGCTGTGGCATTTCATTTTCGATCCGTTGTTCGAGAGGCGCAAGGAGGTCGGTTGTGAGAACCAACTTTGGCTCCTCGTACGACACGCTATCAAAAGGATCTTGAGCGTATTCAACGACAGAGCCAATACTGGCGAAAATTCCAAAAAATAGAAGCACAGCGCCGGCTATTGCGGCACCAACAGAAAGCCACCAATCGTTATTTGACCCGTATGCAAACAACAGTGACGAGAACGCAAGAACTGCTACGGCTGTGCAGATGATGAGAAAGCGGGCGATCAGGCCAACCTTAGACTTGTTGCGTATCCCGGTGATCATGATCGAAAATCTGGATGTCACCGGCCACAGAGTGTGGACAGATCGCGCTCGCCGTCCAAGTTCCACAATTGCTTGAGCAACACGCGCGCACGCGCATCACCCACCACCGGCGTGGCGAGTTCGAGATACTTGTCTTCGAGGTCCGCATCAGTGAGCGGCATATCGGGATCGCCCTTGCGCGTCGGCTGCAAATGCTCCATGCGGCGGCCGTCTTTGGTCTCGATGGTCACGCGCGCGGCGCGCTGCTTGGGGAAGGCTGCATCGAGTTCGGGGTCGATGCTCATCTCGATGCGCGTCATCAGCTCGCGCGTCGCTGCATCCGTCATGCGCGGTGGCTCGAACGCGGCGAGGCGTACATTGCCATGCGTCAACGCAGTGGCGACGGTGTACTTGGTTGAGAAGCGCGCTTCGGCTGGCGTCTGCGGTGTTTCATAGCCGGCGACTTCGAGCGTCGCGCGATACGCGCCGATGCGGATGCGCGCGATCTCGCCGGCGGCGATGTTCATCGACTGCTTGACTGCCAACGCGCCATCGATGGCGGCGAACGAATGGCCGCAGCAGGCGTGGTTCTTGAACGTCATGCGATTGATGTGAAAGTCTTTGCCCAGGGTTGCCGTGATGCGGCTCCAGTCCGGCCCGGCGTTGCCGTGCGACAGCGCCTTGCCATAACCGGCGTCGCCTTCGAGCACGTCGAACGAGCCGGTCACGCCTTGTTGCGCCGCCAGCGCCGCAGTGACGCCGGCTTCGGCCGCACGGCCCGCATGCAAGGGCTTGGACATCGAGTCCATGCGAAACGCCTGTTGCAACGCCGCCGAAAATGTGGCGACGGTGGCGAGCGCATGGGCAAATTGCTTTTCGTTCAATTGCAGCAACTCGGCGCACGCGGCAGCGGCGCCGAAGCAGCCAATGGTGCCGGTGTTGTGAAAGTATTTGTAGTGGTCACGCCCCATCGTTGCGCCGATGCGCGTGGAAATTTCATAGCCGACGATGACGGCGCGCATCAACTCGGCGCCGCTCGCGCCACGCGTCTGCGCAAGTGCCAGCGCCGCCGCGATGGTCGGTGCGCCGGGGTGATAAATGCCGTCGCGGAAAATATCGTCCACTTCCGCCGTGTGCGCGGCGCTGCCGTTGATCAACGCCGCAGTGCGCGTGGTGGTGATCTCGCCCAGCGCCAGGCGCGCCTTGCCGTGACCGAGTTCTTCGGCCAACGCCGTCTCAAGCGAAGTGGCTGGCGGCAGCACCGCGCCGGGGAGGAGCGCCGCGAACCAGTCGACGACCGCGCGCTTGGTGTGGTGCGCGACATCCGGCGCGATTGGCTCTTTGCGGTAGTCAACGGCGAAGCGGGCGAATTGTTCAACGATGGTCATTTTGAATTGATGAATTGGCCGAAGAGTATTGGTGCAAGCCATTCTCCGTGATTATATGTCTTAAGGCCGTTGTCCCCCAACGGTTTTGGAAGGATATGTTGGTTGAAAATATTGAACGGGAAGTCAATCCACGCTCTAGTCCGCCTTCGCGCCGGATGATTTGACCAGGCGTGCCCACTTGGCGGTTTCGTTCTTCATATGATTGCCGAACTCTTCCGGGGTGGAACCGACCGGATCAGCGCCCTGGCTGATGAAACGTTCACGCATCTCCGGCTGTTTGAGCACGCGGGCGATATCGGCGGAAATTTTCAACGCGATCTCGTGCGGCAATCCCGCCGGCCCGACCAGACCGAACCAGGACGAAGCATCAAAACCGGGATAACCGGATTCCGATACCGTCGGCACATCGGGGATGCCGCCCGAACGTCGCAGACTGGTCACCGCGACAGCGCGCAGCTTGCCGGCGCGCACATGCTGGATCGCCGACGGAATCGTCGCGAACATGAAATGCACCGATTCACCCGCCAGCACATCATTGAGCGCGACCGCGCCTTTGTACGGCACATGCGTGATGTCAACACCCGCCTGCGCGCGCAGCAGCTCGCCCGAGAGATGTGAAGTCGTGCCGCTGCCGGTCGAGCCGTAAAAATACTTGCCCGGGTTCGCCTTGAGGAGTGCGATGAACTCCTTGAAGCTTGTTGCCGGCATCGCCTTCGGGTTGTAGACCAGCATGTTCGGCACGTCGGCGACGAACGAGACCGGCGCCAGGTCCTTGAGGTTGTCGAACGGCATCGACTTGTATAGCGACGCGTTGACAGCGAGCGGACCCACCGAGCCCATGAAGAGCGTGTAACCGTCCGGTTTCGATTTCGCTACCATTTCAGCGCCAATATTGCCGCCAGCGCCAGTGCGGTTCTCGATCACGATCGGCTGGCCCCACAGCTTTGTGAGCTCCGGCGCAAGCGTGCGGGTGATGATGTCGGTGGTGCCGCCGGCCGAGAAGCCGATGATGATTTTGACTTCACGCGCAGGCCAGGTTGATTGCGCGTGGGCAGACCAAGCGGTAAGGGCGCAGAGCGGGACCAACAGTGCCGGCAACGGCGCCAAACTGCGCGCCACGCGTGCGAAAAACAAGCCAAGCATCGTGTCAGTACATTTCGTCATTGCTGTACGTTCATTTTTTTACGTCGGTTCGAGCCGGACGGCAAGCCCGCAGGGCACAGCGAAGAGCGAGATTATCCACCTTCTATAATTCTCCCCATGACCTACCTGAACGTATCAGCCTATCGCTTCGTCGAGTTAGACGATCTTCCCGCCTTGCGCGCGCAATTGCGCACCGCCTGTACCAGTGCAAATCTCAAAGGCACGGTGTTGCTGGCGCCCGAGGGCATCAATTTGTTTCTCGCCGGGCTGCCCGGCAAACTCAATGCCGTGCTCGACTGGCTGCGCAGCGACGAGCGTTTCGCCGGTCTGGTACCCAAAGAAAGTTGGTCAGACCATCAACCGTTTAATCGCATGCTCGTGAAGATCAAAAAAGAGATCATCACCATGAAGCATCCGCAGATTCGGCCAATCGCCGAGCGCGCGCCGCACGTTGATGCGGCGACGCTCAAGCGCTGGCTCGACGCCGGAATCGACGATGCCGGACGTGAAGTCGCACTGCTCGACACCCGCAACGGATTTGAAGTGGACATCGGCACGTTTGAGCACGCGCTCGACCCGAAGATCAATTCGTTCGGCGAGTTTCCCGAGGCATTGCATCAGTTCGACAGTGCACTCAAAGACAAGACCGTTGTCACTTTTTGCACTGGCGGCATCCGCTGTGAAAAGGCGGTGCTCTACATGCAGGATGAGGGGTATGAGAATGTGTACCAACTCGACGGCGGTATTCTGAAATACTTTGAAACCGTTGGTGGGAGCCACTTTCATGGAAATTGCTTCGTGTTTGACCGGCGTGTAGCCTTGACGCCAGCGCTGACCGAAGCAGGCTATGCCGAGTGCTTCAACTGCCGCGCCGTGGTGTCGCCCGAAGAGCAAACATCGCCACACTATGTGCGTGGAACCAGTTGCCCGCGTTGCGCGAGCCACACCTCTGCGGTGTGATTGACGCTGCTTCAGCGGCGCAGTCTGGACGACGCAATACAGCCTACTGCCCCTGCTGCTTGAACCCGTCGTCGAGGGTTTTGATGAATGCCACCACGTCCGCTATTTCGGCGTCGCTCAATCCCGGGTTCTGACCACGCTTGCGGTCGTAAGGCGCTTCGGTGCGATTCACATTGCGCGCATATTGTTTTGGCAGATCGTTGAACAGCGTGGTCTTGCCGTCACGGCCCTTGGGGTACCACTT
>JAYVSR010000158.1:0-3501 GCA_043775155.1 Burkholderiales bacterium | reverse complement strand
TGAAGGTCACGTTTGGTGCACCGCCAGACAGCCCTCTGACACACGTGCTACAAGTCACCATTGCGGCGTTTTCCGGCATCGCGTTTTTGCGCAGCGGATTCTTCGTTGGCAAAGACAAAAATACCGGCGAGAACATGATGTACGGGCCGGCGCTGGTATTGGAGAGCATTTTGGCGGTGGTATCCACCCAGGTAGATCGGGATCGCGCGTATTCCCGGATCAAGCTGGCGGAGGCAAAGGCAAGCACCATAAGTCTCGTGCAAGCGCAAGGCATGCTTGGCGTCCTCGTCGCCAGCGTGCAGACCATGCCGGCGGAGCAGACTACCGGAATCAATGCCGCTGCTGCGGGAATTGGCAGTAATGCGACGCTTGAGGAAAAGACGAAAGTAAAAATGCTGTTGCTGCTCTATCTCACACATTTCGGCGAGAAGGCCGTTGATGCGGCAACGCCGGCTCAGTCAACGCAGAAACCCTAAGTCCATTTTAAACGTAATTGACGCTTGCTGAGCCTTGTGTACCAAGGGTTTCAGGTCAGTGATGGCCCAAGAACCGCTTCCACCAAAGCTTTTCGGCCAGTGAGCTAAGCGGGTGTTATACGCGTAGCGTCCAGCGCTCGGTCCAGAAAGTCGAAACGATCCTGTCCCCAGAAGCGCTCGCCGTGGAGGATCAGGGTTGGCGCGCCGAACACACCTTTCTCCACCGCCTCGCCGGTGTTGCGCCTGTAGATCGCCTGCACCTCGGCTGATGTCTCTACCGCGACCAGTGCGGCGCCATCCATGCCATTCTCCGCAGCAACCGCAATGCGCACTTTTTCATCGGCGGTGTTGCGCTCCTCCGCCCACAACGCGCGCAGCAGCGCGTGCGAGAGACGGAACGCATCGAGACCACGCTGCTGCGCCGCAATCACCATCCAGCCAGGGCGCTTGTTCCAGTCCGGGTCGGTCACGACCCAAGGATAAAACTTCGGTTGCAAGGTCAGCGGCATACCGAGGTGTTTGCTCCAGCGCGCCAGCTCCTCCGCGTGATAGGTGCGGCGCGGTTCGGGCCGGGTGCGCAGCGGCACGCTGCCGGTAACGGCTGCAATCGCCTGAAAGTCATACGGCTTCAACACCAGCTTGACGTGATGGCGGCGCACGATGTCCTGCAACTGCGGCCCGCCGAGATAGGCCCACGGCGATGAGAGGCTGTAGTAGCAGGGGAGTTCTATCATGTGACAGGTTCAATGATTGGCGATAATCGTAATTATGAATGCAAACAACGCCCCTGCCGGCAATTTGCTCGCACTGCAAGAAGAACAGGCGCGGCATGATTTGAGGTGCCTTAACTATCCGGCGGCGAACTGGATGCCTGCAGCTACGGGCCCTGATGGCAAGCCCGTACTCGATGTTCTCGTCGCCGGTGCGGGCATGTGTGGCCAGACCGCTGCGTTCGCACTGTTGCGCGATGGCGTGCGCAACCTGCGTGTGATCGACCGTGGCGCGCGTGGAGACGAAGGACCGTGGAGCACCTTCGCGCGCATGCCGACGCTGCGTTCACCGAAACACTTAGTCGGCCCTGACCTGGGTGTCGGCTCGCTCACATTCCGCGCCTGGTATGAAGCGCTGCTCGGCGCTGATGGCTGGGACCAGCTCTACAAGATCGGTACGCTCGAGTGGCGCGACTATCTTTTGTGGGTGCGGCACATGGCAGGCGTACCGGTCGAGAATGAAACCGCCTTGACTGACCTCGAACCCGCTGGCTCGCTGCTGAAGGCGCAACTGCGCGGCCCGCGCGGTACCGAGACGATCTATGCACGCAAAGTCGTACTCGCCCTCGGTCGCGACGGCAGCGGGGCACCGCGGTGGCCAGAGTTCAAAAGTTTCGATGCGTCGAGTGCGCATGCCAACAACCGCGTGTTTCACTCAATGGATGCCATCGATTTCATTGGGCTCAAAGGCAAACGTGTCGGTGTGCTCGGTGTCGGCTCCTCAGCGTTCGACAATGCCGGCGCAGCGCTCGAAGCTGGCGCAGCAGCGGTGACGATGTTCTCGCGCCGCCCGACGCTGCCGCAGATCAACAAATCGAAATGGGCGGCGTTCCCCGGTTTTCAAAACGGCTACGCCGCGCTCGATGACCAGACGCGCTGGAAATTTTTCACTTACATCATGGACGAGCAGGTGCCGCCGCCGCATGAATCAGTGTTGCGCTGTGACCGCTTCGCCGGCTTCTCGATCCGCTTTGCCGCGCCGTGGACTGATCTACACGCGCACGCAACCGGCGTCACCGCCACCACGCCGCACGGTCAATACGAATTCGACGCCGTCATCTTCGGTACCGGGTTCGACGTCGACATGATGGAGCGCGCTGAACTCAAATACTTTCGCGCAGACGCCATCACCTGGCGTGACCGCGTGGGTGCGGCGACCGCCGCCACCAACGAAGAAGCCGCGCGCTTCCCCTATCTGGGTGACGCGTTCCAGTTGCAAGCGCGCAGCGCAAGCGAGTCACCTGCGCTCGGCAATGTACATATTTTCAACTGGGGTGCGAGCATGAGTCACGGCCAGCTCGCGGGCGACATTCCGGGCCTCACCATTGGTGTCAACCGCCTCACGCAGGGCATTGTGCGTGATCTGTTCGTCTCGGAGCACGCGCACTTTCTGGGCAAGCTGCACGCGCACGCCGAGTACGAACTCAAACCGACGCGCTACTACGTACCGCCGGTGTAACCCGACACGTTGGTGTTACGCCCCGCCGGTGTCACGCCTGGCAGCAAACCCGCGTCAGATGCCACTGCGTACCGGTGGCGCATCCCAGGCCGGCTCACCCGCCAGCCACTTCGCACCGCGCGCATACAGCGCCTGCACCACCTCGCCCTTCAACCCGGGCATGTCGCGCTTGATCTTGAAACCGACCTTGCTCTGCAAATAGGCGAGGTGCCGGTAGCCTTCAGGGAACTGCCCGAGCAAATCTACATCCAGCTTGAGCTGCACATTCGGATCCACCACATCCATCCGGTCCTTCTCGTAAATCGGCTGACGGCGCACGATCTTCCACTCGCCCGCAGTGCCCACACCACGTTTTTCGAAGAAGTCATAAAACCGCCCGGTACACACCACATCAACCTCTACGTTATCCACCGTCGCACGCTGATTGATCGTCATCTTGGTTTGCGCGATTGCGCGATTGCCCTGCAAGTCCACTGACGAGCCGCCGAGAAAATGCAGGATCGACACACCCTTCTCGAAACCGGTTCTGCTCACCTCGATGAACGCCAGCGCCGGCCCTTGAAACCAGGTCGCCGACATCCAGCCGTCGTCGTGCCACACCGTCTTGAAACGTTCCCAGTCGCCGGCGTCACGCCAAACCGCCCAGTTTTCCACGGTTTCGATGATGGCCAGTTTTTCCTCTCTTGCGATGTCCATTTCTGCACTCCTTGAATGATTGATCAAGCGATAAATCGGGGGATAATCGAGTATACGCGGCCACCAATTTGAAGGCCGATGAGGAGACAAAAATGGCACA
>JAYVSR010000157.1:0-3167 GCA_043775155.1 Burkholderiales bacterium | reverse complement strand
GAACGTCATCGAGCCGTCGATGCGCCAATCGGGCACCATTTTCTTGACCTTCTTGATCACGTAGTTGACGATCCAGCGCTTCGGCACCGGCAGCATGTCGCCGATCTGTGTGGTGATGACATGCTCGACCGGCGTTGCCTTGATCACCTGCTGCAAGGTGGTGGCGAAGTTCTCGACGATGATGATCGCCTTCGCGCCCGAATCTTTTAACTGGTGTTCGAGTTCGCGCGGGGTGTAGAGCGGGTTGACGTTGACCACGATCATCCCGGCTCTGAGAATGCCGAAAATCGCGATTGGGTACTGCAACAAATTGGGCATCATCACGGCGACGCGGTCGCCTTTGTTCAGGCCCGGCAGCGACTGCAAAAATGCGGCGCAGTCGCGCGACTTGGCGTCGAGTTCGGCGTAGCTGATGGTGAGGCCGAGGTTCGAGTAGGCCGGCAGGTCTTTGAACTTGGCGCAGCAGGATTCAAACAACTGCTTGCATGAGGTGTAGGCACTGTAGTCAATCTCGGCCGGCACGCCTTTGGGATACTGTTTTAGCCAAACTTTGTCAGTCATGGTCTTGTCTCCGTTAGATGAAATCCACGCCCCCTCGCGCAGGAATCCGCAGCTTATCCGGTTTCGCGGTACGCCGCAAAGGCGGCTTGGGGCAGGACCGCTGCAGGCAAAAGGGGATGTGAAAAAGGCGCCGGGACACCGGCAAACAAGCGCTCCATCAGCAAGGTTTCGCGGCGGCTGATGATGTCAATAAATTCGTCTGCGCCCTGCATGCCTTTGAAGGTGACAAAGCCACTTTCAAGGAAGCGCTGCAATTCAGATAATCCGGCGATCCGGGCGGGCGCGCGCATCATTTTGAGCGTGGTGAGCAGCAACGGAATATGGGTGAGCTGGTCCACCGCCTGGCAAATGTTGTGCGTTAACCTGATCTGGTGTTCGCGCGCACTGCGTTGCGAGCCAGTCCGGTAGGCGGCGGCGTAGCTCGCCTCGGTGACCGGCGCAGCAGCCGGATTGGCCGCGTTGTGCGCGTGCGTCACTGCTTGATCAAGTGTTTCCGAGAGTTCGTCGAGTTCTACCGCATCGGCGATCGCCGATAGCACGGTGGCCGGCAACAGGGCGGTGAGCTTGGGGAGGATGCGCTCGACATCTTCATCGCGCTGCGAAAAATCTTTCGCCCCGTACATTTCATCAAGAAAAAACCGCGCCGCATCGTGATAGCGCGGGCTGCCGAGGAGGTCGGGATAGGTGCGCGCGAGGCGGTCTGATTGCCATGCCTTGAGGCGCAGCACGGCTGCCATCGCGTCGGAGCGGGAATACGCAGCGCGTCGCAGTTGCGCCACGCCGGCGAGATGACGCCGAAGCCGGATCCCGGCCTGCAAGCGGGACTCGGTCAATGCCGTTCAGCCGGCCAAGGCATGTAAGGTACGAAATTTGACTGGATCATCAACGTGCTGGCCGGTCGCGACGGCAATGCCGTTAGGCATCGAACGGACCTGTACACAGGGCCTTGCACTGTTAAATCGCAAATTTGCTTGCTCCACTTTTACAGAACACGGGTTGCGCTTACGGATATTATTCTAGAAGTTTTTAATTTTGAAGTAGAAAAGTTCCACAAGTATTTTGCAGGCACCGAAGGCGTATCGGTGCATAACAAGGCTATCCGATCAAGACTCAAGGCTGCTCATGGCGATGAGGTCGTATTCAGGCAGAGCGAAAGAATGAGCCAGCCGCGTGCCGTGCAGGGGCGGCTGGCGATCGTGTGTGCATTGGGCGCAACGCAGACTCTTGCCTGGGCTTCGTCTACGTACCTGCCCGCGATTCTGGCGGCGCCGATTGCGCGTGATCTGGGCATTACACGCGCGACGGTGTTCGGCGCGTTTTCGGTGTCGCTGTTGGTGATGGCCGCGTGCGGGCCGTTGGTGGGGCGCGCGATTGACAAGGCCGGTGGCCGCAATATGTTGATCTGGTCGAACGGCGTGTTGGCGACCGGCTTGGTGATGCTCGGTTGCGCTCAGAACGTGGCACTGCTGTTCGCCGCCTGGTGCATTCTTGGTGCGGGGATGGCGATGGGTTTGTACGATGCGGCGTTCGCGGCGTTGGTGCGGATTTATGGCACTGATGCGAGGAAGCCGATCACTGGCATTACCTTGATCGCGGGGTTTGCCAGTACGGTGGGTTGGCCGTTGACTGCGTATATGGACGCGCAGATCGGCTGGCGTGGCGCGTGTTTTGTGTGGTCGGCGTTGCATCTGCTGATTGCGCTGCCGGTGAATTGGCGGTTGATTCCGAAGGTGGTGGCGGGTACGCATGCTGCCGCTGCGGCTTCAGACACGACTACTGCGCCGGCGTACGTCAATTCTGCTGTGTCGGGTGCCGCCCCCTCTGCCACGCAGTCGAGCGTAGTGCCGACGCCGCGCTCGCGCGGCACTGACATGTTGTTGCTCGGCATTTATTTTGCGGCGACCGCCTTCGTTACTTCGGCCTATGCCTCGCACTTGCCGGGCTTGCTGGCATCGATGGGTGCCGGTGCTGCGGGTGCGGTGTTGGCGGCTGCGCTGCTCGGCCCGGCGCAAGTGGCGGCGCGGTTGGTGGAGTTCGGGGTGATCAGCCGCTATCGGGTGCATGCGCTGATCACTGCGCGGGTGGCCACGGCGTTGCATCCGTTGGCGTGTGTGGTGTTGGGGATGTTCGGTGGGGTCGCGCTGGTGTCGGACTCTCCGGTGGCGTTTGGTGTTCCGGTGCTGCTGGCAGCGTTGTTCGCGTTGTTGCATGGCGCGGGCAACGGCATGATCACCATCGCCAAGGGTACGCTGCCGCTGGCCTTGTTTGGCGCGGCGGGCTATGGCTTGACGCAGGGCTGGCTCGGCGTCGGCGCGCGGGTGATGCAGGCGGGGGCGCCGTATGCGTTTGGCTTGGTGCTCGACGGCATGGGTGGGCACGCCGCATTGGTGATTTCCGCGGTGCTGTCTTTGGTCGCGCTGGGGGTGTTGTTTGCGTTGCGTCCGGATCATTCCGCAGACAGCTATTGAAATTTTGCCGCACAAGGCCTATCGTTCAGTTGGCAATCGTGCCGACTGCTCACCGGAGATCAGGCTATGAACGCACCGCACCCGCCGGACACCGCCGCCCGGCCGCCGCTGGATCTGGCGCGCGTCAATCGCTTGATC
>JAYVSR010000156.1:0-4041 GCA_043775155.1 Burkholderiales bacterium | reverse complement strand
TTTTTCGCCAGTTTTTTCCCGGTCATCGCGATTGTGTTTGGCGTCCGCTCATTCATCGTCGAGCCGTTCAAGATTCCCAGCCCATCGATGGTGCCGACGCTGTTGGTGGGCGACTTCATCGTCGTCAATAAATTCACCTACGGCATCCGCTTGCCGGTGATCAACAAAAAAATTATCGACATGGGCAGCCCGAAACGCGGCGATGTGATGGTGTTTCGTTATCCGGTTGATCCGTCGGCTGACTACATTAAGCGGGTGGTGGGGATTCCCGGCGATAAGGTGGCCTACCAAAATAAGCGCCTGACGATCAATGGCGTTGTGGTGCCGGTCAAAGGGTTGCCCGACTATTTGCATCGCGAACGTGCCTCGTACGCGCATCAGATTGAAGAAATCTTTGCTGGCCGCCCGCATCGCGTCCTCAACGATGAAGGTGATGATCGCAGCTATGTCGGCGTCGCAGGGTCGTTTCCCTACCGGGACAATTGCCTCTACAATAACGCAGGTGTGATCTGCACCGTGCCGCCGGGTCACTACTTTATGATGGGTGATAACCGGGACAATTCGCTCGATAGCCGGTTTTGGGGGTTCGTACCGGATGAAAACATTGTGGGCCGGGCATTCGGTATCTGGATGCACTGGAATTGGCCGTTAAATTTCGATTTGTCCCGCATTGGCGGGGTTAACTAAACTCAACGGGGGGATTCATGACGACAACCATTCAACGCCAGCGCGGCGTCAGTATGCTGGGTATTTTTCTGATCTGCATGATGATCGTTTTGGTGGCTGTGGCAGCACTCAAGATCGTGCCGGCATTTACCGAATTCAACACGATCAAAAAGGCCGCGTTTGCGTCGGCAGAGGGTGCAAAATCGGTGGTTGAGGTCCAAAAATCGTTTGACCGCCGCGCTCAGGTGGACGACATCAGCGCGATTTCCGGCAAGGACTTGGAGGTCACCAAGGAGGGCAACAGCATTATCGTGTCTTTCAAGTACGACAAGAAAATCCCGATGTTCAAGAATCTGAGCGTATTGCTTGAATTCGCGGGCAGCAGCAACGAGTAATTAGAGGGTGTGGCCGGACCGGGCATGGATAACGCAGAACTCGAAGCCCGGCTAGGCCATAAATTCTCCGCGCCCAAGCTGCTCACGCAGGCGCTCACGCATCGTAGCCACAGCACGCCGCACAACGAGCGCCTGGAGTTTCTCGGCGACAGCGTACTCAATTGCGCGGTCGCCCATCTGCTGCACGAGCGCTATACCAAGCTCGACGAGGGAGATCTGTCGCGTCTGCGCTCGAATCTCGTCAAGCAGCAAACCCTTTACGAAGTCGCGCAGCGCATCGAGCTGGCGCACTATTTGCGATTGGGCGAGGGCGAACTCAAGAGCGGTGGCTTTCGCCGTCCGTCTATTTTGGCTGACACACTGGAGGCTTTGTTTGGGGCCGTGTTTCTCGACGGCGGTTTTCTGGCGGCGCGTGCCGCGATCGCCAAGCTGTATCACCCGATCATGGAAACGGTGGACCCACAGACTCTGGGCAAAGATGCGAAGACGCTGTTGCAGGAGTACTTGCAGGGACGCAAGATTGCCTTGCCGACCTACAACGTGGTGGCGACCCACGGCGCGGCTCACAATCAGGAATTCGAAGTCGAATGCGTGATCCCCAAGTTGGAAATTCGTGTCACTGGTGCCGGTGCCAGCCGCCGCGCCGCCGAGCAGCAAGCGGCGAAAAAAGCGCTGGAGTTTGCACCCAAAGAGCCGGCCAAAAAGACCAAGCGCTCGCGCACTGCCAAAACCGAGACCGGTGCGTTGGCGTCGGGTGACGCAGCGGCACCGAAGGAAGTCCCCACGGAATCAGTGAAAGAAGTTGTGAAAGAGACTCCTAAAGAAGGCCCAAAAGAAATGCCGAAGCGCGCCAAGCCGGAGGCGCGCGAGACGGAAAAACCGGCGGCGTTGCCGAGCGACATTAAGAGTGAAGTAACGTGAAATTTCGTACCGGTTCCATCGCCATTGCAGGCCGTCCGAACGTCGGCAAATCGACCTTGTTGAATCGTCTGATTGGCGTCAAGTTGTCGATCACCTCGCGCAAGGCGCAGACCACACGGCACCGGATCCTCGGTGTGCGCACCACTGACACAGCACAGTATGTGTTTTTGGATACCCCCGGCTTTCAGACTCAGCACCGCAATCAGCTCAATCGCGCCATGAATCGCTCGGTCGATACCGCGTTGTCGGAAGCAGATGTGGTGGTGCAGGTGATTGAGTCAACCGGCTTTAGACCGGAAGATGACGCCGTCACGGCGCGGCTCAAAGAAGCGCCTTGTGTGGTGCTGGCGCTGAACAAGGCGGACCGGATCAAGAACCCGAACGAGCTGTTGAAGTTGATTAAGGAAGCGAGCGGCAAGCGCGACTATGCGGCGATCATTCCGGTATCGGCCAAGACCGGCAAAGGCGTCGATCAGTTACTCGAAGAGTTGGCGAAGTATTTACCCGAAGGCGATCCGCAATATGACGCTGACACACTGACTGATCGTTCGGAAAAATTTCTCGCCGCCGAATTGATCCGCGAAAAAGTGTTTCGCCTGTCGGGTGAAGAAGTGCCGTATGGCTGCGAAGTCGCGATTGAAAAATTTGAGCAAGAAGGGCGGTTGCGGCGGATTCATGCCACGGTGCTGGTCGACCGTCAGGGCCACAAGTCGATTTTGGTCGGTGCCAAAGGCGAGCGGATGAAACGCATCGCCACTGAAGCGCGCCTCGACATGGAGCGCCTGTTCGATGGCAAGGTCTATCTCGAAGTATTCGTCAAGGTCAAAGGTGGCTGGGCCGATAGCGCCGCCATGCTCAAGTCACTCGGATACCAGTGATGAGCGGCAGCGTAGCTGCGAACCCGGCGCTTGTATCTCCACCCCCACCTGCGCCCGCACCACCAGCATCCGCCACGGCGCGCTCTCGTAAACACGATGAAGAGCGCGGCTATGTGCTGCACACCTATCCCTACAGTGAGACCAGCCTGATCGTCGAGGTGTTCACGCGCACCAGCGGTCGCGTGCCACTGGTCGCCAAAGGCGCGCGTCGCTCGCGCAGCGGCGCGTTGATGCAGTTCCAGCCATTCAATTTATCCTGGTCAGGGCGCGGTGATTTACGCACGCTAAAAAAAGCCGAATGGCAGGGCGGGTTGCCGCCGTTGCCGCCAGCGCGCCTGTTTTGCGGGTTCTATCTCAATGAGCTCATGCTCAAATTACTCGCCCGCGACGATGCGCACGAGAGCTTGTTTGACTGCTACGAAGACGCACTGGCGCGCTTGGCTTGCCATGCACCCGAGGCGCAAGTGCTGCGCAGTTTCGAAAAATCCCTGCTCAAGGAAACCGGCTACGCGCTGGTGTTGACCCACGATACCGACACTGGCGAACTGGTCGATGCCGGTGCGCGCTATGCCTACATCCCGGGACGCGGCCCGCGCCGTCTCGAGAGCAGCGAGTCGTATGATGTCGAGTTGGCCGGACAAACCTTGCTCGATATTGACAGCAGCGAGTTCGCCCATCCGCGCACCGCTTCAGAGGCAAAGCAACTGATGCGCATGCTGATTCAACATCAAATGAATGGCCGCCCGCTGGCGACGCGCCAAGTGTTTTCGCAACTGCTTACACTCTAGATCATGTCCACACCGCCTCTCAAACTCGGCATCAACATTGACCACGTTGCCACGCTGCGCCAGGTGCGCGGCACAGCTTATCCGGACCCGATCAAGGCGGCGCTCGAAGCTGAAGCAGCCGGGGCTGACCTGATCACCCTGCATCTGCGCGAAGACCGCCGCCATATTCAGGACAAAGACGTGTTCGATCTGCGCGGGCAATTGAAAACGCGGATGAACTTGGAGGCCGCTGTCACCCGCGAGATGCTGCAAATCGCCGTCAAGGTACGCCCGCACGATGTGTGTCTGGTCCCCGAGCGGCGCATGGAGTTGACCACCGAAGGCGGGCTCGACGTGATTGGCCAATTTGACCGCGTCAAAGATGCCGTGCGCCTGCTCACGGAAGCAGGCATA
>JAYVSR010000155.1:0-15704 GCA_043775155.1 Burkholderiales bacterium | reverse complement strand
CACGAGGAAGCCGCCATCGACCGATTTGGCGCGCGTGATCATCGAGCCGGGGTCGGAGCCGTGGTTCGGTTCGGTCAGGCCGAAGCAGCCGATCCATTCACCGGCGGCCAGTTTGGGTAGGTACTTTTTCTTCTGCGCGTCCGAGCCGAAATCGTTGATCGGCACCATTACGAGTGACGATTGCACGCTCATCATCGAGCGGTAGCCGGAGTCGATGCGCTCGACTTCGCGCGCGATCAGACCGTAACAAACGTAGTTGAGCGCCGGGCCACCGTATTGCTCGGGGATGGTCGGGCCGAGCAGGCCGATGGCACCCATTTCGCGGAAGATTTCCGGATCGGTCGTTTCATGGCGAAACGCTTGCTGAATCCGCGGCGCGAGTTTCGATTGGCAATATTCGTAAGCCGCATCACGCACCATGCGCTCGTCTTCGGTCAGTTGTTCGTTGAGCAGCAGCGGGTCGTCCCAGTGGAATTGCGCTTTGGTGGAGGATTGCATGGTGTGCCTCGAAGGGGGTTAAAAGCTTGATGCGTTTGTGGTCTTGATAGGTTGTTTCCGCGCGCATGAGCGACGAATGGGCCACGACCCGGCGCGGCCGGTCGTCAACCCCCGGGACCGTCGGTCATGATGTAGCCCATCAGGTCGCCCACGTTGTGCTGCAGGTCGTGGATGATGTCCTTGACTACGTCCCCGATGGAGATCACGCCCACGACCTTGCCCTCTTCGAGTACCGGTAGATGCCGAAACCCCCTTGCAGCCATCAGGCTCATGCACGCCTCCAGCGGGTCGCTCAACTTGACCGTCATGGGGTCGCGCGTCATCACCTGGCTGACCACTGTTTGCTTCGCATCGAGTCCCGGCAGCAGCACTTTGATGGCGCAGTCGCCCTGGGTCACGATGCCGACCAGTACCTCGTCGTCGATCACGAGCACCGAGCGGACGCGATTGTCCCGCATCTGTAGCAGCGCTTTGACGACCATGTCGCCGGAACGTACATGTATGAGGGCACCGCTTTTCCGGGCCAGTGCACTTTGAACCGTGTTCATCGAAATCCTCCTTTGGGAGCGTAAGTTGGAAAGGCGAAATGGTGCGCGTCTTTGCCGATTTTCGCAGGTTGGCACCGGCGCGACAAAATGCCCGCGACGCGGGTGTGGCGAAGTTGCTTGTGCGTGATGGTGCTTGTGCGTGATGGTGCTTGTGTGTGATGGTGCTTGTGTGTGGTGGTGCCTGTGTGCGTTGGAAGCGCCAGTTCTGATTCAGGATGGGGTGGGGGTGCTGGACTTGTTGATCATCGCCAGATTTGCCTTGAACAAAGCGCTCGCCGGCTCCGCCCATTCAAGCACCGCATCAAAGTGATTGCGTTCGGCCAGCTTGAATACTTCGACCGGCAAGCCATGCCGCCGCCAGTGCGCGGCAACCGCCTGACTCTGGCGGTGATACTCAGGCATTTCGTTTGCGCCGAATGCGACCAGAAGGGGGCAGCGGGCGCGCGGCGCGTGCTGCAACAGCGATGCGGCTTGCACCATGGTGTCGTTGAGTTTGAGGTGAGCGTTGCGAAACGAGCGCCGCACCGGCTCCAGATCACCCAGGCCGCTCATGAACGTTGCGCCCTTGATCGCGTCTGCTGCGAGATCAAATTCGCCGGCCCAATCGGTGATCAACAGTTGCGCGACCAAATTGGCACCGGACGAGTGACCCGCGATAAAGATGCGTGCCGGGTCGCCGCCATGGGTTGCGATGTTGCGCGCGATCCACGCCAGCGCGCGGCGTACTTGCGCGCCCATTTGCGGAATGGTGAGATTGGGTACGAGACCAAAGTTGAGCGCGATGAATGCAACGCCCGCAGCGTTGAAAGCGGGGACGGCGAAGCCGCTGTCGTCTTTTGACAGGGCGCGCCAGTCGCCGCCGTGGAGGAACACCAGGACCGGCGCGCCGGTGCTGCTTACGTTGCTCTGCGGTCCGTCTTCTGCCGAGGTCGAGTCCGGCAAAACGGCCGGGGTGACTGCCGGGTAGAAATCGAAGGTCTCCTCTGTGCCATCGCCATAGCGCAGGTTCTCCCGGCAGGTGCCACTCGCTTTGGCTTCCAGCGTCAGCTCGGCATAGCGCTTGGTATAGACGGTGAAATCGGGCACCGTGGCGCGGCTGTTGTACTGCCGGTCGAGCTCGGCTTGATCGAAGTGGCCCCAGACCGGCTTTGGGGCCGGTGCGGGGTGGGATGTTTTGGGTGCCGGTGCGGCCCGGCCCGCTTTGGGTGCCCGTGAGGCCCGGCCCGCTTTGGGTGCCCGTGAGGCCCGGCCTGCTTTAGGTGCCGTCTTCACTCCGCACGCGCGCCGGAGATTTTGACGGCACTGGCGTTGCGCCGGCTGTCGTCCAGCAAAAACGCCGCAAACTCAGTGGGCGTGCTGGCCGCCAGCTCATAGCCCTTGGCGAGAATTTCTTTTTGCAAGAACTCGGAGTCTTTGAGAATTCGCGTCACCTCTGCGTGCAGACGCGTGATGATCTCCGGCGGAGTCGCCGCCGGTGCGAACAGCCCAAACCACGCGTTGGCTGGCACATCCGGAAAGCCCTGCTCGGCGAATGTCGGCACGTCGGGCAGCAGCGCAAGACGCGCCTTGCCGCCAATCGCGATGGGCTTCAACCGTCCGCTCTTGATGTGTACTTGCGTCGACGCCGCGCCAGAAAACGTCATCTGCACTTCACCGGCAATCGCCGCCGGCACCGCTTGCGGGATTCCCTTGTACGGCACATGCACGATGTCGATACCCGCCTGGCTTTTTAAAATTTCCATTGCCAGATGCGGCTGACTGCCGATGCCGTAAGACGCGTAATTGAGTTTGGCCGGGTTGGCTTTGGCGTGCGCGATCAGCTCGCGCAGATTGTTCGCGGGCAACTCTGCGTTCGCCACCAGCAATTGGTTGAGCAACACCAGTTGTGTGATCGGCGCAAAGTCTTTTGCCGCGTCGTAGGGCAGCTTGGCGTAGAGGTGCGGGTTGATCGTGATGGTCGCGTCAGTGGTGATCATCAGCGTGCTGCCGTCGGGCGCGGCGCGCGCCACCGTCTCGGCCGCGACCAGCGTGCCGGCGCCCGGCTTGTTCTCCACCACCACTGCCTGGCCGAAGCGCGCTGCCAAGCGCTGTGCGATGAGACGCGACATCACGTCGATGCCGCCGCCAGCCGGGTAGGGCACGACGATGCGGATCGGCTTGGTTGGATAGGGTTGCGCTTGCACTGGCGATGCCGTGGTCATTGCAAACGTCACGGCAAACGTCAACGCAATCGTCACCGCAATGGCGCAGGCAAAAAGGGCGGCGGCGCGGGCGGACCGAGCGCACGAGTACTTGAATAAAGTCATCGAGAACTACCTCATTAATCTGGAATCACTGCCGTCGCTTCAATCTCCAGACGCGCTTCAGGCTCGACCAATGCTGTCACGCCAATCGCTGCCATCGCCGGGAAATGTTTGCCGATGATCTCTTTGTAGATCGCGCCGATGGCCGGCCAGGCAGCGACGTATTCATCGCGGTCGCGGATGTACCAGGTCATGCGCACGATGTGTTCGGGTTTGGCGCCGGTTTCCTTCAACACCGCGACGATGTTGAGCAGGGTCTGCCGGGTTTGTCCGGCAAAGTCGAGCGCAGGCCAAGTCGGGCGACCGGTGGCGTCGGGTTTGGTGGCGTCCCAGCCGACGTGGCCGGCCACGAACACCAGCGTGCCGCGCGCGGCGATGCCGTTGGCGTAGCCGCGCGGCTTGACCCAATCGGGCGGTTGGAGGATTTGCATGTTGCTCTCCTGATTAAATTACTTTAGACTTAAAGTAATTATACCGAACCAGAGTTGAGCCGGTTACGCGGGGTAGGGGCGGGCATCACGGCGAGGCATAGCAGCGAAGCAATGCGGTCACGCATCACGATGAAGTACAGCGCGAAGTACAACGGCAAGGGACGGCGGCAATGAAAGTAGAAGTGTTGGGCGGTGGCCCGGCAGGTTTGTACAGCGCGATCCTGCTCAAAAAATCCAACCCGAACGCGCAGATCCGCGTGATCGAGCGCAATGCGCCGACCGACACGTTCGGTTTCGGCATCGTGCTATCCGATGAAACGCTGCAAAACTTGCGCAAAGCCGACGAGCCGAGCTATCGCAATATCGCGCAAAGTTTCGCCTATTGGGACGACATTCACGTACGCTACAAAGGCCATGTGATGACCTCGGGCGGCCATGGTTTTTCCGGTCTGCGCCGCCTCACCATGCTGGGTATTTTGCAGATTCGCGCAGCGCAGTTGGGCGTCGAAGTGGTGTACCAGACCAGCGCGCCGTCGATTGACGAAGCGGCGCGCAACGCCGATTTGGTGATCGCCGCCGACGGCATCGCCAGCGCCGTGCGCGAGACGTGGAAGCAGCACTTCAAACCTTCGGCTGATCTGCGCAGCAACAAGTTCTGCTGGCTTGGTGCCGACATGGAACTGCCTGGCTTCACCTACGCGTTCAAGGAGAACGAGCATGGCATCTGGAACCTGCACGCCTACATGTTTACCAAGCCAGGCGATGCGCCGCAATGCACTTTCGTGTTTGAGACGACGGACGAGGCGTTCAAGAATTCCGGCTTGACGGTCGAGGACGAAACTCGCACCGCGGCCTATTGCGAAACCGCTTTCGCCGATGTGTTGGCTGGTCACAAGGTGCTGACCAACCGCTCGATCTGGCGCAACTTTCCCACCATCAAGTGTGAAAAGTGGAGCCACGAGAATGTTGTGCTGCTGGGTGACGCCGCGCACACGGCGCATTGGTCAATTGGCTCCGGCACCAAGCTCGCGCTCGAGGATGCGATTGCGTTGAACGCGTCGATCGCGCGCCACCCGCTGTCGAAGAACGCAGATCTGCGCGCCGCCCTGGCCGACTACGAGGCGACCCGTCGTGAAGAAGCCGACCGCATTCAGCACTCGGCCAACGTCTCGCTGGCCTGGTTTGAGAACGTGCGGCGGTTCTGGAACATGCATCCAGTGCAGTTTAATTTCTCGGTGATGAGCCGCTCGAAGGCGATCACCTTCGAGAACATGCGCATGCGCGATGCGAAGAGCGTCGCCGAGCTGGAGAATTGGTGGAATGAAGAAGTCGCACGTACCGAGTTAATTGCACCGCCGGACCAACCAGCCGCAGGGGGGAAACAGAGGCGCAACGTGCCTCCCATGTTTGCGCCGTTTCATCTGCGCGAAATGAAGTTGCGTAATCGCGTCGTCGTCTCGCCGATGGCGCAGTACATGGCGAAGGACGGCCTGCCCGGCGACTGGCATCTGGTGCACTACGGCGCGCGCGCCGTCGGCGGCGCCGGGCTGGTGTTTACCGAGATGACCTGTCCCTCAGCCGATGCGCGCATCACGCCCGGCTGCACCGGCATCTACAACGACGCGCAGCAGGCGGCATGGACGCGCCTCGTCGAGTTTGTGCATGCCAATAGCGAGGCGAAGATTTGCATGCAGTTGGGCCACGCCGGCCGCAAGGGATCGACCCAACTGGGCTGGCACGAGATGGATCGGCCATTAATGAACGCCGCTGACAACTGGCCGCTGATCAGTGCATCGCCACTGCCCTACGACGTTGGCAACCAGATCCCGCGCGAAATGACGCGCGCTGACATGGATCGGGTGCGCGAAGAATTTGTTGCTGCTGCGCGCCGCAGTGCCTGTTGCGGCTTCGACATGCTTGAGCTGCACATGGCGCATGGCTATTTGCTCGCGAGCTTTATCTCGCCAGTGACCAATCAACGCGGCGACGAATACGGCGGCGCGCTCGAAAACCGCCTGCGCTGGCCGCTCGAAGTGTGGGACGCCGTGCGCGCGGTCTGGCCGGTGGATAAGCCAATGAGCGTGCGCCTTTCGGCGACCGACTGGATTCCCGGTGGTATCACCACGCAAGACACGGTCGAAATCGCAAAGGTATTTAAAGCGCATGGCGCTGATTTGATTGACGTGTCATCCGGCCAGACTGACCCGGCGTCGAAGCCGGTGTATGGCCGCATGTTTCAGGCGCAATTCTCCGAGCAGGTGCGCTACGACGCCGGCATCGCGACGATGGCGGTCGGCGCGATCACCAGCGCCGATCAAGTCAACACGCTGCTCGCCTCAGGCCGCGCCGATTTGGTGGCGCTGGCGCGGCCGCATTTGTCCGACCCGCATTTCACTTTGCACGCGGCGGCGGAATACGACCAACGCGACGCTGGGTGGCCAAAGCAATATCTGTCTGGTGCGCAACAGGCACATACCCTGGCGGTACGCGCCAGGCAGGACGCGGCACAGAAAGACGCCGGCCTCAAGGCGGCACGCAAAGCGGGGATGGCCGGCGCCGTACGTTAAAAAGTCCGCTGCACAGCGCTAACGCGCACCGCTTTTATTTACCGTATACCTGCCTGCCTCAAAATCTGTCGTGCGCATGATCTGCTCGCCCATGGTGTATTGCCAGACCTGATTTTCGTGCCACACCTCTACCGTGCGCTCGGCCTGCCACCAGCCATACGGCACAATCAATTTCGGCGCGGCTGATTGATCGAGCATGAACACCGGCGCCACTTCCTGATACATGCTGCCGTCTTTGCCGCCGCGCGCGCACATGACGCCGAAACGCACCTGGCCCGGCAGCAGCTTGATGCCAGCCGAAATGCTCGGCTCAGGTGAAGTTGCGTCTTCTTGCACCCAGCGCACTTCACCGAGTGAGAATTCAGGCGAATTGCCGCCGGCCTCGACACGGATGCCCATCAAAAATCCGCGTGTCAGGCGCGCTTCGCCCGGCGGCCGCGCGGCGCGCAGCCCTTCGCCGCTGCGATCCAGAATCCGCCACGCGGCCGCTTCGCCGGTCTCCGCTTCTTCGGCGCGCTTGTCGGCAGCCGGCTGACCCGGCCGGGCATTGGTCAGGTAAACATGAAACGGATGTGGAATCGCAAAAGGTTTTCCGCTCACCAGACAGAAAATCGCGTAGAAGCCCGAGCCGACCACCGCCTTGACATCACTGCGGGTGCGCTCCGCACCGCGGATCTCGCCGGTGCCGCACCAGACCCGGTGCAGACGCGCCAACAGGCCCGCCAATTCAGGGCGCGAGATCGGCAGCACGTCGAGCGAAGCGACTGCCTCGCCGACCGAGATTTTTTCTGAGCAGGCCGACAGCGCGCCGGCCAGACGCGTGTTGTTCAGCAAATGGATTGCGCCTGCCGCCCGCAGTACGCGCATCCGGCCCGTGGACTGCACGCTGCTGATCTCTGACATCGCTTCGCCGGCTTGCCAGCTGCAATCGATAAACGGCTCGAGCACAGCGGTGAGTGCGAGAGTGGCGTCAAGCGTGCGTGGTGTCATTGCACCGGCTTGGGCTGAAGCGAGCAACACGGCACGGCCGTAAGTCGTGTTGACGGCGGACGAGCCGGCCGGATTGAGCGGATCCGGCACCGTCAGCGTGTTCAGACCCAGTTCAGACGCCTTGTCGATGATCCGGTGTAGTTCCAGCCAGATACCCGGCTCGATCACTTGGCGCGCGCGAAAGTCCTCGATCATCCGGCTCACCAGCGCATGCACGCAACGCTGCAGTGTGCCGGCCAGATTGAGGTTGCGCGCTTCGGACGCCGGCTCGCGTTCAAACTGCTGGCAGCAGAGCCAATAGAGGTCTGACAAATTGCCGAACAAAGCGTGCATCGATTGCAACATCGTGCGCTCCGGCGGCGCCAGCGGCAACGGTCGGTCGGCGTACCAGGCGTGGGACAAGCGGTTGATTTCGCCCGGCAACGCGCCGCGGATCAACTCCAGCAGCGGCACCAGTTGGGCGCCAGACAAGCCCTCGTCAGCCAGCTCTTCCAGCGTTTCTTGCAGGGCGGTGGCGGCGTCCTCAATCGAAAGCTGTTTGACCGCATCGAGGCGGGCGGAGAGCGTAGATAAAATTTGCTGCATGGTTGGTCTGCGTGCTGCTGAGGTTGACTGGCCGCGATTTTATCTGCTCCCGGCGTGGCGAGCGCGTGCAATTCACCGCTGTATCATGGTTGCACAAGCACCCGATTGCAGGCACCCGATTGACCGGCACGGCAAATTGTCTGATTTGACGAAGGTGGAACCGCTTATGTTGAACGAACGCATTGAGACCAAATGGATTGACTGCTTTGCCGAAGTGTTTGCCTTGTGTGGTGTGAAGACGGGCGACACGGCAGCCGTGCTGTCGGAGACGCAATCGCGCAAGATCAACGTGCAGTTGGCAGAACTGGCATTAGGCAAACTCGGCGCGCGTGTGTTTCATCTCGTGCTCGCCAGCCCGAAACTCGACGCGCCAGTGCCGGTACGCTCGACTGGCGCGTCGGACGCGATTCAGCGTATCGCCCCGGTCGTGCAAGCGCTCGCGGCCTCCACCTTCGTCGCTGACCTCACGGTCGAGGGCTTGTTGCACGCGGCCGAACTGCCCGAGATTTTGAATGGTGGCGCGCGCGTGTTGATGGTGTCGAACGAGCATCCTGAAATTCTGGAGCGCTGCGCCGCTGATGCCGCGCTCGAACCGAAGGTCAAAGCCGGCATCAAGAAGTTGAAGAGCGCCAAGTTGATGCATGTCACCTCCGAGGCCGGCACCGATTTAAAAATCAATTTGGACAACGCACGCGTGGGCGGCGGCTGGGGCTACACCGCACGGCCCGGCACGATCTCGCATTGGCCCGGTGGCCTGTGTCTCGCTTTTCCGGAAGCCGGTAGCGTCAACGGCACGCTGGTGATGGCCGAGGGCGATGTCAACCTCACCTTCAAGCGCTATCTCGAAAAGCCCATCGTGCTCACCGTCGAAAACGACTTCGTGACTGACATCAGCGGCGCACATCTCGATGGCGACTTGATGCGCGGCTACTTCGCCGCTTGGGGCGACCAGGAAGCGTACGCCGTCTCGCACGTCGGCTGGGGCATGAATCCACAGGCGCGCTGGGACGCAATGCAGTTCTACGACAAGCGCGATTTCAACGGCACCGAGCTGCGCGCCTTCGCTGGTAACTTTTTGTACTCCACCGGCGCAAACGAAGTCGCAGGTCGCCACACCCTCGGCCACTTCGATCTGCCACTGCGCAACTGCACCGTCCTGCTCGACGGCGAACTGATCGTCGACCACGGCGTGTTGCAAGGAGACCTCGCGTGAAATTAAATGGGGTCAGACCCCATTTAACTCATTTAACTTCGGCGGGTGTGCCGGCCTGCCTCGACGAAGGCCCTGGCGAAGCCGCAGGAAACACCACCGTATATTTGCTGCACGGCGTCGGTGGCGGTAAAGAGGCCTGGCCTGATGCGATGAAAGCCTTGGTGGGAGCGGGTTACAGGGCGGTAGCTTGGGACATGCCCGGCTATGGCGCTTCTCCAGCCATCGACCCATTTGATAATTCTGGACTCGCGCGTGCGCTTGAACGGCTGATCGACGCGACTCATACCAGCGGCGCGCGCCGCAACATCCTCCTCGGCCACAGCATGGGCGGCATGATCTCGCAAGAAGCCGTTGCGCTGTTCCCGCACAAAATTCACGGCCTGATTCTATCCGGCACCTCGCCTGCCTTCGGTAAACCCGGCGGATCTTGGCAGCAACAATTTTTGCAAAGCCGCTTCGCACCGCTCGATGCCGGGCGTGGCATGGCTGGCCTCGCGCCGGAACTTGCACGCGGCATGATGGCGCCGAATGCGAGTGATGTGGTGGTGGCGCAGGCGGCTGCGATCATGTCGCGTGTGCCTGAAACCACTTATCGCGCCGCGCTCGCTGCCATCGTCTCGTTCAATCGCCTCGATAACCTCACCCATATCAAGGTGCCAACGATCTGTATTTCGGGCGAGCACGATAAAAACGCTGCGCCGTTTGTGATGGAAAAAATGGCGGCGCGCATCTCTGGCGCGGAGTATGTGTGCCTCAAAGATGCAGGTCACATCGCCAATCTGGAAAAGCCCGTTGAGTTCAACGCTGTGGTGCTTGATTTTTTGCAACGCCATTTTCCGCAGGAGTAGCGCTATGTCTGCTGTTCTTTCGTCACAACCTGTGTCGCCGCTGCCGGTTGCCCAGCGCTATTTGCCGCCCCCCATCTGCGGCCCGGCCTACCCGCTGACGGACAGGCAGCGCGCGATTCTCGCCATCGCCAAACGCCTGGGCGAAGAAAAATTTGCGCCGCGCGCCGCGCAATACGACCGCGACGCCAGCTTTCCGTTCGAGAACTACGACGACATGCGCGCCGTCGGCTTGCTGCGCATCTGCGTGCCGGAGCAGTACGGCGGTCTCGGAGCGGATTTCGCCACCTACGTGATGGTTGCCGCCGAGATTGGCCGCCACTGCGGCGCGACGGCGCTCTCGTACAACATGCATGTCTGCTCGACCATCTGGGCCGGGCAGATCGCCGATGATCTGGAGATGACGCCGGAACAGCGCGCCGATCACGAAAAGAATCGCCAACTGCATTTCAAACGCATCGCGGTAGACGGCAAAATTTACTCGCAACCGTTCTCCGAGGGCGGTGCAGCGGCGGCGGGCAAAGCGCCCTGGGGCACGCTGGCAAAAAAAGTGGCTGGCGGCTACGTCGTCAATGGCAAAAAAATCTTCGCGTCTCTATCTGGCGCAGCCGACTACTACGGCATTCTCTGCACGGTTGATAAACCCGGCGCAACCCAAAAAGACTCGCTCTATCTCGCGGTACCGGCCACTGAGCAGGGCGTTACCGTGGTGGGCGACTGGGACCCGCTCGGCATGCGCGGCACGGTGTCGCGCACGCTGATCTTCAAAGACGTGTTCGTGCCGGACGAAGCGCGCCTGATGCCCGAGGGCCTCTATGCGCAAGCCGCAGTGCGCTGGCCACACATGTTCGCCACGCTGTCGCCGACCTACATGGGCATCGCGCAGGCAGCGTATGACTTCACCGTGTCGTATCTACGCGGCGAAGCGCCCGGAACGCCGCCGGGGGTTACTCCAGTGCGGCGCCGCATGTACCCAACCAAGCAAATCGCTGTCGCACAAATGAAAATCAAGCTCGAAGAAACGCGCGCCTTGTTTTTGAAAAACGCCGCCGAAGCGCGCGTCGATCCATCGAAGGAAACCCGCCTCGCGCTCTACGCGGCGCACTACAGCATCATGGAGAACAGCAACGACATCGCGCGCCTCGCGGTGCGTACCTGCGGCGGGCAGGCGATGTTGAAGACCTTGCCGCTGGAGCGCATGTACCGCGATTCGCGCTGCGGCAGTCTGATGCTGCCGTGGACCGCCGAGCTGTGTCTGGACAAGCTGGGGCGCGAGTGTTTGTACGAGAGCGGTGAGCGCGACGACGAGATGCTCTGAGCCTAGCTTGAGCCAAGCGCAACAGCGCCCTCTGAAAAGTAGTCACTGCACAGGGATACGGCACGAATGAATCTATCCCGCATCATCGAACGCTGGGCCGCTGGCACCCCGGCGCGCTGTGCGATTCATTTTCATGGCGACGACATCACCTACGCCGCGCTGTGGCAGCGCATCGAGGCGGCGACCTTCGTGCTGCGCCAGCAGTTTGGTGTGCAACCCGGCGAACGCATTGCGTACCTCGGCCTCAATCATCCTGACTTCATCGCGTTCCTGATGGCGTGCGCGCGTCTCGGTGCCATTGCTGTGCCGCTCAATTTTCGTCTCGCCCCCGCCGAGCTCGCGGCGATTCTGGCGCAGTGCGGTGCGCGCATGCTGTTTTGTGATGCAGCGATGAGTGCGTCCGGTAACGCAGCGGTCAGCAGCGCAGGTATTCCGCTGCACTCATCATTGTTACTCACGAAAACGCCGGAGATCGTTGTCCACCAAGGGTTTCCGGCCAATGGCCCGGATGTGCCGGGACCCCGTGAACTACGCGGTGACCGCATCGATGCGCGGGACACTGCGGCAGGCGATCACGCCGCGCCAGTACTGATCGTCTACACCTCCGGCACAACCGGCACACCCAAAGGTGCAGTACACACGCAAGCCAATCTGTTGTGGAACATCGAGTCCGCCATCGAAGCGCAAGACATCACGGCAGACGACCATCTGCTCAACCCGCTGCCGATGTTTCACGTTGGTGGCCTGTGTATTCAGATGCTTCCGGTGCTCGCTGCCGGTGGCACCGTCACGCTGCACGCGCGCTTCGACGCCGGCGCGTGGATCGCCGATGTGGCCGCGCGCCGCCCGACGATTTCACTGCTGGTGCCCGCCACGCTCAAGGCGATCCTTGATCACGCTGATTGGCCCGGCGCTGATCTATCGAGCCTGCGCCTGATCAACACCGGCTCGTCGGTGATTCCACGCTCGATGATTGATGCGGTGCATGCACGCGGCGTGCCGGTCAGCCAGGTGTATGGCGCCACCGAGACCGGGCCGGTGTCGATTGTGTTGCGCGCCGCAGACGCGCGCGCCAAAGCCGGCAGCGCAGGCAAACCGGCGCTGCATGTCGAGGTGCGCTTGGTGAAAGCCGATGGCAGCGCCTGCGCGCAGGGTGAAACCGGTGAGCTGTGGATTCGCGGCAAGAATGTGGTGGCGGGGTACTGGGCGCAGAACAAGGTGGAGAACAAGGTGCAAAACGGCAGCATCGACACCAGCGCCTTCGCCGATGGCTGGTTCCGCTCTGGCGATCTGGCCTATCAAGACGCTGACGGCTTCTACTGGGTGGCTGGCCGCTCAAAAGACATGATCATCTCCGGTGGCGAAAATATTTACCCCGCTGAGATCGAAAACATCTTGGCCGATTGCGCCGCAATTGCCGAGTGCGCGGTGATCGGGCAGGCCGATGCAAAATGGGGCGAAGTCGCGGTTGCAGTGATCGTCAAGCAGCCGAATGCCTCGCTCGATGAAACCGCAGTCAAGAATTTGTTTGAAGGCCGCCTCGCGCGCTACAAACATCCGCGCCGCGTGTTGTTTATCGAGGCATTGCCCAAAACCGCACTCGGTAAAGTAAAAAAAGAAGAACTGCGCGCGAGTCTGGGAAATGCGCAGATCACGCGCGGTTGATTAGCGTCGCGGTGAACCGGCGCGCCACGGCAGCGCGAAAAACTAGCGCGGCGCTGCCATCTGCGCCTCCACCCGCCGGATCATCAACCCTGACACGATGATGATTGCACTGGTTGTCAGCAGCAGGTAAAGCATGTTGTTCCACGCCAACGGCGCTGCGGCGGCTTGATTCGCCGCTTGATTCACCGCTTGGCCCGCCGTTTGACTCACAGCTTGACTAAGCGTTTGACTAACAGCGGCCGCCACCAGCGGCGGGCTGATGAACTGCCCGAGGTTGGAACCCTGATTGATCATGCCCTGGATGGTGCCGGCCTGGGCCGGATTTTTCGCATGGGTTTGCGCCGCCGACATCACCGAGCCGGGTAAGACGCCGACTGAAAACGAGAACAGCACGCAGGCAAAGTAACGCAACCAGTCTGGCAGTGCGGGTGAAAAAATCATTGCGCAGGTGAGCGCGGTGGCGATGCCGGCCAGGCACACATTGGTGCCGCGTGAGACGCCGTGCTGCATCAGCACGCCGCCCATGACGTTGCCGCCGATGTTCACCGCGACGACGAAGGCGGTGAGCAAGGAGGCGGTGAGCAGCGGCGTGTTGCGGTCGCCGACCATGAAGGTCGGCAGCCACACCATGATGGCGTAGAAGTTGAACGCGTAGCAGCCGAACGCCAGTGCGATCCACCACGGGCCTGCTTGTTTCAAGGGGCCGGCGCTGGCGCGCCAGGTGGCGATGGTGCTGTTGCTGGCGGCACGCGCGCTCCCATAGTCACCGCGCAAGCTGATCATCAGCCACAACGCCGCCGCCGCGCACAGCGCTGTGGTGATCCACAAGCCGCGCCAGCCGGTTGACGCGATCAACAAAGGCGCAAGCAGCATGCCGATGGGGGTGCCGGTCGGCATGTAGGCGCCCCAAAAACTGAACACGCGTTTGCGGTCGGCGTCTGCTGTGGCGAGCATCAACAAGCCCGGTGCCGCCACGACGATGGAGAGAAAGCCGACGCCTTCAAGAAAGCGGCTCGCCAGCAGCAGCCAAGCGGCGGTCGCCGGGGTGGCTGAGCCGAGCAGCGCTCCCGCGATCATCGCGCCCAGGCCGGTGACACAAAAGCGCCATGCGCCCGCGCGCGCGACGAAGAGACCCATGAAGATCGAAGCCACCGTGCCGAGCGTGTTGAACATCGACACCAGCCACGCCGATTCGGATAGCGATAACCCAAACTCGGCGCGCAGCACCGGCAGCGCAGGCGGAAGCTTGCCGATATAAATCGCCGCGACCACGCCGAGTAGAAGCGCTGCCACAGCCGATCTCCAATGGGTGTGCGTCAAGATCGTTGCTGCGAGCGGTTAAGCGGGGCGGGCGCTGATGGAATCTTGCGCGCGCGCTGGGCAGAGCGGGGGCTTGTGTTTAGTGTTGCGTTTAAACTCATGCGTCTAATTATGCAGCAGCCCACTCCTGGAGAGACATCATGCCAATGATCCACGTTGAACTATTCGAAGGCCGCACGCCACAGCAAAAAAGTGAATTCGCGCAAGCGGTCACGCGCGAAGCGGTGAAAATTCTGGGTTGCTCGGCTGACTCGGTGGAACTCATCTATACCGACATCAAGAAGCAAGACTGGGCGACGGCGGGCGTGCTGTGGTCTGAAGCGAAGTAATCCGCCATGCCAGATTTTCAGGCCTACCGCCTGCACCCGCCACTGTCCCCAGCACCCGGCGCGTTGCCGGATGCGCGCTTTGTCACACTCAACGAAGGCGATCTTTCGCCTGGCGACGTGCTGATCCGCACTGCATATTCGAGCATCAACTTCAAGGACGCGCTGGCCTGGGCCGGGCGCAACAGTGTCGTGCGTGCGTATCCGCGCGTCGGCGGGATTGATCTCACCGGCACCATCGAAGCCTCGGCTGATCCGGCTCTGCCAATCGGCACGCCGGTGGTGGTGCATGGTCTCGGTGTTGGGGTGGATCACGATGGCGGCCACGCCCAGTACGCGCGCTTCCCCGCCCAGTGGGTGCTGCCTTTGCCGGCCGGCATGAGCCTGCTCGACGCCGCGACGCTGGGCGCAGCCGGCTACACGGCAGCGCTGTCGCTCGACGTGATGGAGCACAACGGCTTGACGCCGGACGCTGGCCCGGTGGCGGTGACGGGAGCGACTGGCGGGGTGGCGAGCGTGGCGATTGATCTGTTGTCGGCACGAGGCTATCGGGTCGCAGCGATCACTGGCAAAGCGAATGAAGCCGCGTATTTGAAAAGCCTCGGTGCCGCCGAGGTGTTGCCGCGCGAAACTTTTGGGCCAAGCAAGAAGCCGCTCGACAAAGGCGTCTGGGCCGGTGGCGTCGATTCAGTCGGCGGCGAAACCCTCGCGGCGCTGATCCGCGCGATGCAGCCAAACGGCGTGGTCGCAGCGTTTGGCAATGCGGCCGGTGCCGAGTTACCAACCACCGTGTTGCCGTTCATTTTGCGCGGCGTCCGCCTGCTCGGCATCAACGCCAACAGCCCGATGCCGTTGCGTACGCGCATCTGGAACCGGCTCGCCACTGATCTCAAGCCGCGCCATCTCGACACGATCCGGCAAATGATTTCACTGCGCGATTTGCCCGATGCGCTGGCGCAAGTGCTGGCCGGCGGTGCGCGCGGGCGCTTTGTGATTGATCTGGCGGCTTAGGCCATGCCGATTTGCGGCAGCGGGGCGCAGGCGTCGTCAGGACGGCTGTTGATCATGTCGGTCAGCTCGCGCTGCACGTTGGCG
>JAYVSR010000154.1:0-20766 GCA_043775155.1 Burkholderiales bacterium | reverse complement strand
CCTTGCGTGATGCGGGTCTTCCTGCCGCCGAGATCAAGGGCACGGTGCTGGTCGGCGGCTCGACGCGTATGCCGCAGGTGCGTACCGGCGTGCAGCACTTGTTCGGCAAACCGCCGCTCACCAATCTCAACCCGGACGAAGTCGTGGCGCTCGGCGCGGCGATGCAGGCCAACTTGCTCGCCGGCAATCACGCCGAAGGTGACGACTGGCTGTTGCTCGATGTGATTCCGCTCTCACTGGGTCTGGAGACGATGGGCGGCTTGGCCGAGCGCGTGATCCCGCGTAACTCGTCGATCCCCTGCGCACGCGCGCAGGAGTTCACTACTTTCAAGGACGGTCAGACCGCGATGGCGATTCACGTCGTGCAGGGTGAGCGCGATCTGGTCGCCGATTGCCGCTCGCTGGCGCGCTTTGAGTTACGTGGCATTCCGCCGATGGTCGCGGGCGCGGCGCGGATTCGCGTCACCTTTCAGGTCGATGCCGATGGCTTGCTCTCGGTTGCGGCAGAAGAGGCGACGAGTGGTGTGAAAGCCGAGATCGTGGTGAAACCTTCATACGGATTGGGCGACGACGAGATCGCGCGCATGTTGAAAGAATCGTTCGAGCGCGCCGGTGACGACATCAAGGCGCGCGCGCTCAAAGAGCAGCAGGTCGAAGCAGAACAAATGCTCGCCGCCGTCGCAGCCGCGCTGGCGCACGACGGCGAGCTATTGTCAGCCGCCGAGCGCGCCGCGATTGACGCTGGCATCGCGCGCCTGCGTGCGACCGCCGCAGGCACCGATCATCTGGCGATTAAAGCGGCGATTGAACAGGCCAACCGCGACACCGAAACCTTCGCCGCGCGGCGCATGGATCGCTCGATCCGCTCGGCGTTTGCGGGGCGCACGCTCGACTCACTCAGCGCCTGAGAGCGCGGAACATAAACACTGCCCAAGCAACCAGATCAACAAGAAAGCCGTCAGTCATGCCGCAAATCGTCGTACTTCCCCACGTTGAACTTTGCCCCGACGGCACCGTGATCGAAGCCGCTGTCGGTGTGTCGCTCTGCGACGCGCTGCTCGGTAACGATGTCGAGATCGAGCACGCGTGTGAAAAATCCTGCGCCTGCACCACCTGCCACATCATCGTGCGCGAAGGCTTCAACGCGCTCACGCCATCCGAAGAACTCGAAGACGATCTGCTCGACAAGGCCTGGGGCCTGGAGCCAAACTCCCGTCTGTCGTGCCAGGTGATTCTCGGCAACGATGATCTCGTCATCGAGATTCCGAAATACACCATCAACATGGCCAAAGAAGGAAAGCATTGATCATGAAATGGACTGACTCACGCGACATCGCCATCGCCCTCATCGAGGCGCATCCGGATATTGACCCGCTGACGGTGCGCTTCACCGATCTGCATCAATGGGTGTGCGCGCTGCCGGGGTTTGCGGACGAGCCGAATCGCTCGGGCGAAAAAATCCTCGAAGCGATTCAGGCGATGTGGATCGACGAGGCCGAGTAGGCCGTCGCCGGGCTTGCGTATTGCTGGCGTGTCGCTTGCGTGTTAAGCGAGGGCAATCCCCGCCAGCCCCAGCACCATCAACGCCGCCGCGCCCAAACGCCGCGCGACATCGCCTTCTTTGAGAAAGTGTGTGCCGTAGAGTGCGGCGATCAAAATGCTGGTCTCACGCGCCGGGGCGACGTAGGACAGCGGTGCCATCTTCATTGCGAACAAGGCGAGGCAATACGACAGTGGCGACAGCACCGCGACGATGATGATGGCGCGGCGCTCGGCTGACCAAAGTGATTTGACCGCGCCCATTTGCCGCAGCGCCACCGGCGTGGTGACCACCAGGCGCAGCACAATCGAGCCCCAGTAAAAGATCACCGGCGGAATCAAGAACGCGGCGACTGCCTGCCGATCCCACACGGTGTAGAGCGCGATCATCGCGCCGGTGGCGAGCGCGAAGCCGATGCCTTGGCCGCCGCCGCGCTTGAACATGCCCTGCGGGTTGCCCGACAGCAGCACTGCGCCAGCGCCGATCATCAGCGCGCCTGCGAGTGCGATGGGCGCAGGCTTCTCATCGAGGAAAAAAATCGCCGCGATGATGGTAAGCAGCGGGCCGCTGGCGCGCGCCAGCGGGTAGACCACCGATAGATCCCCAGTGCGATAGCCGCGATCCAGAAACACAAAATAGGCAACGTGGATCAGGGCGCTGCCGAGCATCATGACGATGGCGCGGGCGTCGGGCGTGTAACCGAGTTGGGTGATGAAAAAAATCGCCAGCGGCGCGTAGACCAGGGTTTCGATCCATGCCACCAGCCAGAAAAAAATCATGCCACCACCTTTGCTGCGCTTCAAGATCAGATTCCAGGTCGCGTGGCAAAACGCGGCGACGAGGATCAGAGCGAGGGCGCTGGCGGGCATGTTGAGGGAGGAAATGAAAAGGGCGACCTCTTCCGAAGCCGCCCCCTCATGTTAACCACGTTACCTGTGCTAATTGCGTTTGCGCTGTGTGGCGTGTTGAGCGCGCCAGTGGAGAAACATCAACCGCGAGACATCATGAACGCGACATCAAGAGAAGTTCGAGCTGATCGCGCCGCCGTCAACCCGCACGCGGTCACCGGCGCGCCAGTTCGGTTGCGTGGCACTCGACACAGTGCGCATCGAACCATCTTCCATCCGCACCTGCATTTCGTATGACTTGACCGTGCGCATGTTTTTCTCGACTTGATGGCCGGCGTAACCACCGCCGACTGCGCCGAGGATGCTTAGGAGGTCTTTGCCGCGGCCGTTGCCGAACTGCCGGCCCAGCACCGCGCCGCCGACTGCGCCGCCAATCGCACCGACACCGGAGCCGTCGCCGGGCTTCTCGATTTCGCGCACGCTCTCCACCGTGCCGCACAAGTTGCACAGAGCTTTAACCGGTGCTTGTGCAACCACCGGCGGATACGGATACGAGTCAACCGGGTAGGCGCGGTCGTTGTTGCGTTCACTCGTTCGTGTCATGGGGCGTTCACCTGGATAGCGCGAGTCGCCGGAGGCGGATACTGCCACTGGGTGGGTAGACACCGGCGACGCACTGATCGTCGGCTCAGAGACCGGTTTTCTGATTACCTTCACGACCTTCGGTTTTGCCACTGGCTCCGGTGCCGGCACGTAGACCACGGCAGGTGCCGCCATCGGTTGCGCCACAGATTGAGCAGCCAAAGGTGCCACAAGAGCGTTGGTGGGAGCGGGTTGCGCCATCATGGGTGCCGAAAACCCTTGTGCTGCAACGCTTTGCGCGGTATTGCTTTTAACCGGTACGATGCCTGTCATCACCCCAATGCCGATGAGAGCGGCGGTGATGACCGAGACGGCGGCGGCTTTGTAGAGCAGCGGCGCGGCGATTTGCGGGGTGGTTTGAATGACGGTTTCCATGTTCAACTCCTTGTGGTTCGTGGTGAGACGGTTGAGCTTGCTATTTGCACCGCGCTGCTTTGTGACTGCGCTCGATTGCCGCGTTCATCGCATTGCGTGGTGCTGAACAGATAACGTGCATTCTCGGCATTCGACTGAGCACAAGCTGTGACCGTTTGTAATCGGATGTAACGGCTGTTACGCTTGCGGCAATCGATGGCAATGGCAAGGAGTGAATGATGTTGATGCGTTGGATGATGATGGCTCGGCTGTTGGTGGCGATGACGCTGACGCTGCTGGGCGCGATGATCTGCGCGGCTTCGATGGCGCAAGAATTCACCTCGGAGAAAGCGCGTTTTCGCGTCGTCACGGTTGCCAGCGGGCTGGCAAACCCGTGGGCGCTGGCGTTTCTGCCCGATGGCCGCTTGTTGGTCACCGAGCGCGCCGGGCGCATGCGCATCGTGGCGCGCGACGGCACGCTGTCAGCGCCGTTGGGCGGCGTGCCTCCGGTGGTGGCGCAAGGACAGGGCGGCTTGCTTGATGTGGTGCTTGATCGCGAATTCGCCACCAATCGCACGATCTATTTTTGTTTCTCTGAGGCCGGTGATGGCGGGGCTGGCAGCGCGGTGGCGCGGGCGCGGCTGGATGACGTTGCCCTGGTTGATGTGCGCGTAATTTTTCGCCAGCAGCCGAAGGTGCGCGGTGGTTTGCACTTTGGCTGTCGCATCGTGATCAATCGCGAGGGCCTGCTCTATGTCACGCTGGGAGAGCGCTATCAACGCGACCGGGCGCAAGAGTTATCGGCGCATCTGGGCAAGGTGATCCGGATTCGTAGCGACGGCAGCGTGCCGCCGGACAATCCTTTCGCCGGGCGCGCCGGTGCATTGCCGGAGCTCTGGAGCTACGGCCATCGCAATCCGCAGGGCGCAGCGCTGCATCCGCTGACCGGTGCGCTCTGGCTGCACGAACACGGCGCGCGCGGCGGCGATGAAATCAATCTTCCCGAACCGGGGAAAAATTACGGTTGGCCGGTGATCACCCATGGTGTCGATTACTCGGGCGCGTCGATCGGCATCGGCAAATCAGCGCCGGGCATGGAGCAACCGCGTTATGTTTGGGTGCCGTCGATTGCGCCGTCCGGCATGGCGTTCTACAGCGGTGATGCGTTCCCGGCGTGGAAAGGCAACTTGTTGATCGGTGCGCTGGCCGGACAGCGACTGGTGCGTCTCGAACTCGATGGCAACAGCGTGAAGCACGAGGAGCGTTTGCTCGGCGATCTGGGCGAGCGGATTCGCGATGTGCGCAGCGGGCCGGACGGCTTGATCTATCTGTTGACGGACAGTGGCAATGGGCGCGTGCTGCGGCTGGAGCCGGTGCGATAAACGTGGAACGCGCCGGGGTTCACGAGCTTGGGCGGGCGCCACGAGTTTGGGCTGGCGCCACGCGATTAGGCAGGCGGCGGCGGCGTGCCGGTCTTTAACGAAGCATCAGTGTAGGGCGGCACCGCCGATTTGCTGCCGAACGGAATGATCTCGAACACGGCGGCCGGTTTGCCATTTGCACCGGCGATCAGTCCGAGATCACGAAAATGCTTGCTGCCGCCGGTGAGCATCTCAATTGCCAAGCGATAAAACGCTGGTGTCGCCAGCGCTTGATTGGGGTTGGCAAGGCGTGCGATGCGCATTGCGCCGTCGATGCTGGCACCAGTGACCGACGAATCCGACGCACCCGCATCGCGTACCACGGCTGCCGCATGCACGCCGATGCGCAACGCGGGTTGCGTGGCTTGGGTAGGGCCCGCGACTGCGGCAGACTGTGCGCGCGCACCGAGACGGCGGACGAATTCAAGCGTGCGGGTGGGGAAATTGAAGCAGTAAACCACCCCATCGGGGACCGGCAGGTTCATGTCGGGTTGCGGCAGCAGGGTATCTGCTGCAAGGAGCGCTTCGAGCACGGCGCGCTGCTCGGGCGTGATATCCGCAGTGCTGCTGGCGAAGCCAATACACACGGCGGAGGGCATGCTGGCTGGGTGGGGTTTCATTACGCGTTTGTGAGTCAGTCCGATGAATCCAACTTGCAAAAATATGCCTATAGCATCACGCATTGTAGGCTTGAGAATTGCGGCAGACAAGGAACAAGTTCGCGTTTTATTCGAGGCTCCTGGTTTGAACTTCGCCTTGCAAGGCGGGCAGCAATCGCTTGAACGCAGCAGCGATCTCGGTTTCATGCTGCTCCAACACGACGATGCCGGCAGCGAGATCAACCGGGCGCGACAGGCGCGTAGCGATGTGCGCCAGAGTGCGCGCGCAGCCGGCGTGGGTGGCGCATGACATCAAGGTGTCGTAGGTTTGCATACGCTGGGCCGCGCGACGCGTCGGCTCGTCCATCTGCGCGTGCATCCGTGCGAGGCTGGCGTAGATCGAGGCGGTGAATTGCGGCAGTGACGCGGTGACCGCCGGAGATCGCAACGATGCCCATTCGCGAATCAGCACATAGTCAAAAAACACATCGAACAAAATCCCGGCATAACGGCGCAGAGGCGCTCCCACCAATGGTTTCAGCCCATTCACCTCGGGCGAGCCATCGGTGATGGCATCAATCCGCCGATGCAGGCGGATGCCGCGTTCAACGCCTGGTGAGTAGCGGCTGAGATCGCTGCCGCGCGCGAAGTCGGCGATCAGCGTGCCGGCGCGGGCGTCGTCGTCGTTCGGGCAGAGCAGGAAGTGGACGAGGTGATTCATGCGCGGACCGGCGCAGCAGACAACGCCACCGGCAGGGTGCTTACTCTCTTACTCTTCGCGCCGCAACTGCGGAAACAAAATCACGTCACGAATCGACGGCGCGTCGGCGAGCAACATGACGAGACGGTCGATGCCGATGCCTTCGCCGGCCGTTGGTGGCAGGCCGTGCTCCAAAGCGCGAATGTAATCGCGGTCTTTGAACATCGCTTCTTCGTCGCCGGCTTCCTTCGCCGCCACTTGCGCATCGAAGCGCGCTTCCTGGTCTTCCGGATCGTTCAACTCGGAGAAGCCATTGGCGATTTCGCGCCCGGCGATGAACAGCTCGAAGCGGTCGGTCGATTCCGGATTCGCATCATTGCGGCGCGCCAGCGGCGAGACTTCAGCCGGGTAGTCGATGATGAAGGTCGGATTCCACAGTTGCGCCTCGGCGGTCTCTTCAAAAAAAGCGAGCTGCAGCGCGCCGATGCCGGGCGTGCCGGGCGGCAGCGCGCCGCGCTTGTCGAGCCAGGCCTTGAGAAAGGTGGCGTCGTTCAACTGCGCGTCGGTGTAGTCGGGCGCGTACTTTTTGATCGCGCCAGTGATGGTGAGGCGGTCGAACGGTTTGCCGAAGTCGATCTCTTTGCCCTGATACGGCAGCAGCGTTTTGCCCAGCACTTGCGTGGCGAGTGAGCGGAACAACTCTTCGGTCAAGTCCATCAGATAGCGATAGTCGCGATACGCCTCGTAAAACTCCATCATGGTGAATTCAGGATTGTGGCGCGTCGAGATGCCTTCGTTGCGGAAGTTGCGGTTGATCTCGAACACTTTCTCAAAGCCGCCGACCACCAGGCGCTTCAGGTACAACTCCGGCGCGATGCGCAGATACAACTCCATATCGAGCGCGTTGTGATGGGTCTTGAACGGCTTCGCCGCAGCGCCGCCGGGAATCGCGTGCATCATCGGCGTTTCGACTTCGAGGTAGCCTTTTGCGACCATGAAGTTGCGAATCCCGGTCACCACCTGCGAGCGAATCATGAAGGTCTTGCGCGACGCTTCGTTGGTGATGAGATCAAGGTAGCGCTGGCGATAGCGCACTTCCATGTCGGCCAGACCGTGGAATTTTTCCGGCAAGGGGCGCAGCGATTTGGTCAACAGCCGCAGGGCGGTGCATTTGATCGACAGCTCGCCCTTCATGGTTTTGAACACGATGCCCTCGGCACCGACAATGTCGCCCAGGTCCCAATGCTTGAACGCTTCGTGCGTGTCTTCGCCGACGCCTTCGTTGTTGATATAGAGCTGAATCCGACCGGAGCCGTCTTGAATCGTCGCGAAACTGGCTTTGCCCTGCACCCGTTTGAGCATGATGCGGCCGGCTAGTTGCGCTTTGATCTGTTTGGTTTCGAGCTCCTCACGCGTCAAGGCTTCGTGCGTTTGATGCAGCGTGCCGGCATAGTCGATACGCTGGAAGTCGTTCGGAAACGCGACGCCACCCTGCGCACGAGTTTGGGCGCGAATCTTGGCGAGCTTCTCGCGGCGCTCGGTGATGATCTGGTTTTCGTCAACAACTTCAGGTGAAATTTTTGGGAGGTTCATATCAAGCTCAAAAAGGCAGATTCCAAATGACGAAAGCTACGAGACCGTTGTCTCAGAATATCAAGATCAATTTGCGCCGAGATCGCCGCTTGATCAACCGTCTCTTTGTATGCTCGTCCGGACGGCATGTTGGCAGACAGCCATTCTTTCGCACCGCGGATAGCTTCAGGATTGACCGGAAATTCTCTAGAGATCGAAAGTTTTTCTCGCGCAGCTAGTTGCTCGGAAAGAAATAGCGACTCGTATTCACGAACGATGAAGGCAAACCGCAGATTGTAAGTAGAGACTGGCGGATTCTCAGCCGCCAATTTGTGTAACTCCGCTGCGAACTGAACCGAACAGCCATCGTCGCAATCCAACACCCAAAGCAGCCGATCAGCCTCATTTAGACCGGCTCTCAAAAAATCATGAAAGCGCCGTCGCACCTTATGGATATCACCACGGCGGTGTGGTTTGGAAATTTGAACATCAAATCGATGATGTGCATCCCGGATTCGCCTGAGCAAAACAGGGATGGCGTCAACGTCTCCTTCACCTTCCACTAACGGCAGCACGTGAATCACGATGCCAACTCAGGTTGCAATCCATCCATTGACATGATTTCGCCAATCGACATCAGTCGATCCTTGATCGTTTTCACTTGGGATGAGCGAATCGGCGAGACGATTGTTTCCCCGTTTCGCATGTCTACCACGCGAATTTGCTCTGGGTTGAAATGTTCAATGAAACTGGGACTATGTGTGGTGATGAGAATTTGAGTGGTTTTCGAAGCTTCCTTGATCGCGTCAGCCAGCAATCCAAGCACGGCAGGATTGATATTTTGTTCAGGTTCCTCAATCGCGATAAAAGTGGCTCGTGGTTGCTGATACAAAGCAAGCAACAGTCCAAACACGCGTAGCGTGCCATCGGAAAGCTGTACCGGGTCAAAGTAATGAGCTGGTGATTTCGGTGTTTCCCTGAATAGGAACTGCGGAACCAGATAACCGCCAATGCTTTTGACCGCGATCTCTTCCAGTCCGGGCATGACTTTTTTCATCAAGCCAAGAATCGTGTCGAGGGAAAGTCGTCCCCGTTCATTCCCACGCATTGACTTAATCACTGACGCCCAATTCTCGCCATTCGATTTAAGGCGAGTGTCCCGGTCAGGCCGATGCGGTGTCCTGAGCGTATTCGGATATAAGTTCAGAAAGCCTAGCGATTGTCGATCCAGAGGAAAAAATGGCATCAAACCTATTGCAAGTTCGTTTGATGGAATTGATTTGCTACCGCGCCGAAAGCCGTACTTGAGGGTCTCTTCACCTGCATCGATCTCGCCTTGAGAATTTCGCTCAAATGACAAGCGCTTCGGTTCATCTTTTTCTTCTAACGGTCGTAGACGCATCGCCCAGGATGCCGATTCTTTTTTGACGTAGTAAGTTCGATTGCGGCTTGCTATCACTAGCTCATAAAATCCGTCATCGAACTCGAAGCGGAAGCGGATATCGTGCGGTTTGTTTTTTGAAAACTGTCGAATTACGTCAATGCCCTCATGGGTGGTTATGGCGTTGTCTAAGCCGTCTCGACAGGCGCTGATCAGAAATTTTATGGCTTCAACAATATTGCTTTTCCCGGCAGCATTCTGGCCGACCAGCACGGTCGCGGGTGTCAAATTCAAGAGATTGACATCCGTGAGGCTCTTGAATCTCTGAATACGCAATGAACGAAAAAACATTTTTGGACCTCCAAACGTGGGTCAAATGCCTTTTTTCAGGCTCGCTGAAATGAAGTCGTCCAGGTCGCCATCGAGTACTGACTTGGTATTGCTGATTTCAACATTGGTACGCAAATCCTTGATCCGTGATTGATCGAGCACATACGAGCGAATCTGATGGCCCCAGCCGACATCGGTCTTGGTCGCTTCAAGATTGTCTTGCTCGGTCTGGCGTTTGCGCATCTCGGCTTCGTAGAGGCGCGATTTCAACTGCGCCATCGCATCGGCCTTGTTGCGGTGCTGCGAGCGGCCGCTCTGGCACTGCACCACGATGTTGGTCGGGATGTGCGTGATGCGCACCGCCGAATCGGTCTTGTTGATGTGCTGGCCGCCGGCGCCGGAGGCACGGAAGGTGTCGATGCGCAAATCAGCCGGGTTGATGTCCACCTCAATCGAGTCATCGACCTCGGGGTAGACGAAGACGCTGGCGAACGACGTGTGGCGACCGCCGGCTGAGTCGAACGGTGACTTGCGCACGAGACGATGCACCCCGGTCTCGGTGCGCAGCATGCCGTAGGCGTAATCGCCAGTGACTTTGAACGAAGCCGACTTCAAGCCCGCCGTCTCACCCGGTGACTCTTCGAGAATCTCACTGGCAAACCCTTTGCGTTCGCTGTAGCGCAGGTATTGGCGCAGCAGCATCGAGGCCCAGTCTTGCGCTTCGGTGCCACCGGCGCCGGCCTGAATATCGACAAAGCAGTTGCAGGGGTCAGCCGGGTTGGAGAACATGCGGCGGAACTCCAGATCGGCGACGATTTTCTCCAACCCTTGCGTATCGGTGGCAACCGCTTGCAGGGTGGCGTCGTCGTTGTCGGCGCGGCCCAGATCAAGCAACTCTTGCGAGTCGGTGATGCCTTGGGTCAGTTGCTTGAGGGTGCCGACGGTGGCGTCGAGCGATTTTTTCTCGCGCCCTAACTCCTGCGCGCGTTTGGCGTCGTTCCAGAGCGTTGGGTCTTCGAGGGCGGAATCTACTTCTTGCAGGCGGGCAAACTTGGCATCGAAGTCAAAGATACCTCCGAAGATCTTCGGTGCGGATTTTCAAATCACCGAGTTTGGCGGTGAGAATGTTGAGTTGTTCGGCTTCCATGATGATTCAATTTCGTTGCGTTTTAAAGGGAGAATTATAGCGGGCGCATCGTCGTGGACACAGCGCGTGCAACGCTTCTCTCCCCCCCTTACGCCGGCTACACCGGCTCCCACGCCTCGACGTACATGGCCGGTTTTGACTGGCCATTGAACTCGTCGATGCCGGTGCGAAAGGCGATCCGCGCGCGCGGTGGCAGCGGATCGGTGGCATTGAATTGAATCGCGTCGAACTTGCGGCCATCGCGCACGAGGGCGAGCTTGAGATGCTTCTCTTTGACCAAGCGTTGTGACGCGACTTCAAATATGTCCGAGAATACCGGTGCCGGAAAACCCTGGCCCCACACTTCGTGTTCGAGCACGCGGATGAACGGCAGGTTGAGATAGGCGGTCTCCAGCGGTCCATCGGTGGCGAGTTCGGCATTGAAATCAGCCGGGCGCAGCAGGGTGCGCGCGGCGGCCTCAAAGGCTTCTGCAAACACCGCGAAATCATCGCGCCCAAGGGTCAGGCCCGCCGCTGCGGCATGGCCGCCAAAACGGCGAATCAGGGTGGGATGTGCCTTGCTCACCAGGTCGAGGCAATCGCGCAAATGCAGCGGCGCAATCGAGCGGCCCGAGCCTTTGATTTCATCGCCTTCACCCGGTGCGAATACGATGGCCGGGCGGTTGAACCGATCTTTCAGGCGCGACGCGACGATGCCAACCACGCCTTGATGCCAGGTTGCATCGAACAGACAGAGGGTGAATTGATCGGCGACCGCCACATTTTCGATGGCGGCGAGTGCGGTCTCTTGCATGCCGGCCTCGATGCTGCGGCGTTCGCGATTGAGTGCATCGAGCTGCTGCGCCAGTGGCAGGGCGGCGTGAAAATCTTCTGACAACAGGCAGTGGATGCCGACCGACATGTCGTCGAGGCGCCCGGCGGCGTTGAGTCGTGGCCCGGCAGCAAAGCCAAAATCAAAACTGCCGGCTTTGTTGATGTCGCGCGCCGCCACGGTGAATAGGGCGGCGACACCGGCACTAGCTTTGCCCTCACGCAAGCGCTTCAAGCCTTGCGCGACGAAGATGCGGTTGTTGCGATCCAGCTTGACGACGTCGGCAACGGTGCCGAGTGCGACAAGGTCGAGCAGGGCGGACAAATTGGGTTCCGCCGCTGCCGGGTTGGCTGTGGTGAACGCGCCGCGCGCGCGCAGCTCGGCGCGCAAGGCGAGCAGCACGTAAAACATCACCCCGACACCGGCGAGACTTTTGCTCGGAAAGGTGCAGCCGGGCTGATTCGGATTGACGATGCAGGCTGCGTCCGGCAGTGTTTCACCGGGCAAGTGATGGTCGGTGACGAGCACGCGCACCCCCGCAGCGTTGGCGGCGGCAACCCCTTCGACGCTGGCGATGCCGTTATCTACCGTGATGATGAGGTCGGGTTTGCCGCCTGCATGCGTGAGCGCGAGCGCGACGATTTCGGGTGTCAGGCCGTAGCCGAACTTGAACCGGTTTGGCACCAAAAAATCAATCTGCGCGCGGTAAACGCAGGCCTGGCTTAGTGCGCGCAGACCTTTGATGCCCACCGCACAAGCGGTCGCGCCATCGCAGTCGTAATCCGCGACGATGAGTAGCTTAGCGCCCGCACGCAGCAAGTCGGCGAGCAAGACCGCTGCCGCGCCGGCATTTTTCAATTCCGCTGGTGAGAGCAGACCGGTCAGACCGGTGTCGAGTTCGGTTTTGGCGGCGATGCCGCGGGCAGCGTAGATCCGCGCCAGCACCGGGTGTACGCCGGATTGTTCCAGAATCAGCGCGTGGCGCTGGTTGACCGGGCGGGTGGTGATACGTTGTTGCATCGGCTAATTTTACGGGGGCGACAAAAAGCCCGGCGCTGGGCCGGGCTGATGTTGAGGGAGAAGCGAGGAGGGAGAGGCGGGAAGGCGGGAAGGCGGGAAACCCGTTGGGTCAGCAGCAACCGGGGACTGGCAATAAAGATATGCCCCCAGACTACTTTTTGTCTACCGCCGCCGGATACAACTTGCGCGCACGCTCCAACTGCTCCAGTGCTTTTTCGTAGGTTCGTTTGTTGGTTTCCTTGAGCTGGGTCGTGCCGTTTGCCGAGCCGATATCAAATTGCGCCAACGCTGCTTTGCCCTCTGCCGTGGTGTGGATGGTCAGCAGCGTCTGCGCCAAGCGCGCGGCGTGCTCCTTGTCCATCTGCGCTGACACCGCAATCGCGTAGCCGGGGAATGGATCGGACTCGCCGACTTTCTTGATTCGCTCACCGTACTTTGCTTTCGCCTTGTCCGCCTCCGCGAGTGACAGCGATGCGACATCAATATTGTTGTCCATCAACGCGTCGGCAATCTCGTCCTGATTTTTGAATTCAACGACATGCGACGCATCCACCGGTACATCATTGACCACCAGCCAGTTGACCGCCAACGGGCCAACCGTGCTGGTGCGCACAAACACGCCGACCTTGAGGCCTTTGAACTCGCCAATCTTGCTCAAGCCCGCGTGCTTGCCGCTTGCTTTGATGTAGTAGTTGACGCGCAGATCCCGAAAGCCGGCTACCGGCACATAGCCATAGTCGCGCGACGCGACCGCCAACTTGTCGGCGACCGCCATCACCATGTCGTACTTCGGTTTGCCATCCGGCCCCGGTTTGAAATCGGTCGTCAATTCCATTTCGAATGGGCGTTTCGTGCCTTTCTGCAATTCCTCGAAAAGACCCTCCAGCTTGGCGCGGATCTGGGCATCGTCGGAAATGCGCGACGACCCTGGGTTGATGCCGAATTTGATCGCGCTGCCGCCCATGCCGCGGCCGGGCTTCATAAAGTTGAGACCAATTGCGGCGATCGCAACCGCCGTCACCGCAGCGAAGCCGAACTTCATCCAGAGCGGCGTTTTTTTCACTGTGGTGGTGGTGCCAACCGGGCCGATTTTGTTGTCGCCAATCAGTACCGGTAAAAACTCCGCGACCGATTGCGGGCGTTTCTGGTCGTCGGGCAACAATGCCCAGTCGATCGCTTTGAGGAAAGCTTCACCGTACTGGCCCTTGGCCGCTTCGACAGCGGGCTCTTGCGGGTCGCTCTGAATCCGCGCGGCAGCTTCAATCGGTTTGCGGCCAACCGTGAACCAGTAGAGTACGCCGCCCATGGCGTAAAGATCAGACCACGGCCCTTGACGGCCGTGCGAATGGTATTGCTCAAACGGCGCGTAGCCCGGCGTGACGATGCTGGTCATGCCGTTGGTCGAAGCCGAGGCTCCGGTAGAGCGCGCCGCGCCGAAGTCAAGCAGCACCAGGCTGCCGTCGGAATCGCGCACGTAAATGTTGGCCGGCTTGATGTCCCGATGCAGGAACTCGGCATCGTGGACTTTCTCCAGACCTTGCAGCAGCGGCACGGTCATTTTGAGAATCGCCGCCTCGTCCGGTGGGCCGTCGCCGCGCTCGAGGCGTTTTTTCATCCACGCGTTCAGGCTTTCGCCGAACTCGTAATCCATCACCATGTAGGCGGTGTTGTTGGCCTCGAAAAAACGGTTGACGCGGACAATATTGGGGTGGCGGAACGTCGCCAGTGTGCGCGACTCAAGCAAAAACCGGTCGAGGCCGATTTGGTATTCCTCGTTGTCGGCATTGCTTTTGGCGAGCACCGCCGCAGTCTGTTCATTGCGCACTGCAAGGTCGTTCGGCAGATACTCTTTGACTGCCACTTTGGCGTTGAGGTTGGTGTCATGCGCGAGATACGACACCCCAAAGCCGCCAATGCCCAACACTTTTTCAATCCGGTATTCCTGCAACATGTAGCCGACCGGCAATGACAGGCGATTCTCGTCGCCGCCCGGGGCGGCCTGGGCGCGGCGCTTGAGCTCAGAATAAGACGGGCCCGAGTAGTCGGACGCCAGCACGCCGCGATTTTTTGGTGCGTTCGGGTCTTTGCGGGTTTTTTCGTCCGAGTCGCCAGAGACGGTGGCGTCTGGCACGGCAGGTTTGAATTGGCGCAATTGCGCCTGCAACTCGTCGAACGATTGGTTGGGGCGGGTGGGCGTGTCAGCCTCGCGAGCGACGACGGCCCCGGGCATGGCAATTGGTTTGAGCGTCGGCGGCGAGGACGCCAAATCGACTACTACTTTTTTCTTTTCAGGAGAATCAGTCACAGTGAACCTCACAAATCCTGTTTTACGTTTTCGGTTCGGAAACATCGATGCACACAAAACACGCGCAGCTAATTTTCGGAACAAATTACAACAGGCGGCACAGGTGCGATGCTACCCCCAAACACGGGCAACGTAGAGATCAACGGCTAATATTTAATCAACGTCAGAAAACTATAGAGATTTGTTCAATTTTGGTGGCTATCCCCATAATACGCAAGGAGATTTGCGTTCCAAAAGTGAAATATGTCACATACTTGGCGCCGCGCGTCGCTTCCGCAGGCAAGCGGGTCGCCGGCAGGATAGCTAGCAGGTTCGCGGGAGGGACTTTCACTGCGGGGCTTGCAGTCAGGTGCGCCGAACGGGATTGCCGGTGTTAAATGCCGTTGCGCAAATCTAGCGCGATGCCGTTTTCATCAATCGCTGCTTTTCCCGCGTCCACTCGCGTTTCTTTTCGGTGTCGCGCTTGTCGGCTTTTTGCTTGCCTTTGGCAAGACCAATCTCGACCTTGATGCGGCCATTTTTGTAGTGCATGTCAAGCGGGATGATGGCGTAGCCGCGTTGCTCGACTCTGCCAATCAGGCGTTTGATTTCCTCGTCTTTGAGCAGCAGCTTGCGGGTGCGCACCGGGTCTGGAGTGATGTGGGTTGAGGCGGTTGGCAGCGCGCTGATGTGGGCGTTGAGTAGCCAGAACGCGCCGTTGCGCAGGATCACGTAGCCTTCATTGATCTGCCCGCGCCCGGCGCGAATCGCTTTAACTTCCCAGCCTTCGAGCACCAGTCCGGCTTCATATTTCTCCTCGACGAAATAGTCGAAGTAGGCTTTTTTGTTTTGGGTGATGCTCATCGAGGCGGGCCTGGGTTGCTGGCGTTGTTACCGGCATTGCTGCTGGCTTAGGTGGGGCGGGTAGAATTGTAGCAACCGTGATCGCGCCGGGCGCTTTCTACCATTTGAACTGCACTTTGAGGCGCGCGCGGCGGTTTGCAACACTGATGACCTTCGAGATTTCTTTTTGTGCCCAGCATCCGCAAATCTGTTTTGGTTCCGCACAGTGCACGCCGCATGTTCGACTTGGTGGCCGACGTGCCTTCCTATCCGCAATTCATGCCATGGTGTGGTGGCGCGCGCGCTGAGCCGGCCACCGATGGGCAGGTGCGCGCCAGCATTGAGATCGATTTTCGCGGCGTTCGCGCCGGGTTTTCGACCCTGAATCGGCACCACGCTCCGGAGCGAATCGAGATGGCGTTCGCGGACGGTCCGTTCGAAGCGCTTGGTGGGCTGTGGCGTTTTACACCGCTAAAAGCCGATGCCTGCAAGGTCGAGTTTGAGCTTGACTACAAATTCGCTGGCGGCGTCTTGGGGCGCTTGATCGCGCCGGTATTTGATTACCTCGCAAACACGTTTATTGATGCGTTTGCCAGGCGCGCTGAGCTGCTGTATGGCTGAGGAGATAGACGCCACAGTGGTTTACGTTGACGCCCTTGCCCGGGAGATGCTGATTGCCATAAAAGTGGCTCCAGGAGCCACGCTTGGCGAAGTGATACGGGCCAGTGGTGTGCTGGAGGCGCATCCAGAAATTGTGCTGGAACAAAACAGAATCGGCGTGTGGGGGAAAGTGAAAAAAATCGATGCGATGACCCGCGACGGGGACAGAGTAGAAATTTACCGCGGGCTGTTAGCCGAACCGAATGCAACGCGGCTGGCGCGCGCGGCAAAAAAGGCTGCCGACAAGGACCGCCGGCCAAACCGCCCGCTGCCGCCTGCTCCGCGTCAGTCAGGTGGCAGCGACGGTCAATAAAAAACCGGCTGTCGCCGATTTTTTATTGACTTGCTCATTTCGCTATGGGCATTTGTTCGATGCCAGTTGCTGGCTAACTTTGGCCTTTTCAGCCGAGGTCTGTGCGTCGTCCATAAAGTAGGGCTCCCCTTTTTCGTCGACGCGCCGTTGGCGTTGGCCTGAGTCAATCGACGCCAACTGCCCTCGGAGTTGTTTGCAATTTTCCAGTCGCACGTTGTCCGCCTCGGATTTTTTTGCGTCTTCAGCCGATTTTTTCGCCGCCTCGGCGTTGCGCTTTTTCGACTCTGCTTCGCGTTCCGCCAACGTGAGCGGTGCTGACGCTTTGGCGCTGCCGGTGGCCACCCCGCCCTTTGCGACAGCCACGTCGGGGGCGGTCTGCCGCAGCTTTGGCCCTTGCAAAATGTTTCCGGGGGAAATATTCGACGGCGGCGGTTTGTCACTGTAGACCACGCTGCCTTTTTCGTCGCGCCATTTGTAGGCTTGCGCGTGGCCGATCGCGGGCAGCAGTAATAGCGCAGTGAATGCGGCAGTACAGGCCAAAAATGTCCGGTTCATCGTCCTCTCCTGAAAATCATTTGATATTTTGAAGGCAGAAATTGTGCGGGCACCATAATTGGTTTTGGGCAATGCGTCAATCGCGATCACGACAGACGGCGGTTAAATCCGGCCCTGCGTATAATACGGCTTTGCAGCTATAAGGAATGCATTTCATGAGGCTGATCTCCAAAGCCTATACCTTCGACGACCTTTTGCTCGTCCCCGCGCACTCGGCAATTCTGCCGCGCGATACGTCTCTCAAAACCCGCCTGACCCGCAACATTTCGCTCAATATCCCGCTGGTTTCTGCGGCGATGGATACAGTCACCGAATCCCGTTTGGCGATTGCCCTGGCGCAAGAGGGTGGCATCGGCATCATTCATAAAAATCTAACGCCGAAGCAGCAGGCCGCCGAAGTCTCCAAAGTTAAACGCTTCGAATCAGGCGTCTTGAAAGACCCGGTGATTGTCGCTCCCGGTATAACGGTGCGCTCGCTGTTGGCGTTGACCAATCAGCACAAGGTGTCAGGATTCCCGGTGGTTGAAAAAGGCACTGTCGTCGGGATGGTGACGAATCGCGACTATCGCTTTGCGACTGATCTGGACGCGCCGGTGTCGTCGATCATGACGCCGAAAGACCGGCTGATCTACGTGACAGAAGGGGCATCCCCCGAAGCGGCCAAAGCGTTGTTGCACAAGCACCGGCTGGAGCGGGTGCTGGTGGTGAACGACCAGTTTCAGTTGCGCGGCCTGATCACGGTCAAAGACATTATGAAGTCTACCGAGCATCCGAACGCAGCGAAGGACGAGCAGGGCAAGCTGCGCGTCGGTGCGGCGTTAGGGGTCGGTGAAGGGACTGAAGAGCGCGCCGAGTTGCTTGTGGCGGTCGGGGTTGATGTTCTCGTGGTGGATACCGCGCACGGCCATGCCCAAGGCGTGCTCGATCGCGTCAAATGGGTGAAGAAGAATTTTCCGCAAGTCGATGTGATTGGCGGCAATATTGCCACCACGGCAGCTGCCAAAGCGATGGTCGATCACGGTGCCGACGCCGTTAAAGTGGGCATCGGTCCTGGCTCGATCTGCACGACGCGCATCGTCGCCGGTGTCGGCGTGCCGCAAATCACCGCGATCTCGAATGTTTACGAAGCATTGAAAAACACGGACGTGCCCTTTATCGCCGACGGCGGCATTCGCTTCTCTGGCGACATCGCCAAAGCGATTGCAGCGGGCGCGCACACGGTGATGATGGGTTCAATGTTCGCCGGCACCGAAGAAGCGCCGGGTGAAACCGTGTTGTATCAAGGCCGCTCGTACAAGCTGTATCGCGGCATGGGTTCAGTCGGCGCGATGCAGGACGGCGCTGCGGACCGCTATTTTCAAGACCCGGCCAACAACGCCGACAAGCTGGTACCCGAAGGCATTGAAGGGCGCGTCGCCTACAAAGGCAGTGTGCTGTCGATCATCTTCCAGTTGGTCGGCGGGCTGCGTTCGTCGATGGGCTATTGCGGCTGTGCTTCGATTGAAGACATGCGCTCGAAAACCCAATTCGTCGAGATCACCTCGGCGGGCATGCGCGAATCGCATGTACACGATGTGACGATTGTCAACGAAGCACCCAACTACCGGGTGAGCGAGTAAGTTCTTCACGCCAGCGCGGGTTCTGACGGTGCTGGCGCTTTTCCATTTTCAGCCATGCACAACAAAATCCTGATCCTTGATTTCGGCTCGCAAGTCACCCAACTGATCGCGCGCCGGGTGCGCGAAGCTGGGGTTTACTCTGAAGTCCATCCGAATGACGTATCGGATGACTTCATCAAAGCCTACGGTGCCAAGGGGGTAATCCTCTCCGGTAGCCACGCCAGCACCTACGAAGCGCAGGACTTGCGCGCGCCGCAGGCGGTCTACGAGCTCGGCGTGCCAGTACTCGGCATTTGCTACGGCATGTTCACCATGACGGTGCAATTGGGCGGCACGGTGGAAGCGAGCGACAAGCGCGAATTCGGCCATGCCCAAGTGCGCGCGCGTGGCCACACCAAATTGCTCGACGGCATTCAGGACTCGGTCACACCGGAAGGCCACGGCATGCTCAACGTCTGGATGAGTCACGGCGACAAGGTCACCGCATTGCCGCCCGGGTTCAAGCTGATGGCATCAACTGATTCCTGCCCGATTGCCGGCATGGCCGACGAGGCGCGCAAGTTTTACGCCGTGCAGTTTCACCCCGAAGTAACGCACACCGCGCAAGGCGCAACGTTGTTGCACCGCTTCGTGCTCGACATCTGCGGCGCGAAACCAGATTGGAACATGCCCGATTACGTCGCTGAAGCAGTGGCAAATATCCGCGCGCAAGTCGGTGATGAAGAGGTGATCCTCGGTCTCTCCGGCGGCGTCGATTCAAGCGTAGCCGCCGCGCTGATCCACCAAGCGATTGGCCCCAAACTCACCTGCGTATTCGTCGATCATGGCCTGCTGCGCCTTGACGAAGGCAAACTGGTGATGGACATGTTCGCCAAGAATCTCGGCGTGAAAGTGATTCACGTCGACGCCAGTGCCGAATTTTTAGGCAAGCTCGAAGGCGTCGCCGACCCGGAAGCCAAACGCAAAATCATCGGCAAAGAATTCGTCGAAGTGTTCCAGCGCGAATCGGCAAAAATCAAAAACGCCAAGTGGCTCGCGCAAGGCACCATCTATCCCGACGTGATCGAGTCAGCAGGCGCCAAAACCGGCAAGGCGCAAACCATCAAAAGCCACCATAACGTCGGCGGCCTGCCCGACACGCTGCACCTGAAATTGCTCGAACCCCTGCGCGAATTGTTCAAGGACGAAGTGCGCAAGCTGGGGCTGGCGCTCGGCCTGCCGCACGAGATGGTGTATCGCCATCCGTTCCCCGGCCCCGGCCTGGGCGTGCGCATTCTCGGTGCCGTGAAACGCGAATACGCCGACCTCTTGCGCCGCGCCGACGCGATCTTCATCGAAGAATTGCGCAATACTAAAAATGATGATGCGAAGAACGACGAGGTCGGCAAGAGCTGGTACGACCTCACCTCACAAGCCTTCGCCGTGTTCCTGCCGGTCAAATCAGTTGGCGTAATGGGCGATGGCCGCACCTACGAATACGTCGTCGCGTTGCGCGCGGTGCAGACGCAGGATTTCATGACGGCACATTGGGCGCATCTGCCGCATGAGCTCCTGGGGCGGGTGTCGAATCGCATCATTAACGAGGTGCGCGGGATCAATCGTGTGGTGTATGACATCTCGGGCAAGCCGCCAGCGACGATTGAGTGGGAATAATTTTCATCGGGTAACGCCCGTGAACTCGACGGTGATCGCTGCGGCGGGCAATTTTCGCTGCACAGTAAATATTGAAACCGCTCTCCAGGAAGTTCACGTGTCGGGGACAGGCGCTTGTTTGCCTGCCCTTCGCTGGCACGCCATAATGTGTTCTCGGAAGGGAGGTTAAACGTGAATAATCGACGCAAACTGGTGCTCGCACTCGGCGCTGGATCTCTCAAGGTGCCGTGGGGCGCGCAGGCGCAGCAGACCCGGAAAATCCCGGTCATCGGTTTTCTGAATCCCGGTTCTCCAGAGTCCATTGCAGCCGTAGGCTCGGCATACGGCGCGTTGCGGGCGGGGTTGCGCGCCAACGGCTACATCGAAGGCGAGACTCTCCGGATCGACGCCCGCTGGGCGCAGGGAAAACCGGATGCGCTTCCGGGTCTTGCGCAGGAACTGGTCCAGAAGAAGGTCGACATCATCGTGGCGGTT
>JAYVSR010000153.1:0-12751 GCA_043775155.1 Burkholderiales bacterium | reverse complement strand
GCCGGGTGCGCGCAGTGCGGACGTCGTCGGGTTGCCCGCCACGCGCTATCAAAATTGTGTGGCTCGATAGCAAAGCGCCGAAGTATAGCGAGGTGCAGGCTGCGCTTGGTTGCTGGCGAGGTATTCGAGAAACTTGACGGTGGTCCTCGAGTTTGGCCGATTTCAACAGGCTTACCCAGCAGCAGGTGTTGGTCAGTGCCGCGCCGCATTCGCCACTGGCTACGGCCTTGAACTGGTCGGTGTCGCCGCCGGCCGGCTTGCGGGCGAAGCGTGCTTGACACGGGCCGCTAGACATATTATATTAATGATAATAGTTCTCATTAATATTTAAATACTAACTGCCCGTTGGTCGTAACGGCCAGCCATTTTTGACCCGGCAAGCCAGGCGATTCTTCCCAGCCAGCCTTTACGTTGAGAGGAATCACGATTATGGCGATGAACAAATCGCGCGGCGCGCTGGCTGCCGCCGTCGCAGCGCTTTGCGCTTGTGGCGCGGCATTGGCGCAGACCACGCTGCCGCAAGTCACTGTTGAGGATGCAGCCGAGCGTGCGGACGGCCCGGTGCGAGGCTATCGCGCCGGGCGCTCGGCTACTTTCACCAAGACCGACACGCCGTTGAAAGACGTGCCAGCCTCGGTGACCGTGGTGCCGGCTGATCTGATGAAAGATCAGGCGATGCAGAGCATGGGCGATGTGTTTCGCTATGTGCCCGGCGTGCTGACGCATCAGGGCGAGAGTAATCGCGACCAAATTATTCTGCGCGGCAACAGCACGACGGCGGATTTTTTCGTCGATGGTGTGCGCGATGATGCGCAAATTTTTCGCGATCTCTACAACCTCGAACGGGTGGAAGTGCTCAAGGGGCCGGGAGGAATGATCTTTGGCCGTGGCGGCGCGGGTGGAGTGGTCAACCGGGTCACCAAGCGCCCGGTGTTTGATCGTATCGCCGAGGCGGCCTTGACCGTTGGCAGCTACAACCAGTTGCGCGGCACCCTCGATGTGGGCGGCAAGTTAAGCGATGCGTTCGCCCTGCGCTTGAACGCGATGGCTGAGGGGGTCAACAGTTTTACCAACGACGTGAATCTGCATCGATTTGCGATCAATCCCACGGCCGTATATCTATTCGATGCACAGACCGCCATCACCGTGAGTTACGAGCGATTGCACGACCAGCGCGTACCCAATCGCGGTTTTCCCTCCCGGAACGGCGCGCCGTTCGATGCTGACCCGGCGGTTTTTTTCGGCAATGCGAGTCAATCGGTGTCGCGGCAACATACCGACGGCCTGCACGCGGTGCTCGATCACGAATTTGGCAACGGTGCGCAACTCAAGAACACCTTGCGCGTCACCAAATACGACAAGTATTACCAGAACGTTTACGCAGCCGGCAGCGCCGCATTCAACAATGGCGCGGTGACACCGGCCGGCACCGTCTCGCTCGGGGCATACAACAATCTGAATCAGCGCGAGAACGTGTTCAATCAGACTGATCTGACGTTGAAGTTCAGTGCAGGTGGCCTTGAGCACAATGTGCTTGCCGGCGTCGAAATTGGCACCCAGGACAGCGCCAACAAACGCAACACCGGGTTCTTCGGCGCGGCGGCAAACGTGTTTGTGCCGGTGGGCAATCCGATCGCGGTGACCACACGCTTTGCCCCGCTTGCGACCGATGCCGACAACCGCACCAAGGCAAATATGGTTGGCGTCTATTTACAAGACCAGATCACGTTGACGGCGCAGTGGAAAGTGCTGGCAGGGCTGCGCTATGACCGCTTCAAGGTGGACTTCACCGACCGGCGCATGATTGTCCCGGTGCCAGCCAATTTTTCGCGTACCGATAGCGCTATCAGCCCCAGGCTCGGTTTGATCTGGGCGCCCACCGCACGCTCCACCTACTACGCGAGTTACAGCTACGCCTTCCTGCCGTCGGCGGAACAATTGGGTTTGGCGGCGACTACCGCGAGCCTGGAACCAGAAACCGCGAACAACTATGAGATCGGTGCGCGCTGGGACCTGCAGCCGAAACTGACTCTCTCTGCCGCTGTGTTTCGTACTGACAAAGACAGAGTGCGCGCCGCCGATCCGGCGAATCCCGGCTTTTTCATCAAGACCGGACAGCAGCGCACTGAAGGCGTCGAGTTTGGCTTGCAGGGGGATGTGGCGCGCGGCTGGCAAGTGTTTGGCGGATTCACGCTGCTCAATGGCCGCGTGATGCAGCCGTTCAACAGTGGAACGACTGCGGCAGTAGCGACAACGATTCAAGCCGGCAATCGGCTGCAACTCACCCCACAGCGCACGCTGTCGCTATGGAACAAGTTTGATCTTGGCAGCGGCTGGGGTGCCGGCATCGGCGTGATCCATCAATCGAAATCGTTCACTACGCTCGGCAATACCGTGCAGCTACCCGGTTTTTCGCGTGTTGATGGCGCGATTTATTACGCGTTCAACGGCGGCAAGACGCGGCTCGCGTTCAATCTGGAAAACCTGTTCGACCGGCGCTATTTCCCGACGGCGGACGGCGACAACAACATCAGCCCTGGCGCACCGCGCAATGGGCGCCTCACTTTGTCTACCCAGTTTTAAAACGGCCGGAGGCATGATGAAAATACGAGCAGCCTCATTCGACCTGCCGCTGCCCGGCGCGTTGCTTGCGTCGCTCATCGCGCATGCGGGGGCGATGATGGCGGCGCACGATTCATCGTCGGCCCAAGCGCTGATCCGCCTGCCGTTAGTGGCGACAGCGCCTGCAACTGCCGTGAGCCAGCGTCCGGCGGTGATCAAGCTGCGTTTGCTGGCGGCGAGTGTGACCACACCCGTGCGTGAGAGCGCGCCGGTTGGATCGCGAACGGCCTCGCCGGAGCACAGCGCTGTGCCCGCGAGAAAGGCAGCGCAATCTGTTGTGCCGATTAGTCCATCAGCTTCCGCACAAGTGTTGACTTCGCCGGACAGCGCATCAGACGGCACCACGCCGCGCGAGACTGGTGATGTGTTGGCTACCGCGCCACCGCACGTGCAGCCGGCTTCGCCAGCAACGCAACCTGCCGCCGCGCTGGTTGCGCCACTGAATGCGCCGCGGTTTGACGCCAGCTATCTTGACAACCCCGCGCCGGCCTACCCGCCGCTGTCACGCCGCGTGGGCGAGCAGGGCCGGGTGCTATTGCGGGTTCAGGTCGATGCGGCTGGCTCGCCGTCCCACGTGGAGATTGGCTCCAGCAGCGGGTCTTCACGGCTTGATCAAGCAGCGTTGGAGGCGGTGCGCCGCTGGAGGTTTGTGCCGGCCACGCGCGGCGAAAAGGCGGTTTCGGCTGAGGTGCTGGTGCCGATTCAATTCAATTTGAGGAGTTGAGTACTGCGTACCGCGTCACGCGTCACGCAGTGAGAATCAGTTTCCCCAGCGCAGTGACGCGCAATCGGTATTCGCGCTGGTTGTGTTCGATCACCACTTCGGGTGCGCCGCCGAGCAGATCGGCGCTACGTACGCGCGGCGTTTTGCCGATGCCAGATGCCGGCCCGCCGGTGCGCAACACCGGGCGAGGGCGGCTCCGGCCGGGAGCTGGAGTCCCCACGTCAGTTCGATTCAGCGCCATCCGGCCCGGTCGACAATTTTCTGCGCGGTTGCCGTGTTCTTGCCAAACACGCCGGGGCCGATGTTGTCGGCCTTGAATTTGCCGAGCGAATCAAGCTCGGGATTTCTGATCGCCACTGACTTCACCACCGGCCATTCGTTGTTGCCGTTGGCGAAGTACGACTGCGCTTCGTCGCTGGCGAGGTATTCGAGGAACTTCACGGCGGCTTCTTTGTTCGGCGCGTTCTTTGCCATGCCGCCACCGGAGACGTTGACGTGGGTGCCGTAGCTGGCCTGGTTCGGCCAAATGAAGCCGACTTTTTTTACCCACTCCTGCTCTTCCGGCTTGGTCGATTTCAATAGGCGTACCCAGTAGTAGGTGTTGGTCAGTGCGACGCCGCATTCGCCGCTGGCGACGGCCTTGATCTGGTCGGTGTCGCCACCGACCGGTTTGCGTGCGAAGTTGGCGACGACATTTTTTGCCCAGGCTTCGGCTTTCGCTTCGCCGTCGTGCTCCGTCACCGCCGACACCAGGGACAGCATGTAGGGGTGCGAACCCGAACGGGTGCAGACCTTGTTCTTGTTTTTTGGATCGGCCAGCGCTTCGTAGCTCGCCACATCTTCCGGCTTGACAGTTTGCTTGTTGTAGACAATGACCCGGGCGCGGGTCGAGAAACCGAACCAGTGGCCGGCCGGGTCGCGCAGTTCTGCGGGCACACGCGCTTCGAGCGCGGCGTTTTTGATTGGCGCGAACAAGCCAATCTGCTGCGACGACCACAGGCGCGCCGCATCGACCATCAAAATCACATCGGCCGGGCTGTTCGCGCCCTCGGTTTTGAGACGATCGATTAGTTGTTCGTCGCCCGCTTCGATGCGGTTGATCTTGATGCCAGTGGCTTTGGTGAAGTTGGCGTAGAGCGCTTCGTCGGTCTGGTAGTGGCGAGCGGAATACAGGTTGAGAACTTTGTTGTCTTGTGCAATGGCGCAGGGGGCGGCCAAGGCGGATAGAGCGGCCAGCAGGGCAGCGGCTAGTGTGTGCAGGGGTGCAGAACGCATCGCTTGAACCTCGAAAGAATTTGTGTAGATGCGAATTATTATCATTAACGGCGAGTTTGTCAACAATAATGATTCTCATTGGTGGTGGCGCAATCAAGCACTATCAAGCCAGCCTGTGCGCTATTTGTACAATACGATTTCCCTTCGACAAAACAAGAAACGGCGATGAACAACACTGATCTGGTTTTCCAAAGTGCCACCGGGCAATCCGCAATGCTGCGCAAGAAGGAAATTTCTGCCGTCGAGCTGCTCGACGCGCACTTGGCGCAGATCGACAAGATCAACCCGACTGTCAATGCCATCGTTACGCTCGACCGCGAAGGCGCGCGCGCCCGCGCCCAAGCCGCCGACGCAAGCCAAGCGAAGGGCGAGACGCTCGGCCCCTTGCATGGCCTGACCATCGCCCACAAGGACCTCTTCATCACCAAAGGCATCCGCACCACTTACGGCTCGCCGATTTTCAAAGACTTCATCCCGGAGCGCAGCATGCTGGTGGTGGATCGCTCGTGGGATGCCGGTGCGGTGTGCCTCGGCAAAACCAACACGCCGGAGTTCGGTGCGGGTTCGCAAACTTTCAACACCGTGTTTGGCGCGACCAAAAACCCCTACGACCTCACCAAGACTTGTGGTGGCTCGTCCGGCGGTGCGGGTGTGGCGCTGGCCACCGGCATGGTCGCGCTGGCGGACGGCAGCGACCTTGGCGCATCTCTGCGCAACCCCGGCAACTTTTGCAACGTGGTTGGTTTTCGTCCGTCAGTCGGTCGCGTCCCCGCGTGGCCCACCAAGCACCTGTGGGCCAACATGGGCGTCGAAGGGCCGATGGCACGCACCGTCGAAGACACCGCGCTGCTGCTCTCGGTGCAGGCCGGGCCGGACGACCGTGTGCCGATCTCGCTGATGGAGCCGGGCGCGTCGTTTCGCGCGCCATTGCAACGCGATTTCAAAGGCGTACGCATCGCGTTCTCGCCGTCGTTTGGCGGGCAAGTGCCGGTAGACAAACGCGTCGAAGCGATCATCGCCGCGCAAGACAAAGTGTTCGCCAATCTCGGCTGCGTGATGGAGGACCGCGTGCCGGATTTTTCCGGCGCACACGAAGTATTCCTCGACCTGCGCGCGCATTCGTTTGAACTTAACTACGGCGAGTATCTCGACAAACATCGCGACAAGTTGAAGCCCACCGTGATCTGGAACGTCGAAGCCGGGCGCAAACTCACGGTGCCGGATCTGGCGCGCGCCGATGCCCAGCGCACTCGTATTTACGACCGCGTGTCGAAGTTCTTCGAGACCTATGAGTTTCTCGTCACCGTCGTCAATCAAGTGCTGCCGTTCCCGATTGATCAGGAATATGTTGATGAGATCAACGGTGAGAAGTTGCCTGACTATCTTTCATGGATGAAGAGCTGCTACTACATCACCATCACCGGGCATCCGGCGATTTCGGTGCCGGCGGGTTTCACTGACGATGGTTTGCCGGTGGGGATTCAGATCGTCGGGCGGCGCAACGCTGATTTTTCGGTGCTGCAATTGGCGTATGCGTTTGAGCAGGCGACCAAGGTGGCGTTGCGGCGGCCTGCGGTGGCGGTGGCGTGAAGTGCTCAGTGGGGTGTGGATGCGGGTGTGGATATGAATCGAGCGCAGTAGCGTGAGAAAGCGGGGCAGCGCATGACAATCGCCCTGGCAGTCAAACGTCAACTCGTGTTCGCCGCCATCATGGCGGCCATCATGACCGGCGTCGTGAGCGCTGTCGTCACCCTGGTCAACACCGGATTCGATGCCGGGTTCGTCCTACGCTGGCTTAAGAGTTACGCCATCGCGTTCGTCTGCGCTGCGCCAATCATCTACATTGCCGCGCCCGTGGTGCGCGCCTGGGTCGAACGCCACCTCAATTAAAAAGCTCAGTTGATCGTGATGCCGCGTTCCTTGATCAGGCGGCTCCATTTTTCGCGCTCGGCGCGAATGTGATCGGTGAAACCTTCTGGTGCGCCGCCTACCGCGTCAGCCCCGGCATCAGCCAGTTTCTGCCGCATGTCGGGCTGCGCCAGCACTGCGTTGATTTCACGATTGAGGCGCGCGATCACTTCCTTCGGCGTCCCCGCTGGCACCGCGATGCCGCTCCACGATAACGACTCATAGCCGCGCAAGCCGGCCTCGGCAATCGTCGGCAGATCGGGCAAGGCAGGTGAACGTTTCGTGCCCGACACGCCAAGTGCGCGCAAGCGCCCGCCCTTGATGAACGGCAGGGCGGAGGGCATGTTGTCGATGATCAGCGACACGCGCCCGGCCATCAGGTCGGTCAGGGCCTGGCTGCTGCCCTTGTACGGCACGTGCAGCAGATCAATCGCCGCCATGCTCTTGAACAACTCGCTCGACAAATGCGTTGAACTGCCGGCGCCGCTGGAGGCAAAGGTGAGCTTGCCCGGCTGAGCTTTTGCGAGTGCGATTAACTCTTGCACATTCGCAGCGGGCAACTCCATCGGCACCGCCAGTACATTGGTGATCGACGCCACATAGCTCACTGGCTCCAGGTCTTTGGCCGGGTCGTAGCCCATGTTTTTGTACAAGCTTTGGTTGATCGCCATCACGCCTGTAGTCGCCATCAACAAAGTGTGGCCGTCAGGCGCGGCGCGCGCGACCGACTCCGCACCGATGTTGCCGCCGGCGCCAGGGCGGTTGTCCACCACCACCGATTGGCCCAGCGGGGTAGTGAGCTTCTCGGCCAGATAGCGCGCCACGATGTCGGTCGAGCCGCCAGCGGCAAAGGGGACGACGATGCGCACTGGCTTCGACGGGAAGCGCTCTTGCGCGGACGCGGCGAGTGGCAATACCATGCACAGCGCGATGGCGAATGAACCACAACACCAACTGAACAATCGGCGTTTGAACGTAGCGGACATGATCAAGCCTTGCAAGAGCGCCTTGACAACAGCGCAGAGCTTGTCATCATACCGTCTGCCAATCACGCCGCAGACGCCACAGACGCTGGAGATCAAATGACACACGCAGTTTTGAAACGAGCAGTCCGACACATCGTCAGCATGGGGGCGCTGTTGTGTGCCATCACGGCTGCAGCGCAAAAGCAGGATGCCGGCCTCTACGTCGCCACCCCGCAAGAAGTCGTCGATGCAATGCTTGACATGGGCCGCGTCGGCGCGAGTGATTTCGTCATCGACCTCGGCTCAGGCGATGGCCGCATCGTCCGCAGCGCCGCAAGGCGCTTCGGTGCCAGCGGCGTCGGCGTCGAGATTGATCCGGAGTTGATTGCGCTCGCCAACAACGAAGCGAAAAAAGACGGCGTGAGTGCGCGCGCAACTTTCGTCAGCGCTGACCTGTGGACCTTCGATGTCTCCAAAGCCACGGTCGTCACGGTGTATCTGTTGCCCAGTGCGCAGGCGCGCTTGAAACAAAAATTGCTCGCTGAGCTCAAGCCCGGCACCCGCATCGTCTCGCACGACTATCCGTTTCCAGACTGGACGCCAGTTGAGCAAAAGACCGTGATCGATCACACCAAGTTTGCGGTGATCGGCGAGGGCAAGGCGCATCTGTATCTCTACGTCGTGCCGCCGAAGAATTGAAGCGGGCGCTCTCTGAATGTGGCTATGCGGCCAGTGGCAGATTGATCTCGATGATGACGCCGGTCGCGTCGTCGCGGTTCTTCGCCGCCACCGTGCCGTGATGAAATTCCGCCGCGAGACGCGCCACATACAGGCCAAGACCCAAATGAGGTTCAGCAGTCTCAGTGCCTTCGCTTCGCTCCGAGACCATCGAATCAAACAGACGCGCTGATGGGCCGGCTGGCAATAGCACTCCGGTATTTTCGACGGTCAAAAACACCCGCCCGGCGTCAGCCTTGAGCGACACAATCACCGGCGTCGCTGCCGCTGCAAAGCTCACCGCGTTCGCGATTAACTTGTCGAACGCCTGCGCCAGCAACTCGGGCGAGCCATCTACATCTACCTTGATTGCCGCTTCGCCCGCGCGCAGCTCGAATGTTTGTCCAGCATAAGCCGCGCGATAGCCCTCGACGCAGCCCTGCACCACCTCACGCAAGTCATACACACTGCGCTCGCCATCGCGCAGCGCTTGCTCCAGCCGCCGTGCCTCGCCCATCCGCGTGATCAGGTTGTTCAATCGCTTCAATCCCTCATCAGCACGCTGCATGTATTCACGCGCCTCCGGCGGCAGCGGTTGCATCGCCAGATTGTCGAGTGACGAGCGCACCACCGTCACCGGTGTGCGAAATTCGTGCGTGATGCGCGCGCCGAGGTTTTCCAGATAGTCGTGATACTGCGCGAGGTGTTCGAGCAATTGCGAAAAACTGCGCGACAGATCGCCGATCTCATCGCCTGCCGTCGAGCCGGCGCTGAGCGCGCGCACCCGGCCTTGCGCATCGACGGCAGACTCCGCCTCGTCGCGCAAGCGACGTACCCGCTGCGTCAGGCGCGTGGCGAACAGCAGCACCACACCAGCGACGAGGATGAACACCGCGAGCGTCGCGGTGATGAGCTTTTCCATTGCACGCGACGTGAACGACGCTATCGCGTTGCCGGTTTCTTCGACCACCACCACCGCGACCACATCGTTGCCGGCCCACACCGGATGCGCCGCCGACAGAACGCGCGCGCGATTGTCTGGCGTGGTGCGCCAGCGCGTCGCGCCGTTGCCGGCCAGCGCTTTCGAGACTTCGCTACCGCTGACGATGGCGTCTTCCGGCAATGAGTCGTCGAAGTTTTCAGTCGGGCGGGTCAGCAGGCGTTGGTAGAGCGGGCGCAGCAGCAATTCGGCTTTTTCCCACCAGGTCATCGCGCCAGAACCGTTGTCCCCCAACGGTTTCCGGCCATCGTTGTTGGTAGACCCGCCTGCACCAACGGTTTCCGGGTAGAGGGCATCGGGGTTTTTTAGCGTCCCCGATAGCGCCAGCAACTGAAAACGTTTGTCGATTACCCAGATCCGGCTCTTCGCGCGGTTCAGCGAAGCGACGATAGGTTCAACCTCTTCGCTCACCGGACGCGGCGCGGCAGTGTCTTCGGTGGCGATGACTTGGGCAACGGTTTGCGGCGGTGATTGCACTGCTTGCGCCGCTTGCACCGATGCACCTGGCGTCGCCACAGTTTGCGACCCAGTAGTTTGCGCGCTCGCAGTTGAGGAGCCTGCCGAAGCCACGCCTGAAGACTCGCCACTGAGCATCGCGCGAATCGCCTCTTCCTTCTCGCGCCTCAACACCGGGTCTTCGGGTTTGAGCCGCAGCAGGGCAGGGCGGTCATTCAGCGCTGTCGCAATCGCTCGTGCGGCAGCCAGCAGGTTTTGCTCTTGCTGCGCGACCAGCAGAGTCTCCATCTCGCGCACATAGCCGATGCCGACCAGCGGAATCGCCGCAAGGCTGAGTGTGACGAGGAAGAGTTTGGCTTTGAGGCCGAGGCGAACCATGGAGCGGGCGAGGTGACGAGCGCGATGCCGGAAGACATCGCCTCAATGGACGATCAGTTGCGCCAACGATACCCCATCCCGTACACCGTATCGACGTGGTCAAACGCGGCGTCGACGACGATGAATTTTTTGCGAATCCGCTTGATGTGCGAGGTGATGGTACCGTCATCGACCACGATCTTCGCTTCGCCCATCAACTGGTCACGATTCTTCACATGGCCGGGGAATTTGGCGAGCGCATGCACCATCCAGAATTCGGTCAGCGTGAGATCGACTTCTTTTTCGTTCCACGTCGCGAGGAAGCGTTTCAAGTCGAGGCGCAGCGCGCCGCGATCGAGAATCTCTTCTTGCGACTGCGGCTCGTTCGCCAGGTCAGCGCGGCGAAACAGCGCCGAAATGCGCGCCATCAAGTGCGGCAGCGACACATCCTTGGTGAGGTAATCATCCGCGCCCAGACGCAGGCCGGAGACGACATCGAAATCCGAATCACGCGCGGTGAGAAAAATGATTGGCAGGGTCGGCGATTGCGCGCGCAGCTCGCGGCACAGGGTGAAGCCGCCATCCGGTTCGTTACCCAGGCCAATATCGATCAGCGCCAGCTCGGGTAGGCGCAGCTTGAAGGCGGCAGAGGCTTCTGGGCGCGAGGCGTAGCCGGCCACGTCGTAACCGTGTTTTTTGATCGCGTCCGCGTAGTTGGCGCGAATGGCGGCGTCGTCTTCGATCAGGGCGATGCGTTTGGACATGTGCTGGTTCTCTCGGGTGAATGTGGCTGCGCTTCGCAGCAAGTGGCTGGTCGATTGGTTGACCGAGCTGGTGCGCAGCATAGCCGATGAAATCACGCGTGCGACAGACCTGATTCGAAATTCATTTTTTCGCCACATTTGATCGGCAACCCGTCCCGAAAGCTGCAATTCGGCCGGCACTGCGCGCGCGCAAGATGCGTTCATCGAAGGGCACAGCGATGAAGCTATCAAACCGAGACACTCCCTTCTGAACGACAACCCAAAGGAAACGATCATGCCCACCTTCACCTACGGCCAACGCGATCTGCCCCAACCCACCCAGCCGCTCGAAGAGTTGAGCCTTGCCTCAGACATGTTCCAAACCGTCGGCCTCGCCGCCGTCGCGGGGATCGGCACCGCGTTGGCGTCCGGCTTCGTTGTTGTGATGCTGGCGCTGCATGTCGCTTGATGCGGCTTGGCACGTGAACAAATTGTGCGCAGACGCCTCAGTCTGCGCGGACACTTCGGGCTGGTGGTTGGACCCAGCGGACGGCTGTCTCCGAGGTCCGGCCGGGCAGCTTGCTGCCGGCTTCCAGCCCCTGGCCCGAAGTGTCTGCGAGGTTTCGCCTGTGCATCTGCGAAATGCGTCACGGCTCACCTGCTAAATTGCAGCGATGACTGATTGGAAAGTCTTTGCGGCGGAAGCGATGTTCCTGCTGAGCCATGCCGTGTGGCTTTACCTCGTGTGGGCGCTGTGGTCTTATCGCCGCAAGCGCAATCACGTCAACTTCGTGGTTCGACTGTTACTTGCTGCGACGTTCGTCTGGATGCGCTTCATCGAGCCGAACTGGATTACGCGCAACGAAACCGCCATCGCAGTGGGTGGTGCAGTTCATTCCCAAACGCGCATCGTCCTGATCTCAGACTTGCACCTTGGTGCCTACAAGGACGCCGGTTTTGTCGAGCGTGTGGTCGAGCGGATCAACGCCGAGCAAGCGGATTGTGTGCTGATCGCCGGCGATTTTTTATATGCCCCGCGCTTGCCGCTCGATGCGCTGTTTGCGCCGCTGAAAAAGATCAAGCTGCCGGTCTATGCGGTGCTGGGCAATCATGACCGCCATGAGCTGGGGCCGCAGCACTCCGAGTCACAGGAAATTGAACTCGTCGATCAGGCGTTGCAGCGCGCTGGTGTGCGGTTGATCGAGAACCAGATCGTCGAATGCGGCGGCGTGGCAGTGGCGGGGATCGGCGACCGCTGGAGCGGGCGCGAGGATGCGCGTGCGGTGCGCGCCTACAAGGGCGAAAAACCGCTGGTGGCATTGACCCACAACCCCGATACGGCGACTGAACTCAATGCGCCCGCTGTCAAACTGGTGCTGGCTGGTCACACCCACGGCGGGCAGATTCGCGTTCCGTGGTTGTACAAAAAAGTGCTGCCGGTGAGCGGGCCGTATGACGCCGGCTTGCATGCGCCTGCAAAACCTGGTAGCGCACCGGTTTTCGTGACCACCGGGCTGGGCGAGACGGCGCTGCCGATGCGACTCTTCAATCCGCCGGTGATTGACGTTCTCGCGTTGAACTAGGCCGCACGCTCACCCAAGGTGCGCAGTGCAGCACATGCCTGTAGTTCCGGCTAAATGCTTGCTTGAATCAGAATGTTGCGGGCGACGGGTGTCACCACGCGTTTGATGCCGTGACCGGCGTTCGGCGTGTCGACCACATTGACGAGGCCCAAATTTTTCAATTTGGCGATGTCTTTGGAGACCGCGCTTTTATCTCGCCCAGCGGCTGCTGCCAATTCAGCAATCGAGCGGCCGCCACGCTTGGATAAGCGCAGCAACGCGAAGCGCATCGGTGTCAACTCTGCTATGAAATCGGCAAATTCGATACCCTTGAACTTGATCGCATGAGGCAGCGAGGCAGCTTTCGCATCGAGCGCGCGAGCCACTTGTTTGCCTTTTTCGAAACGCGCATCCATTTCCTT
>JAYVSR010000152.1:0-17710 GCA_043775155.1 Burkholderiales bacterium | reverse complement strand
GCGCTGCTTGACTTGGTCGGCTGCGCCTATTTGTTGGCTGCGCCTACGCGGCTGGCACCGGCATGGGCCGGCTCTGCGGATGATTGGCTGCGGCCGGATCAATATGCATCCAGGGCCGCGCGCTGCGCGTCCAAATGTTGGTCGCCAGTTTCATGCCACCGGAATCATCGAGCGTGCCAACCTTGATCACCATCATTTCCGGCATCGTCGCGCGCTGGCTGAAGATCGGCGAGCCGCAGTCGCCGCAAAAATGGCGGTACAGCGTGTTGCCGCTTTCGGCGGTGTCGGTGTAGACCTTGGGTTTGCCGGCGGTGATGGTGACGGCGGCGGATGGCACCAACGCGTTGTGACTGGCGCCAGCGCCGGAAGCCTTTTGGCAATGCGTGCAATGGCAGGCGGAGACGACTTCAACCGGCTGATTGATCGAGTAGCGAATCGCGCCACACAGGCAGCCGCCAGTGATGGATGAACTCATGCAATGCTCCAAGGTGATGAAAAGAGGCCCAAAGTATAGGCGCTCAGCTTTATCACGCAGCGAATGTTGTTACCATGCGGCGGCAAAACCCGGCAGCAGCTCATGACTCACCGCCACGCACGCAGCTGCCCACGAACCTTCACAAACGGAGACCAACATGAATCGACGCAACGCAATCGGCTTAGGCTTAGCCAGCAGCACCCTCGCAGCCTGCGCGCCATTTGGCGTGGACATGAACAAGATGGTGACCCTGCTCGACGGCACCAACCTGAATGAATGGAACCGGGTCGGCGACGCGAACTGGCGGATCGAAGAGGGCGCCGCAGTGGCCGACAAAGGCAATGGTTTTTTGGTGTCGAAAAAATCCTACAAAGACTTTCACATGGTCGTCGAGTTTTGGTCCGACGCCAAAGCCAACAGCGGCATCTTTATCCGCTGTGCGGATGCGCAAAAAATCACTGCTACCAACTCGTATGAAGTGAACATCTTCGATCAGCGTCCCGATATTTCCTATGGTACTGGCGCGATTGTTGGCGTCGCAGCGGTGTCGCCGATGCCGCACGCGGCGGGGCGCTGGAACACGTTTGAGATCACTGCCCGCGGCTCGCAATTGTGGGTGTCGATGAATGGCGCGCGTACCGTGGATGGCGTGCGTGACGCGCGATTCCCCAGCGGGCCGTTTGGCTTGCAATACGCGGCTGGCGTGATCAAATTTCGCAAAGTGCAGATCGTCGAGATTTAGGCGGCGTCGAGCGAGTGTCCGAATCGCCCGGTCATTTTCGTTGCGCCGCAATCACCGCATTCGCCGGGTTAGGCGGGCGCTTGACCACCGCGCAATCGCGCGTCATGTTTCGTCCGTTTGACGCTATTTTCGTTTTTCTGTCACCGCCATGAACACCCGCGAACTCGTCAACTACCTGCAAGGCCTCGCCGAGAACAACAACCGCGCCTGGTTCGTGATGAACAAACCGTCCTACGATATTCTGCGACCCGAATTCATCGCTCTGGCGGCGGAGGTGATTGCAGGGACGGCGAAGTTTGATCCCAAGGTACGCGGGCAGGAGGCGAAGAAGGCGTTGTTCCGGATCAACCGCGATATTCGCTTCACCAAGGACAAGAGTCCTTACAAGACGCATTTTTCGGCGGTGATTGCGCCGGGTGGCAAGAAGGATCCGGGGTCGCACTATTACTTTCATATCGATCACGCTGGCAAGTTGTTTGTCGCGGGTGGGTGCTATTTGCCGCCGCCGGATGTGCTGGCGAAGATTCGCCGGGCGATTGCGGCTGAGCCGGCGACGTTCTCAAAGCTCTTGAAACACAAGACGCTGTGGGCGCATTACGGCCAGTTTGCCGATGAGGGCCGGTTGGCGCGTCCGCCCAAGGGCTATGCGGCCGATACGCCGCACATCGAGTACATCAAGCAGAAGAGTTTTATCGTTTGGACTGAGGTGCCGCTTAAGGGCATGGATGCGGCTGGGGTGAAGGCGCGTATCGTTGAGGGATTCAAACTTTCTTTGCCGCTGGTGTTGTGGCTGCGCGAGGTGGTGAAGTGAAAAAACTGCTGGCGGCGCGGTGGCTGGTTTGTGCGGGGGTATTGCTGGTCTCACTGGCCTCACTGGGCTTGCTGGGCGCAGCGCCGGTGTACGCCGCCGATCTGACGCGCGAGCAGGCGTTGCGCCAGTTGTCGAGCAAGAGCGCTGATTTGCGCGGCGCTGCGCTGCGCCGCCTGGGCGAAGTGGGGCGCTTTGCGGATGCGAGCGTGCTGGCCAAACGCTTGCTGGATGAAGATGAAGATACGCGCGACGCAGCAGAAGCTGCGTTGTGGGCGGTGTGGAGCCGCAGTGGCGATGCGCGCGTCGATGCGTTGTTCAAGAAGGGCGTCGGCCAGATGAATTCGGCCGCTGCGGTGGAGGCGGTGGCGACGTTTACCGAGGTGATTCGGCTGAAGCCCGATTTTGCCGAGGGCTGGAACAAGCGCGCCACCGTGCTGTTTTTTCAGAAGCGCTACGCCGAGTCGCTCGCTGATTGTGCCGAGGTGATCAAGCGCAATCCGAATCACTTCGGCGCGCTGTCGGGCTACGGGCAAATTTATTCGCAGTTGCAGGAGTGGGACAAGGCGCTGGAGTATTTTGAGAAGGCGTTGGCGGTGAATCCGAACATGCCGGGTGTGGCGGTGAATATCGACGGCATCAAGCGCATGCTCGCGCAGCAACGGCGGCGCGCTACTTGAGAGTCGGCGTGTAGCGCAGAACAGGCCGGAGAGCCGCTCCTGTAGCGGTTCTTGGCTTTGTGCAGAGTGCGAAGCTCAATCAAACTTTGCGCCGGAGCGCTGCACCACATCGCGCCATTTCGCCAGCTCGCGCTTGATCACGGCGGCGAATTCCTCCGGCGTGCCACCGGCTGGCTCGTCGCCGATGGTGCCGAAGCGCTCCTTGAAATTTTGCGAGGCGATGGCGCGATTGGCGGCGGTGTTGAGCCGCTCAAGAATTGGCTTTGGCAGATTGGCAGGAGCGATCACGCCAGTCCAGGTCGGCGCGTCGTAGCCCGGCACACCGGCTTCGGCGAGTGTGGGGATCGTGGGAAAGCCCGGCGAGCGCCGCACCCCGCTCACCGCCAGCGCCTTGATCTTGCCGGAGCGCGCGTGGGGTGAAATCGAGTTGAGGCTCTCGAACATTAAATCGACTTGTCCCGCCATCAAGTCATTGATTGCCAGTGCGCCGCCTTTGTACGGCACGTGAACGATCTTGATGCCGGCCATCAACTTGAATAACTCACCGCCGACATGGCCGGGTGAGCCGTTGGCTGACGAGGCGTTGGTGAGCTTGCCGGGGTTCGCTCTGGCGTAAGCGATCAACTCCGGTACGGTGTTGGCCGACAGTTTAGGCGAGGCGGCGAGCAGCAAATGCCCGTTGGTGACCAACGCCACCGGCTGAAAATCCTTCTCGATGTCGTAGGGCAATTTCGCCATCATGTTCGGGCTGATCGCGAGCGCGCCAATCGGCCCCATGCCGATGGTGTAGCCGTCTGGTGCCGCTTTGGCGACGATGTCGAGACCGATGGTGAAGCCGCCGCCGGGGCGGTTCTCGATGATGATCTGCTGGCCGAGTTGCGCAGCCATTTCGGTGGCGAGAATGCGCGCCGCAGTGTCGGTAGCGCTGCCTGGCGCTTGCGGCACGATCATGCGAATCGGCTTGTCGGGGTATTGGGCTTGGGCCGGGAGCGTGACAGTCAGGACGATCAGTGCGGCGCAAGTAGCGGACAGCATGCGGATGAAACGATTCATTGGGTATCTCCTGAAGTGGTTGCCGTCACAGTACCTTAACTTTGATGGTGCTGCGCAAAAGCAATGGGCCGCAAGAGCGGCCCATTGCTCAATTAACCAAAAGATGGTCAGGCGCTTTTCAGCCGCTCGTTCTGCGGGAACATGAAGCGGCGCGCGTCGTCGTCGAGCTCCATTTTGAATTTGTGTTTGGTCTTGAGTGCAGTCGCACGCGGCGCGGCAGGGCGTGCATTGATCTCGTCAAGCAAACGCTTGATATTGGGGAAGCGCGTCGCGGCATCTTCGATGCCGAGCACATAGCCGAGATTACCGGCCCAGCCCCAAAGCGCCATGTCCACGATAGAGTACTCGTTGCCGACCATGTACTTTGACTTCGCCAAATGATCGTCGATGATCTTCCAGTGACGGTTCGCTTCAAAGTCATAGCGGTTCAGCGCGTACTCTTGCGGCTTCGGTGCAGCGTGGCGGAAATGCACTGACTGGCCAGAGAACGGGCCAATACCGGTGGCGATAAACATCAGCCATGACAGGGCTTCGCCGCGCGCGGTACTGCCGGCATCGAGCGGTACGAATTTCTTTTCCCGGTCGGCCAGGTAGAGCAGGATGGCGTTGCTGTCGAACACAGTCACACCACCATCAATGATCACCGGCACTTTGCTGTTCGGGTTGACCTTGACGAAGTCCGGCGTGAACTGCTCGCCTTTGCGCGTATCGACGGGAATCGCCTCGTAGGCGATGCCAAGTTCTTCGAGCAAAAGAGCGACTTTCATCGGGTTGGGAGCGGCGCTGTAGAAAAATTTAAGCATGAAAACTCTGCCTTAATGTGAGTGAGAGGGTTGAGCGGTGGATGGCTATTCTAGCCGGTGGAGCCGGCCCCGCCCAGCGGGTTGCGACAGACGAAAAAAAATGGAGTTGTCGAAAGACAACTCCATTTTCATTTTGGTGCGGCTGGCAGGAATTGAACCCACGACCCCTTGGTTCGTAGCCAAGTACTCTATCCAACTGAGCTACAGCCGCAAGCCTGCGATTATAGCAAAACACAGCGTGCCTTGTCGGCGTTTCGCTGGCTTATCTCGCGTAATTTAGGTGCGCAGGCAATCGACGTAGTAGGTGAGTTTGCCGTTGTTCTCTTCCTCGACCAAGCCATGCACGTCGGTATCAAAACCGGGAAACTTTTCGTTGAAGTCACGCGTGAACTTCAAGTACTCGACGATGGTTTTGTTGAACACTTCGCCGGGGATCAACAGCGGAATGCCGGGCGGATAGGGGGTCAACAGTACGCTGGTGGCGCGGCCTTCCAGTTTGCTGATCTCGACCCGGTCAATCTCGCGGTGCGCCATGCGTGCGAATGCATCTGACGGTTTCATCGCCGGTTGCATGTCGGACAAATACATTTCGGTAGTGACGCGGGCGACATCGCCGGCCTTGTACATGTCGTGAATCTGCTGGCACAGGTCTTTCAGGCCAACGCGCTCGTACATCGGATGCGCGGCGCAAAACTCCGGCAGGATGCGCCACATTGGCGCGTTTTTGTCGTAGTCGTCTTTGAACTGCTGCAATGCCGTCACCAGCGTGTTCCAGCGGCCCTTGGTGATGCCGATGGTGAACATGATGAAGAAGGAATAGAGGCCCGCCTTCTCGACGATCACGCCGTGCTCAGCGAGAAACTTGGTGACGATCGAGGCCGGGATGCCGGTCTTGGCAAACTTGCCGGAAACGTCAAGACCCGGCGTGACGATGGTGGCCTTGATCGGGTCGAGCATGTTGAAGCCGGGAGCGAGATCACCGAAGCCATGCCATTTGTCGTTGGCTTTGAGCATCCAGTCTTCTTGTTTGCCAATCCCTTCGCCGTGCAGGCTGTTCGGTCCCCACACCTTGAACCACCAATCCTTGCCCCATTCGTCATCGACCTTGCGCATCGCGCGGCGAAAGTCGAGCGCTTCGGAGATCGACTCTTCTACCAGCGCGGTGCCGCCAGGTGGCTCCATCATCGCCGCTGCCACGTCGCACGAGGCGATTATCGAATACTGCGGCGAGGTTGAGGTGTGCATCAGATACGCCTCGTTGAACACGTGGCGATCCAGCTTGCGTGTCTCCGACTCTTGTACGATGATCTGCGAGGCTTGCGAAATACCAGCCAACAGTTTGTGGGTTGAATGGGTGGCAAAGATCAGCGCGTCCTTGCTCTTCGGCCGGTCGCGGCCGATGGCGTGCATATTCTTGTAAAAGTCGTGGAACGTCGCATGCGGTAGCCACGCTTCGTCGAAGTGCAGAGTGTCGATATAGGAGCCGAGAATCTGCTTCAACATCTCTACGTTGTAGATGATGCCGTCGTAGGTGCTCTGCGTGATAGTCAATATGCGCGGATTGCGCTTGTGTTTTTCCCAAGCGGCGCGGGCGAACGGGTTGGCCTGAATTTTCTTTTGAATATTTTCCGGCTTGAACTCATCGAGTGGAATCGGGCCGATGATGCCGAGGTGATTGCGCTTCGGCGTAAGGAACACCGGAATCGCGCCGGTCATGATGATCGAGTGCAGGATCGATTTGTGGCAGTTGCGATCCACCACCACGATGTCGTCTTGCGCGACGGTCGAGTGCCAGACCATCTTGTTCGAGGTTGAGGTGCCGTTGGTGACAAAGAAACAATGATCGGCGTTGAAAATACGCGCGGCATTGCGCTCGGACGCCGCCACCGGGCCGGTGTGATCGAGCAGCTGCCCAAGCTCTTCGACGGCGTTACAAACGTCGGCGCGCAGCATGTTCTCGCCGAAAAACTGGTGAAACATCTGCCCGATGGGGGACTTCAAAAACGCCACGCCACCCGAGTGGCCGGGGCAGTGCCAGGAGTAGGAGCCGTCCTGGGCGTAATGCACCAGGGCGCGGAAGAACGGCGGCGGCAGTGAGTCGAGATAGCTCTTGGCTTCGCGAATGATATGGCGCGCGACGAACTCCGGCGTGTCTTCAAACATGTGAATGAAGCCGTGCAGCTCGCGCAGGATGTTGTTCGGAAGATGGCGCGACGTCTTGGTTTCGCCGTAAAGATAGATCGGAATCTCGGCGTTCTTGAAGCGAATCTCCTCAATGAAGGCGCGCAGGTTGAGCACCGCCGGATCGAGCTCGGGACCGGGGGTGAACTCCTCATCATCAATCGAGAGAATGAAGGCGGAAGCGCGCGATTGCTGCTGCGCGAACTGCGACAGATCGCCGTAGCTGGTGACGCCGAGGATTTCCATCCCTTCTTTTTCAATCGCTTCGGCGAGTGCGCGGATGCCGAGGCCGGAGGTGTTCTCGGAGCGGAAATCTTCGTCGATGATGACGATGGGGAAGCGGAATTTCATGTCGGGGGCGTGCTCCGGAGTGGCTTGGGCAAAAGAAAAGCGCGCACCGCTTGGAGCGGTGCGCGCATCGAAGTGTACGACTATTCGATTCTGAAAAAAAAGGTTTTTACGCCTGCTGTCGCGTGCGTGCTACAGGTGCAAAAAAGCCATCAAGGCGAGCACGCCGCCAATACCGGTCGCGAGATAGACACCCATCTGCATCCATTTTTTACGTGTCAGCAAAGTGATTGCAGCGAGCGCAATCGCAACTTGCATCACCGTCATCGCCTGGGCCCAGCGGTGATGCAAATGAATCTGCTTCTCGGATTCGTCATCCCATTTTTTTGACTGCGCTTCGAGCCTCTCAGCTTCCTTTTTGATGTCTTCTTTCTCGGCCTTGTAGCGCGTGACCTCCTTCTTGTACTTCTCGATATCGACACCGGGCAGCGCCATCGCCAGTTCGGCCAGGTTCTGCTTGTTGCTCTTGGCCTGGTAGTAGTTCCACTGGTTTGAGGCTTCGGTTTTTTTGATTGCCGCGTTGTTCTTGAAAATCATTGCGTCGTTTTGTGTCGCGCCGCCCTGGTATGAGAACAGCGCGCCAACGGTGGAGATGATCGCCGTCATCACCGCCAGACGGCTGGCAAAGCCGGCATTGTCGTCATCGTGGCTGCCGTGGCCCTGGCCGGCGTGCTCAACCGCATGGTCATGCGGGCCGTGAACGTGAAATCCTGCTCCTGACATAGTTTTCTCCTCAGTTCAAAACGTACTCGACAAAATCAAACTCAACTTCGGGGTTGCCGCTTTTTGGCTGCGGCCGCCGCGAAGCTTCGCGCCATAGATGGGGATCAAGCGCGGGAAAGAAAGCATCGCCGTCGAAACTTTGTTTTATTTCCGTGATGATGATGCGGCGTGCCAGCGGCAGCATGGTGCGATAGATTTCTGCGCCACCGATGACGAATACTTGGTCCGGCATTGCGCTTACAGCCTGGCCGAAAACCGTTGGTGCGGGCGGTTCTTTGTCAGCCGATGCCGCAAGAGCGGCAGCCAGAGCGGCTTCTGGCTTGGTGGCAATACCGAATTTCCCTGCGTGTGGCTCAATCGCCGCGCTCGTGGCATAGCCCGGATCGCGCGTAATCACGATGTTCTGCCTGCCCGGCAGCGGTTTGCCGAGGGCAACCAGGATCGACTCAAACGTCTTGCGCCCCATGATCACCGGGCAGCCCAGCGTGGTTTCCTTGAAGTGCTTCAAGTCAGCGGGCAGATGCCAGGGCATGCGCCCGTCTTTCCCGATCGCACGGTTCGCCGCCATCGCGACGATCATCGAGACTTGCACCGGCATCAAAGTCGGCATCAGATCGCGACCGGCGCCTTGATGTGCGGATGCGACTGGTAACCCGCGATCTCAAAGTCTTCATAGCGGTAGTCGAACAGGGATGCAGGTTTGCGCAAAATGTTGAGCTTGGGTAGTGGGTACGTTGCGCGTGACAATTGCTCACGGGTTTGCTCAAGGTGATTCGAGTACAGGTGGCAGTCACCGCCTACCCAAACGAAATCGCCGGCGTCGAGATCGCACTGCTGCGCCACCATGTGCGTGAGCAGCGCGTAGGAGGCGATGTTGAACGGTACGCCGAGAAAAATATCGGCGCTGCGCTGATACAGTTGGCAGGAGAGTTTGTTGTTGGCGACATAAAACTGAAACAAGGCATGGCAGGGTGCCAGCGCCATCTGTGGAATGTCGGCGACGTTCCAGGCCGAGACGATGATGCGACGAGAGTCGGGGGTTGCCTTGAGTTGCTTCATCACTTCGGTAATTTGGTCGATGTGGCCACCGGGGGCGACCGCCGACGGCGTCGGCCACGAGCGCCATTGATGGCCATATACCGGGCCAAGGCTGCCGTCTTCGCGCGCCCATTCGTCCCAGATCGTGACGCCGTTGTCGCGCAGATATTTGACGTTGGTGTCGCCGGTGAGAAACCACAACAGCTCGTGAATGATCGAGCGCAGATGCAGTTTTTTCGTCGTCACCATCGGGAAGCCGGCGGCGAGATCGAAACGCATCTGGTGGCCGAACACCGACAACGTGCCAGTGCCGGTGCGGTCGGATTTTTGTGCGCCGTGGTCGAGCACGTGACGCATCAGGTCGAGGTATTGCTTCATTGGGTGAGTGTGGTTCGCGGTGGAGTGAGGGCGGCCGGGAGTACCGTTTCAGCGCAGTGCGGATGCGCTGCGGCGCTAGTACGCAATATAAGCGAATAACTCGCGCGCTGACTGAAACCGGTGGTCCGGATTTTTCGCCAGCAGGCGGTCGAGCACCGGTTGGTAGCCGGACAGGTTGGCCGGCAGCCGCGGAATCTCGCCATGTACGTGCGAGAACACGATGGTGGCGATGTTGTCCGAGTCGTACAGCCGTTCACCGGTGAGCATTTGGTAGAACATCACGCCGAGACTGTAGAGATCGCTGCGCGGATCCTGCGCGCGGCCGAGGCACTGCTCCGGGCTCATGTAGAGCGGTGTGGCGAGCAAGCCGCCGCCGGTGGCAGTGATGGTTTTTTCGTCCATCTGCTTGGCGAGACCAAAGTCAACCAGTGCGAGGTGATCGGCATCGCGATACATGATGTTGTGCGGTTTGAGATCGCGATGGATCACACCCGCTGAATGAATCGCATCGAGCGCCCGCGCAATTTGCATCACGGTTTTGAGCGTCTGGATCGAGGTCAGCGGCGCGCGGTCTTTCGCTTCCAGACGCGCTTTCAGATCGCCGTGCGGGAAATACTCCATTGCAATGTAGACGTGATCGTCGGTGATGCCCTGGTCGAAGATGCTGGCAACGTGCTCGTTCTGCACCGCCGAAATGATGCGGTACTCGTGGATAAAGCGCTCGATGAAAGAGCCAGTCATCAACTGTGCGCTGAGCACTTTGAGCACTACCTGCTTGGGGCCGGGCGGCGGCTTGCCGAGCGTGGGCAGGCGCTCGGCGAGAAACACTTTCGAGGTGCCGCCTTCGCCGATTTTGCGCAGCAGCCGGTAGCCGCCGATTTTCGGTGCATCAACGGCGGCGGCGATGCCGATCGTGTTGACGTCAAGGGATTGAGTTTGGGTGTCGCTGGCGCGCTCGCTCATGCGCGAGCGCGCCAGCGTGCGGTCGAGTGAGCGCGCGCGTTCGAGGATCGCGTCGTTGATCGCGCCGATCAAGCGCAGCGGCGTCAGCTTGTCGCGCCGCAGATAGTCGGCCGCGCCCAGCTTCATCGCCTGTACGGCGACGTCTTCGCCGGCTTCGTCCGACAGCAGGATCACCGGCGGCAGGGTCTGCGCGCGCTCTTTGGCCGAGCGCAGCCATTCAATGCCGGTGTGGCCTTCAACATGATGATTGAGCAAGAGCGCGTCGTACTGCCCCCACGTACCGCTACCGTCGTTGACGCGGGTCTTGGCGGGCGCGCCGGGCAATCCATCGCTGGTATCGACCGCAGCCCCCGGCCAGTGGCTGGCAATCTGCACGGTGCATTGTTGATGCAAGTCCGGAGGAGCGTCGATGATCAGAATGCGCACGGGTGAGGGAAACCGGGGGTTGTGACACAGGCGAACGTTGATTTTAGACTGGAATGACGCTGGCATTCTCGCGACTGAATGCTGTATTTAATGCTTCGAGTGCGTCGTGAATTTTCCTTGCTAATCAGTTGATTTTGCTACATGATTACACCGCTTTGTTAGAGATTTTTGTAATTTGATTCGCATCAATTTCTTCTGTGGCGGGTGTATTGGGATCAGACCGCTGGGGCAGACCGGCAGGTAAACAGGTCGAATTGATGAAGGAGTCAAGGGGAAGCTGGCGATGATCAATTTTTTTAGCACGATAAAAGGCAAGTTCGCGTCAAAAGACGGGCACCCGCTCGCCAACACCAAAGAAGCCGAGCAAGTGTTTGCCGACCTGCGCGGCGAAGAACCACTGAAGGCGCTCGAAGAGGTCACCCATTGGCTGGAGTCGGTGTTGGGGGACGATGAGATCAAACCTGAGCGCCGTTTCGACATCGTCAAGCGGCTCGACGAAGTCGCACAACCGCACCGCATCAAGGTCGGGCGTGACTACGGCAACCTGTCGCGCCAATCGCGATTTCAGGAAGGCCGGCTGTGGAGCGCCAAACATGATTTCTGGTTGCGTGCGTCTGCCGCCTACCTGGACCTGATCGTCCGCATCGAACGAAAAGACAAAGGCACCGAGGCGATGAAGACCCAGCCCGGGTTGATCGCGCTGCGCGCCTTGCGCGCCGCCTCACGCCGCCTCAAGTGGCTGTACGTACGCTATGGCCCGGTGGCGCCGGACATTTGGGCCGCGCTGGCGCAAGCCTATCAATTTGCCGAAGCCCGCAAAGTCAACCTGATTCGCGCCACGGTGTACCCCGGCATTCCCGGCGACTCGACGCCGGAAGAAGAATTCATGCGCGCCATGCTGCTGGCAGCCTCCGCACCAGACGCATTGACGCCGCCCGAGATGGACGTCTGCGAGCGCCTGATTGCGCAGTACGCCGGGCGCTTTCGAATTAGTGTCAAACCGCAGCCTGATTCGACCTACTGGGTTGACCTCGCACGGCCCGCGCAACCGCTGCGTCTGGCGTCGCCACCAGCGCAATTGAGCCCGGGCCTGCGGTTTTTTGCCACCGCCGCCGTCCATGCCGAAGTGCTGACCTTGCTGGCGAATCTGGAGCAGACCAACGCGCTGCCGTCGGGCATCGATTTTGGCGGCTCGCCCGACCCTCGGCTGGTGCGTGAAGTGCTCAAGCACCTGTCGCTCAATTGGGCGCCGAAGCCGCCAGTGCGCAAAAGCGAGCGCAAGCGCATGCAAACGCGCATGTCGGTGGCGCATGGATTCGATCAATTGATCGAACTGATGCGCGCCGGTGAAGTGGATTTTCCACTCGACACGGCAGTGACCGAAACCGAAACCTGGGTGGTCGAGAACATCAGCAGCGGCGGCTTCGGTGCGACCGTGCCCGAGGTCAAGGGTGATTGGCTGAAGATCGGTGCGCTGCTCGCAGTACAGCCAGACGCCCCGCCTGGCGCACCGGGCCGCTGGGACATCGCCATCGTGCGCAGGCTGTTGCGTGAGAGTTCCGCTGTCTCCAAAACCCAGGCCAGCACGGGTGTGCAAATTTTGTCGCGCACGGCGGTGTGTGCCGCACTGGGTAATTCTGGCGGGTCCTGGAGCGGGGGCCGGGAACTAATCGATGGGCTTTACCTGCCTGATGCTGACCAGCCCGGGATGGCGCTGCTGGTGCTGCCGCAAGGGCTGTATTTGCCAGGTGAGCAAATTCAAACCGTGATCGGTGGTGTCAAGCATCTGCTGTTTCCGGTCGCCGTCGTCGAGCGCGGCGACGACTACGATCTGATCAGCTTCCGCGACATGGTGCAAGAGGCGTAAGCCGTCGGCGGCAGAGCAGAACTGAGGTGCCGGTCTGAGGGCGCAGACCTAAGCCGGCGCCGGCTTGACCCCGCCGGTGAGCGAGAGCCGCCCGAACATGTCGCGCAAAAAACGCCACAGCGAGATGATCAGCCAGAGCGCGCACACCAGCAGCACGGCAAGCACGCACAGGGACAATACCGGGTAGGCAAACGCCAGCCACAAGGCCAGCGCGACGAGGCCTTCTTCGCTGAACGACGCGGCCCAGTTGGAGAACGGTTCGGGCGAAGTATTGATCAGCGCGCGGGTGCCGGACTTGGCAAAGTGGCTGCTACCAGCCAGGGTACCGCCGAGAATCCCCGCTGCCATCACCAGCGCCGGGTCTGCCGACACGCCCAAACTCGCCGCCGCCAGGAGCGCGCCAGCCGGAATACGGATGAAGGTATGCAGCGCGTCCCAGACTGAGTCGATGCCTGGAATTTTGTCAGCAAAAAACTCAATCGCGAACATGAAGCCGGACGCGCCCAGCACCAGCGGGTGGGTCAACACCGCCAAGTCACCGGGCAGCGCAACCCAGCCATAGCGCGCCAGCAGGCCCGCCGCAAACATCACAGCGTAGAGCCGCATGCCCGAAGCCCACGCCAGACCGGCACCGACAGCGATTGTTTGAATTGCATCCATTGGCGCAATTGAATCACATCTGCGGCCAAATGGGTGAAGCGGGGTGAAGCGGGGTGAAGCGGGATGGAGCGGGATGGAGCGGGATGGAGCGGGGCAGGCTGCGTGCGATAATTTTTCCCCTGCTGCGTACGGGATTGTGGAGTTTGAAATGAATGTGTTGCGCCTTTCTGTGCGCATGCTGGCGCGCGACGCGCGAGCAGGCGAGTTGCGTGTGCTGCTGGCGGCCTTGATCATCGCGGTTGCCAGCGTTACCTCGGTCGGTTTTTTCGCCGACCGCATTGGCCGCGCGCTGACGCTGGAGTCGCATCAATTGATCGGCGCGGATTTTGTCGTCAGTTCGGATCGCGCCGTGCCGGTGACGTTTATTGACGAAGCCGCCAAGCGCGGTTTGCGCACCACGCGCGCGGTCAATTTCCCGAGTATGGCGTCGGCTTCGGGCGCAACCGCACTCGAGAAGACGCACTTGGCCGGCTTCAAGGCAGTCGCCCCCGGCTATCCGCTGCGGGGCACTTTGCGTACCGCCGCAGACCGCAACCAGCCAGACAGTGCGACGCGCGAAATCCCCGCCCCCGGCACGGTGTGGCTCGACGAACAGTTGGTCACCAGCCTCGACCTCAAGCCCGGCGCGATGATTGGCGTCGGCGACACGCGACTCAAGTTCGCCCGCGTCGTGACGCTGGAGCCGGATCGCGGTGCAAGTTTTTTTGCCATCGCGCCGCGCCTGATGTTCAATCTTGCTGATCTCGACGCCACCAAACTGATCCAGCCTGGCAGTCGCGTCACTTACCGTTTGCTGGTGGCGGGCGACGAAGCGGCGATGGCGGGCTATGTCACGTGGGCAAAAGCCAATCTACAACGCGGCCAGTGGATCGAGGAGATCAGCAACGCCCGCCCGGAAGTGAAAAATTCGGTCGAGCGCGCGCAGCAGTTTTTGGGGTTGGTCGCGCTGCTCGCGGCGATTCTCGCTGCCGTCTCGATTGCGCTGGCGAGCCGCCGCTTCATGCAACGTCATCTCGATGGTTGCGCCGTGTTGCGCTCGATGGGTGCCAGCCAGCGCACCTTGTTTACGTTGTTTGGGTTTGAGTTTTTACTGCTCGGCTTGATCGGTTCTGCCATCGGCACCGTGCTGGGCTACGCGGTGCATGCACTGCTCGCCGGTTTGCTCGGCTATCTCGTCAGCGCGCAATTGCCCGCCGCCGGGCCGCTGCCGGCCGTGCAAGGCTTTGCCACTGGCACCTTGCTGTTGCTCGGCTTCGCGCTGCCGCCGTTGATTCAACTGGCCGGCGTGCCGCCGGTGCGGGTGATTCGGCGTGAGGTGGGCGAGCCGAAGGCAGCGACGCTGCTGACGTATCTGTTCGGTGCGGCGGTGCTGGTCGCGTTGATTTTGTGGCAGGCGCGTGATGTCAAACTCGGGTTGATCGCGTCCGCCGGGTTTGCGGTGGCGATGGCGGCGAGCGCGCTGGCGACTGCGTGGGTGCTGCGCTGGCTCGCGCGTTTGCGCATGGTGCGTGGCACCAGCGCCGGTGGTGGCAGCAGTGACGACAGAAGCGGCGGCAGCAGTGGTGGCAGCGCCGCCTTCTCGTGGCGCTACGGTGTCGCGGCGATGCGCCGTCGAAACCTGGCGACCGTGACACAGGTGGTTGCGCTCTCGCTCGGCCTGGCCGCCTTGCTGCTGCTCACGATCACGCGCGGCGATTTGATGGCGCAATGGCAAAAGAGCGTGCCGGTCGACGCGCCAAACCGCTTCGCCATCAACATCCAGCCGGAGCAGCGTGCGCTGTTCGACCAGACCTTTGCCAAAGCGGGCATCGGCGCGCCACAAACCTTCCCGATGGTGCGCGGTCGCCTGATCGCCATCAATGGCAAGCCGACCGGGCCAGAGTTGTTTCGCGACGACCGCGCCAAACGTCTGGTGGATCGTGAGTTCAACCTGTCGTACATGAACGATTTGCCCGCCCACAACAAAGTGAGCGCGGGTGATTGGTTCACGCCACAACAACTCGAAGCAGGCGCGTTGTCGGTCGAAGACGGCATCGCCACGACGCTCAATCTGAAAATCGGCGACACCCTGACCTATGAAGTCGCCGGCCGCTCGTTCAGCGCGCCAGTGACCAACCTGCGCAAACTCGACTGGGACTCGATGCGCGTCAACTTTTTTGTCATCGTCACGCCGAAATTATTGGCACCACACCCCACCACCTTTATCAGCGCTTTTCATTTGCCCGCCAGCCAATCGCAGTTGCCCGATCAGTTGGTCGCGCGCATGCCCAACCTCACCATCGTTGATGTCGATGCGATCTTGCGGCAGTTGCGCGGCGTCATCGGGCAAGTCGCGCAGGCGGTGCAGTTCATTTTCTTTTTCACTCTCGCGGCCGGCATCACCGTGCTCTATGCCGCGCTCACGGCCAGCCAGGACGAACGGATGAAAGAAGCCGGCATCATGCGTGCGCTCGGTGCGTCGTCCAAACAGTTGCAGCACGCGCAATGGGCCGAGTTCATTCTCACTGGCGCGCTGGCCGGCTGCTTCGCCGCACTGATCGCCTGGGGGATTGGTTTTGCAGTGAGCGAAAAGGTGCTGCATTTGCCGATGGGCTTTAACCCGTGGCTATGGGTGGCCGGCATTGCCGGCGGCGCGGCCTGCGCGTTTGTCGGGGGCGCACTGGCGCTCTCAGGCGTGCTCAAGCTGCCGCCGATGGTCACGCTGCGCGAGGCGGTGTGAGCGCGATGCAGATTGACGAACCCGGCGGCCAAGCTGCCACTCCCTACGATCTCATCGGCGGTGAAGCCAAAGTTTTTGCGCTGGTAGATCGCTTCTACGATCTGATGGACGAGACCCCCGAGTACTACGCGATTCGCAAGCTGCACCCGGACTCGCTCGACGGCTCGCGCGAGAAGCTGAAGCTGTATCTCTCCGGCTGGCTCGGCGGCCCAAATCTTTACATCGAACAATTCGGGCATCCGCGTCTGCGTGCGCGCCACCTGCCGTTCGCCATCGGCATCAACGAACGCGATCTCTGGCTCGCCTGCATGTTCAGCGCGATGGAAGACATTGAGGTAGCCGAGCCGCTCAAAACCAGATTGATGGAATCATTCTTCGGCACCGCCGACTGGATGCGTAACCAGGACGAATGATGGAAATTGTATGGATAGCCGCCCTGGGAGCCTTGGTGGGAGCTATTGTTGGCGTTCTCATCGTGAAAACCCTTGGTGGGAGCAGTTCTTCCGCCGATGTGCTGGCGGAAAAATCGGCTGATGCCGTCGCGGCGAAGTTGGCTGAGCGCTTCAACCGCATCGATAGCGCGAACGAGCGCACCGAGCGGGAGTTGCGCAACGAAATTGGCAGCGCCGGCTTAAGCAACCGGCAAGAGCTGTCGCAAAGCGTCGCCCAATTCGGGCAATCACTGGGCGGACAGATGACGCAAATCGCCACGGTACAAAACAACCAGATAGATAGCTTCGCGCAGCAACTGATCAAGCTCACCGATGCCAACGAGGCGCGGCTCAACGCGTTGCAAAAAGCAGTCGATGAGCGCCTCGCCGGTTTCGCGCAGGACGCGCGCAATGGCCGCGAAGAAAGCGCCAACACGCTCAAGCGTTTCGGCGACGCGCTCAACGCGCAACTCGCCGAGGTACGTGCGACGCTTGAGGCGCGCCTGAAAGACATCGAGACGCAAAACGGCGTAAAGCTCGAGGAAATGCGCAAGACGGTCGACGAGAAACTTCACGCCACCCTGGAGCAGCGCCTTGGCGAATCGTTCAAGCTGGTGTCCGACCGGCTCGAACAAGTTCACAAAGGCCTGGGCGAAATGCAAACCCTGGCACTGGGCGTGGGTGACCTCAAGCGCGTGTTGACCAATGTAAAAACGCGCGGCACCTGGGGCGAGGTGCAACTGGGCGCGCTGCTCGAACAACTGCTCACGCCCGATCAATACGCCACCAACGTCGCGACGGTGCCCAAGAGTGCCGAGCGCGTCGAGTTTGCCATCAAGCTCCCAGGGCGCGGCGAGGCGGGTGACGGCAACAGCCAAGTCTGGCTGCCGATCGACTCGAAATTCCCCATCGAAGATTACGAGCGCATCGTCGCCGCGCAAGACGCCGCCGACGCCACCGGCATGGAAGAAGCGTCGAAGGCATTGGAGGCGCGTATCAAACTCGAAGCCAAAACGATTCGCGACAAATACATCGAGCCGCCGCACACGACCGACTTCGCGATTCTGTTTTTGCCGACCGAAGGGCTCTACGCCGAAGTGTTGCGCCGCCCCGGCTTGAGCGATTGGCTGCAACGTGAATGCCGCGTCACCATCGCCGGGCCGACTACCCTCACCGCCTTGCTCAACTCACTACAAATGGGCTTTCGCACCCTCGCGATTGAAAAACGTGCGAGCGATGTGTGGCTGGTGCTCGGTGCCGTCAAAACCGAATTCGGCAAATTTGGCGAAGTGCTGGCCAAGGCCAAGCAGCAGTTGCAGACCGTGGCCAACTCGATTGATTCAGCCGAGACGCGCACCCGGCAGATGGAGCGCAAGTTGAAAGACGTCGAGTCGCTTCCGGGGCCGGCGGCGATG
>JAYVSR010000151.1:0-6369 GCA_043775155.1 Burkholderiales bacterium | reverse complement strand
GTGGCACCGGCTTGCAAGAGCAACAGCGCCATCGGCTTGCCAACGATGTTTGAGCGCCCAACCACCACCGCATGCTGCCCGGCGATGGGAATGTTTTCGTTCTGCAGCATGGCCATCACCCCGGCCGGCGTGCACGGGACAAAGCCGGGCAGGCCGGTCATCAACGCACCGGCGCTGGCGGCGTGAAAACCATCGACATCTTTTGCCGGTGCAATCGCCTCGATCACGCGATGGCTATCCAAGTGCGGCGGCAGCGGCAACTGCACCAGAATGCCATGCACCGTTGCATCGCGGTTCAGTGAATCGATTTGGGCCAGCAACTGTGCTTCGCTGACTGTGGCGGGCAATTCGATCAAGTTCGAGCGGATGCCCGCTTCGGTGCAAGCCTTGAGCTTGTTGCGAATGTAGACGCGCGAGGCGGCGTTGTCGCCCGCCAGCACGACGGTGATGCCGGGCTGCGCTGGTGAATCGACGGCTGCGCCGCTGTCAACGGCGTTTCCATCAGCGCCAATGCCACAAGATCTGCTCCCACCAAGGGTTTCCAGTGTTTTCTTGATGTCCGCGCGCAGGCGTTGTGCCAAGGCTGCGCCGTCAATGATGCGTGCTGTCACTTAGGTTCTTCCTGCTCGTTGCAATGTGCTTTGCTGCGGTTTTTCTACCACTGTGCCGCCGCGTTTCGCTTTCAAGACCCGCGCTGAAACGCGGCGAGCCGTGAATAAAAGGGCGCGAGTGTAGCAGGCAGCGCGGTGAAAACCGGCTTCAGTTTCGAGTACACCGCAGCGTTAATTGCATCAGGGGCAATGCGCCGAGCCGCCTCTGGTAGCGCCGCCACTGCGGCGGTCAAATTCGCGCGCGCGCCCATCGCTTGCAACGCCAGCAGGGCCGCACCTTGCGCGGTGGACTCGGGATTGTCCGCCACCACCAGCGGACGGTTGAACAAGTCAGCTGCCATGTGCAGCCAAAAGTCAGAACGCGCAAAGCCGCCGCCGGCGACGATCTCGTCCACCGGCCCGCCAGCCAGTTCTTCGAGCACGTCGAGAATCATCGACAAGTTGAACAGCACGCCTTCCATCACCGCGCGCACCAGATGCGCCGGGCCGTGGCTGAAGTTGAGGCCGATGAACGAGGCGCGCGCGTCGGCGTTCCACAGCGGTGCGCGTTCACCGGCGAGGTAGGGGTGGAACAGCAGGCCGCCCGCGCCCGGCGGTGCTTGTTCGGCGAGACGCGCGAGGAGAACGTACGGATCGTTAGCGTCGGGTGAGTTTGTCGCCGTCGCGCCCGGCCCGGCGCGAAGTTGCGGGAAATTGTCGCGCAGCCAGCGCATTGGCAGGCCACCGCCGTTGGTCGCGCCGCCGATCACGTATTGGTCTTCGTCCGGCGCGAGTGCGTAGCAGAAGGTGCGCATCGCCGCGTCGGTCGCCGGTTTCGGCACCGCCATGCGCAGCGCGCCGCTGGTGCCGATGGTGAGTACCGCCCGTCGTGCGCTGCCTCCGGTCGTACCTGCCAGAACACCAGCACCGAGATTAGCGAGACACCCGTCAGACGCACCCAGCACGAACGGCGTATCGGCCGCAAGATTCATCGCCGCCACATAACCGGCGGCGAGGCCGCGCAGCACGGTGGCGGGCGGTGCGATGGTGGAAAGTTGTTCGCGCCCGATACCCGCCACGTGCAACGCATCGGCGTTCCAGCCGCGCGTAGCGAGATCGTACAAGCCGCTCGCCGACGCAATCGAATCATCCACCACCCAACGCCCCAACAATTGGTGGCAGACGAACTCCTTGATCGACACGAAGCGCGCAGCGCGGGCGAACAACTTGGGCCGTTGGGTGCGCAACCAAACGAGTTTCACCAGTGGTGACATCGGATGAATCGGCACGCCAGTGGCGAGATAAAGCGACTGCCTTGAAACCTTTGGTGGGAGCCACTCTTCAAGGTTTTCCAGAATGACGGAAGGGCGATTGTCAGCCCAGGTATGCACCGGCATCAGCGGCACGCCCTCGGCATCGACCGCGACCAGACTGTGCATCGCCGACGACAAGGCCACGCATTCGATCTTGCGGCGGGTCAACTGCGTGAGCTTCTGCACGCACTCGACCATTGCGTGCATCACCTCCATCGCATCGAGCTCGGCAGCGCCCGGTTCGGGTACACGCAGCGCGTACTCAACCGCCGCCGCGTGGCCAGTGAAGCGCGCGTCTTCGAACAGCAAGGCACGCGTGCTGGAGGTGCCGATGTCGATGGCGGCGATGAGCATGAATAGTTGGCGCGAGGAGGTTGAATGAACGACCGATTATGAAGGTCGCGCGGCGAGAGTGGGTAAAATCGTCATCTTGTTGAACGGTTTGATTCGGAGGTTGATGTGGAAACCGTACTTGAATCTTTAACCCGCCGCAAAGCCAGTGCGCCGAAGAAGCGCGTTTCAGTGCGGAGTACCGCCGACGCGTATTTGCGTGCAGACCCCGCAAACAAGCGGGCGCTAGACCAGGCGGTTGCGCAAATTGAACGCGGTGAGACCGTGCGCTTCGATCCGCGCAAGCCGCAAAAGTGATCATCGAATGGGCAGTGCGCGCACACAAGGAATTCGCGTACTGGCAACAGCAAAACAATGCCGGTATCACTACTCGAAATGATGCCGAGACAGCCTGCTTGTAGGTCATGTCCGCACTGCCGAAATTCTCAACCCTTTCCAACGACTAAGCATTGCACATGACACATCGCATCGCCCCCTCGATTCTCTCCGCCGACTTCGCCCGCCTCGGCGAAGAAGTGCGCAACGTTTTGGCCGCTGGTGCCGACGTGATTCACTTCGACGTGATGGACAACCATTACGTGCCGAACCTCACCTTTGGGCCGATGATCTGCGAGGCGGTCAAGCCGCATGCACGCGTTGGTGGAACGGCAGACGGCAAACCCGCGCCGATCGACGTGCATCTGATGGTCAAGCCGGTCGATCGCATCGTGCCGGACTTCGCCAAGGCGGGTGCGGACATCATCAGTTTTCACCCTGAGGCTTCGGATCACGTTGACCGCACGCTCGGCTTGATTCGTGAATGTGGCTGCAAAGCGGGGCTGGTGTTCAACCCGGCGACGTCCTTGTCCTATCTCGATCACGTGATGGATAAGGTGGACCTCATCCTCATCATGTCGGTCAACCCCGGTTTCGGCGGGCAGAAGTTCATTCCCGAGGCGCTTGCCAAAATTCGTGCGGTGCGCGCGCGCATCGACGCGCATCGTCAGAAGGGCGGACAGGAGATTTGGCTGGAGGTCGATGGCGGTGTGAAGGCCGACAACATCGGCGCGATTGCGAAGGCCGGTGCAGACACCTTCGTCGCCGGTTCCGCGATCTTTGGGCAGAAGGATTACGCGGCGGTGGTGGCCGCGATGCGCGCCGAACTGGCCAAAAGTTGATCTGGCCGTCTTCTGAAGAACGGCTCCCATCAAGGGTTTTCAGGCGGAATCTGGCGTAGAAGCGCTCCCACAGCCATTCTTGGCGTGGTTGGCATGTGTGGTGACAGTGGTTGACAAGTCTGGTTGACAAGTGCGGTTGACAGGCGGCTTCTTTTTTCGTATTCTGTATACAGTACACAAAACGCCCACGCGAAAATATCTTCGTTACCCCTACTGCCATGCCCGTCATCACCCGCATCGAAACTTCACCCGGCCTCGTCGAGCAGGTACGCACGCGCCTGATCGATGCGATTTGCGACGGCACCTTGGCGCCCGGTGCGCGCCTGACGCAGGAGGAACTCGCTGCGTCATTCAACGTCTCGCGCCAGCCGGTGCTGCAGGCGCTGCGCTTGGTCAAAGACGATGGCTTTGTGATCGACGCGGGGCGGCGCGGCTTGATGGTGGCGCCGCTTGATGGCGCGGCCATCGCGCAAATCTACGCGGTGCGCGCGGTGCTCGACGGTCTCGCTGCCCGACTTGCGGCCGAGCGCCGCGCCAAGCTGGACGCCGGCCTCATCGACGCCGGTCGCAAGGCCGCAGCCGGCAATCGTCTTGCGGCGATGATCGATGCCGACATGCGCTTTCATCAAGCACTCTACGACGCATCCGGCAATACCTTCATCGCCGAGAGCGCGGAACGGCATTGGCGTCACATTCGCCGCGCGATGGGCGCGGTGCTGCGCTCGCTCGGCTCGCGCGCCTCGGTGTGGGATGAACACGAAGCAATATTCGATGCCATCGCGCGCGGTGACGCGGCGCGCGCCGAGCGTTTGGCGCGTACGCATGGCGAAGAGGCGGGGCGCAACCTCGCTGCGCAAATTGAACTCAACACCGCCAAGACGATGAAAGCTTGAGCACGACAACACCCTGCTACCCAAGGAGACAAACCATGAAACTCACCCCCGCCCAACTCGAACAGTTCGACCGCGATGGCTATTTGTTTTTCCCCAGCCTCTTCAAACCGGACGAGATCAAACGCCTCTCCGATGAAGTGCCGGGCCTCTACGCCCAGCAACGTCCGGAAAACGTGCGCGAGAAAACCGGCGACGCGGTGCGCATCAATTTTGCCGCGCACCTCTACAACGAGCGCTTCGCTAGCCTCGCGCGCCACCCGCGCATGGTCGAGCCGATCAAGCAGTTATTCGATGAAGACGTTTACATGCACCAGTTCAAGATCAACGGCAAGATGGCGTTTGATGGCGACGTGTGGCAGTGGCATCAGGACTACGGCACCTGGCTGAACGACGACCATATGCCGTCCGCGCGCGCGATGAACGTGGCGATTTTTCTTGATGACACCAACGAGTTCAACGGCCCGCTGATGTTCATCCCCGGCAGCCACAAGCAGGGCGTGCTCGACGCTGGCCACGACGTGTCAACCACCAGCTATCCACTGTGGACCATCAACAACAAAAACATTGCGGACATGGTGGAGAAGGCCGGCGGTCTCAAGGGCGGCATCGTCGCGCCGAAAGGCCCGCCCGGTTCGATGATCCTGTTCCACGGCTGTCTGGTGCATGCGTCTACGTCCAACCTCTCGCCGTGGAACCGCGTCAACGTCTATCTCTCCTTGTGTACGGTGTCGAATCACATTCGCCGCTTCAAGCGCCCCGGCTACATCGCGCACCGGCAGTTCGACGCGATTCAATGCCTGCCCGACGATTGCCTGCTGAAGGATTACCCGGTGGCGACGCCGTGGAAGAACGGCACGCCCGCTGAAGAATTGACTGGCATGTTGAAGGAAGCAGCATGAATCTCTACGCAAAATTATTGAAGCGCCAGGCCGACGGCAAACCGGTCCGCATCGGCCTCATCGGCGCCGGCAAATTCGGCTCGATGTATCTCGCACAAGTGCCGAACACACCGGGCGTGCATCTGGTCGGCATCGCCGATTTGTCGCCTGCGAATGCAAAGGCGAACCTCGCGCGCGTCGGCTGGAACACCGAGCAATCGGCGGCAACCTCGTTTGAAGATGCGATTGCCAAGGGCAACACCTTCGTCACCGATAACTGGGAAGCGCTGGTCAAACACCCGGAGATCGAAATCATCGTCGAATGCACCGGCAACCCGGTGGCGGCGGTCGATCACATTCTCGCCGCATTCAAGAATGGCAAACACGTGGTCAACGTCACCGTCGAGGCCGATGCGTTTTGCGGCCCGCTGCTCGCACAAAAAGCGGCAGACGCTGGCGTGGTCTACAGCCTCGCCTACGGCGACCAACCTGCGCTGATTTGCGATTTGGTCGATTGGGCGCGGACGGCGGGGTTCTCCGTCGTCGCGGCAGGGCGTGGCCACAAATGGTTGCCGCATTTTTCGGAGTCAACGCCGGAGACCGTCTGGGGCCACTACGGCCTCTCGCCCGAGACGGCGCGCATCGGCGGCTTGAACCCCAAGATGTTCAATTCCTTCCTCGACGGCTCCAAGCCGTCGATTGAAAGCACGGCGGTGTGCAACGCCACCGGCCTGATCGCGCCGCCGGATGGTTTGCTCTACCCTCCGGCGTCAGTGGACGACATTCCGTTTGTCTGCCGCCCGATCTCCGAGGGCGGTGTGCTGCACTCGAAGGGCCAAGTCGAAGTGATCTCGTCGCTCGAAAAAGACGGCCGCGCGATTCCCTATGACATCCGCTTCGGCGTCTTCGTCGTGTTCGAAGGCGAGACCGAGTACGTCCGCAATTGCTTCAAGGAATACATGGTGCGCACCGACCCCAGCGGGCGCTACGCCTGCCTCTACAAGCGCTGGCATTTGATCGGGCTGGAGGTCGGCATCTCGGTCGCCAGCGTCGCGGTGCGCGGCGAATCGACCGGTGCAGCCATCGGTTGGAACGCCGACGTGGTGGCCACCGCCAAGCGCGATTTGAAACCCGGCGAAATGCTCGATGGCGAGGGCGGCTACACGGTGTGGGGCAAGCTGTTTCAG
>JAYVSR010000150.1:0-6105 GCA_043775155.1 Burkholderiales bacterium | reverse complement strand
CCTTATCCCTACACGTCGTACTACGCATCCAAAGCAGCGGTGGCGCACATGACCACCAGCATCGGCCTGCAATATGCGAAGCAGGGCATCCGCGCCAACACGATTGCGCCGGGCTTGATGAACACGCCGATGGTTCACCAGCAAATCGCCGGGCAGTACCCGTCAGTCGAAGCGATGGTGGCAGCGCGCGATGCGATGAGCCCCACTGGCAAAATGGGTGACGCGTGGGACATCGCGCATGCGGCAGTGTTTCTCGCCAGTGACGACGCCAAGTTCATTAACGGCGTGGTGCTGCCGGTCGATGGCGGGCAGCATGCGTTGATGCGTTGAGCTTTCCATTAAGATGGTTGTTGCAACATAAAAATCGCAATACATAACGAGGAGACCACTATGAAGTTGCACCAATTTGCAAGGGCGGCATTTGCACTCAGCGCCGCCGCCCTGATCGCCGTCACCCCGGCCCACGCCCAAGACATCCGCATCGGTGCCAACCTGCCGATGAGCGGGCCGAACGCGGAGTACGGCGAGTTGTTCAGCAGCGCCGCTGCCATCGCGGTTGAGCACGCCAACGCCGACAAAATGCTGTCGAAAAAATTGGTGATGCTGATTGAAGACAGTCAGGCGACGCCGCAGCAGGGCGTGGTGGCGATGAATAAACTGGTCAGCGTCGAGAAGGTGCCGTATGTGTTGTCGGCGTTCACCGGCGTGTCGAAAGCGATTGCGCCGGTCGGCGACAAGGCGCGCGTGGTGTCGGTCAATGGCGGCGGCATCGGGCCTGATCTGGCTGAGCTGGGCGACTATTTCTGGAATGTGATTCCGCTGGTCAATCTCGAAGTGCAGGCCTTCGCGCCCTACATGGTGAAGGAGCGCAACTGGAAAAAAGTCGCGCTCATTTATGTGGACGACCCGGCCGGTGAGGCGATCAAGAAAGAACTCGATATTCATGTGCCAAAGAACGGCGGCAGCATGGTCGCGCCGCAGCAGATTCCGCGTGCCTCGCAGCAGTTTGCCGGCGTGGCGGCGAAGGTGCGCGATGCCCAGCCCGATGTCGTGTTCATCGCGTCGTTCGGCGCGCAGCAGGCGCAGATCGTCAAGCAGTTGCGCGACAACGGCGTCAAACAGCAGATCGTCAGCTACTCGGCGTTCTCCGCGCCGACGGTGACGCAATTGCCCGAAGCCAAGGGGGCGTTGTTCCCGAGCCAAAGCGTGAATTGGGATGCCGACCCCGCCAGCCAGCGCCTCGCGCGCGACTGGAAGGCGAAGAAGAACAAAGACCCGAACGCTTACGTCGCCAACTATTACAACGCCGTGATGGTGTTTGTGAAGCTGGCGCAGGCGCTGGAAAAAGCCGGACAGCCGATCACCGGCGAGAACCTGTTGAAGCAGCGCAAAGTGGCCAGCACGTTTGATCTGGTCGGCGGCAAGATGCAGTTCTTGCCCAATGGCACAGTGTCGGTTCCGCTCAGCATTTATGAGATCGACGGCACTGGCGCGGGCAAGCTGGTCAAGGGCAACATCGTCGTCAACTAAGCCCGACGGGCGGCGCACCGGCACGCGGGATTCCGCGCGCTGGCGTGTTGCCGTGTTGCCGCGTTGCCATGCTGCTTCTACAACTCCTCATCAACGGCCTGCAACTGGGCGCGATCTACGCGCTCACTGCGGTCGGGTTCGCGCTGATTTTCGGCTCGACCAAAATCTTCCACGTCGCCCACGGCGCAGCGTTCACGCTGGCCGGTTATTTGTTTTGGTGGAGCATCAACACGCAGAAGTGGCACTGGACGGTGGGCATCGTGATCGCGGTTGCCGCCGTCGTGGCATTTGGTCTCTTCATGGAGCGCTGCGTTTACCGGCCAATTCAGCGGCATGAGGGGGCGTTCTTTACCGTGTTCATCGCGGCGTTCGGCATGCAGATCATTGTGCAAAATTTGGTCGGCACGGTGTTTGGGCGTGGCTTTGAGACCGTGACTGTCGAGATGTCGCGCGCGGTCGAGTTGGCGCCAGGCTTGTTCGTCGCGCCGATAGCCGGGGTGGCGATGGTGGTGGCGGTGGTGCTATTTATTGCGCTCAATTTATTTTTGTCGCGTACCCAGGCTGGCACCGGCTTGCGCGCACTGGCCGATAACCCGGACCTGGTGCGCATCTTCGGCCTGTCGCCGACGCGGCTTGCGCAAGTGGCATTCGCCCTGGGCTCGGCGCTGGTGGTGCCGGCGGCGGCGCTCACTGTGATGACGCAGGGCATCAACCCGGGCATTGGCTCGCACATCATGTTGATCAGCCTGGCGGCCACCATCGTCGGCGGCATTGGCTCGTTGAAAGGCGCGGCCTATGGCGGCTTCTTGCTCGGCGTTGCCGAGAGTGTTGCGGTGTGGAAGCTTGATCCGCAGTGGAGCGAGGCGGTGACCTTTATCATTTTGTTTGTGTTCATCATCTTTCGTCCGGCCGGGTTTATGGGGCGGCCGGTGGGTGCTAAGTGAGGGCGCGAAGTGGCGAACGAGAAAACATGCTGGCCTATCTGAATAACCTCGCAGTCCTGATCACGATCAACGCGATTCTCGCGGTGACGCTCAATTTTGTCTTGGGCTACGCCGGCATTTTCTCGATGGCGCACGCGATGTTCTTTGGCATCGGCGCTTACACCGCAGCGTTGGTGGCAATCAAGTTCGGCGGCGGGTTTTTGCTCTCAACTTTTGCCGGCATGAGCGTTGCCGCCCTGATCTCCTTGGCGCTCGCGCTACCCGCGCTGCGTGTGCGTGGCGAGTATTTTGTCGCGGCATCGCTTGGCTTGCAGATGCTGGCGATGACCGTGTTCTCCGAGTGGAAAGGCGTAACCGGCGGCATCGGCGGCATCACCAATATTCCGCCCGCGCGTTTCCCCGGATTCGAAATCTCGACGCCGGGCGGCTACCTCGTGCTGTCACTGATTTGTCTCGCGCTGGTGTTGCTCGTCGTCACGCTGCTGGTGCGCTCGTCGTTCGGGCGCAGCCTGAAAGCGATTCGCGATGACGAGACTGCCGCCTCGGCATTCGGTAAAAACGTCGCGGTGATCAAGACGATGGCGGTGGCGGTGTCGTCAGCGCTCGCGGCGGTGGCCGGTTCGCTCTACGCGTTTTATTTGAGCTTCATCAACGTCGAGAGTTTTGTGCTCGACGTGTCGGTGTATCTGATGGCGATGGTGATCATCGGCGGCACCGCCACGCTGCTCGGGCCGGTGGTTGGCACGGTGTTGATTTTGCTGTTGCCCGCTGCGCTCACCTATCTGCCGGGATTGCCGCAGACCGAGGTCGGCTCGATTCAGCAAATCATCTATGGCCTCGCGATGGTGTTGCTGATGATCTATCGGCCCGGCGGCTTGTGGAGTTTTGGCGCGGACAAGAACAAGGAGCGCGCGTGAGCGAGGGTGGCGTGAAGCAGGACGCCGCAAAGCCAGGCGATGCGAATCCTGTCGGCGCGAAAACCGGCGGCGCAATCCTGCTCGAAACGCGCGGCATGTCCAAAACCTTCGGTGGGCTCAAAGCGGTCGATGACGTCAGTTTCGCTCTGCGCGAAGGCATCATCACCACGCTGGTCGGCCCGAACGGCGCAGGCAAGACCACGCTGTTTAACCTGATCACCGGGCATCTCGACCCGGATGCTGGCGAAGTCACCTGGCTCGGCAAGTCGATCAAAGGCGTGTCGCACTGGAAGATTGCGCAAGCGGGCATCGGTCGCACCTTTCAGGATTTGAAATTGTTTAACCAAATGACGGTGCTGGAAAACGCGCTCACCGTTACCGAGCGCGCCTCGTGGCTGTGGCAGGCCGGCGGCAAGATCGGTGCAGCCGAACGCTTGCAGCGCGCCGAAGCCGCGCTGGTGGCGGTGGGTCTGGCCGACCGCCGCCACGCGCGCGCGATTGATTTGGCTTACGCCGAGCGAAAATTTTTATCGATTGCGCGCATCCTCGCCTCTGGTGCGCGCCTCTGGCTGCTCGACGAACCGGCCTCGGGTCTCGACCCCGGCTCGTATCAGCGTTTTATTTCGCTGTTGCGTGATCAGGTCGCGCGCGGCATCACCATCTGCATCATCGAGCACAACCTCGATATCGTCAAAGGCATCTCGGATCGCATTGCATTTTTGGATCAAGGGCGCTTGTTGGCGGAGGGCGATCCGGCGAGCATTCTGGCTGACCCGGCGTTGGCGGCGATTTACTTTGGAGAGCGCGCATGAACGCGCCGGTGAGTAAGGTGGAGTCGGTACTTCGCGCCGAACACCTCAACGTTGGCTACGGCGGCAAACCGGTGCTGATGGACTTATCCATCGATCTGCGCCACAACGAAGTGCTGTGCATGATCGGCCACAACGGCGCCGGCAAATCGACGCTGATGCGCACGCTGTTCGGTCTGGTGCGCCCCGGCGCAGGCCGCATCCTGGTCGATGGCGAAACACTCGCCAATCACGAGCCGCGCACCTTGGCCGCGCGCGGCATCGCGATGATGCCGGAAGGGCGCGGCATTTTCCCCAGCCTGACGGTGGAAGAAATCTGGAGCCTCGGTTTGGGTTCCGCAGCGATTGCCAAAGGCGAGCGCGCCGCCCGGATCGACTGGGTGTTGACCGTGCTGCCACCGGTAAAGAGCTTCTACACCAAGCGCGCCGGTCTGCTCTCGGGCGGGCAGCAGCAGATGGTGTCAATTGGCCGCGCACTCTTGGGCCAGCCGCGCTGCCTGATCATGGACGAGCCGTCGATTGGTCTGGCCCCCAAACTATTTCAGGATTTGATGCAGCCGATCCGCGCGTTGCAACAAGAGCGCGGCATGAGCATCTTGCTGGTCGAGCAAAACGTCCGCGAGGCGCTCAAAGTCTCTGACCGCGTCGTCGTGATGAAGGCCGGGCGGATGGTCAAAGAAGCCTTGCCCGCAGAGTTGGCGGACAACGCGGCGTTGATGGAGTTGTATTAGGCCGTCTGCCGGAGATCCGCCCGCACCAACGGTTTCGGCGTTTTGGCACCTCGGCGCGGAAGCAGAGCGGCGCTTACGCTTATATGGCGGTGACGCCGGGGCGCTGACTACGCGCGCCAGTTTTCGGTTCTGACGCCATGCAGCGCAAGCAGCGCCGCGTCGTCCGTGACCAAAACGTGTCCAGCGGTTTTTGCCTGTCCGGCGATCATCACATCGGGCCATTCGTTCCGCGCACCGGTGTTTTCCAGCGCCGCCATGATTTGTGCAGCCTCCTCGGCAGCGGCGGCATTGAAACTTTCGACTTTGATGCTGGCAACAGCCGCAGCCAGCCGGGTCAAGTGCCGCTGCTTGACTCGGCCGGTACCGCGCAGAATGCTGCGCCGGATTTCGGCGAGCGTGATCGACGACAAGCGCGCTGCACCAATTCCAGCCGCAAGCAATCGCCTCTCAATGTTCTGATGTCCAGCGGACTCGTTGGCGAGATGCATCAGGACATTGGCGTCCAGAAGGTAGCTCAACGGACGAGCTTGAGGCCCTTGAGACCTTTTACGGCTTCAATAAAGCGCCGGGTTTGTTCGTCCGCTTTGACCGGCGGCTGCACCGCCGCTGGTTTGCGTTGCGGTTTTTTGAGCGCGGCGCGGCGTGTTGTTGTTGCCGTTTGTGTTTGCATGGCGTACTCCTTGTGATCCGAATGAAAAGAATTGTACGCGTGCGAAGCTGGGCGATTGCGGCGTCTATGGTGGTGGTCGCGCTGGCCGCGTTCGCGGCATCGCGCCGCTACTCCCGCTGCTACTCCCGCCGCTACTTCATCTGCGGTCGCATTCGCACCGCCTCACGATTTGACGTAGAGTAGCCACATGCTCTCTCAATCCGACACTGATCTCCTTTGCCACACCGGCCCTAGCACGCCGATGGGCAATTATTTCCGCCGCTACTGGCAGCCTGCACTGCTCAGCGAAGAACTCGCCGAACCAGATAGCCCGCCAGTGCGCGTCAAGCTGCTCGGCGAAGAGTTGATCGCTTTTCGCGACACGCAGGGCCGCGTCGGTCTCATCGAACCGAAGTGCGCGCACCGTGGCGCCGACCTGTTCTTTGGCCGCAACGAAGAATGCGGCCTGCGCTGCGTCTACCACGGCTGGAAGTACGACGTAAATGGCGCGTGCGTCGAAATGCC
>JAYVSR010000149.1:0-6702 GCA_043775155.1 Burkholderiales bacterium | reverse complement strand
CCCAGGCCGAGACGCCCGGCCGGCATGCGGAACTTGGCGTTGTCGGCGCAGATGCGAATGTCGCAGTTCATCACGATGCCAAGGCCGCCACCCATGCAGATGCCGCGAATTTTTGCGATCACTGGTTTCTCGCAGTCGAGGATCGACATGTAGCCCAACTCGGTCGCCTTGTTGTATTCGGCGGCGGCATCGCCGCTGCGATGCGTATCGAATTGCGAAATGTCGGCACCCGACACAAAGGCTTTTTCGCCCGCGCCTTGCAAGACGACGACGCGGATCTCCGGGTCAGCGTTGAACTCGGCAATCGCTTTGGGTAGCGCCAGCCACATGTCCATGTTGACCGCATTGAATTTTTTCTGATTGTCAAAAATGATGTGGCCGACCTTGCCTTCTTTGCGCCAGATCAGGCGGCCGGCTACGGCTACGGTGGCGTCGTCGTTTGCTGCATTTTTCACGGCAGTGCTCATGATTCAGATGACCTTGTTTTGTTTGAAGTTGGAAATATCGGCGGCGCTGTAGCCCAATGAACCCAGCACTTCGTCGTTGTTGAAACCTTGTTCGGGCAGCGTGTAACTCACTGCCGCCGGGGTGCGCGACAGCTTGACCGGTTGCGAGACGATGCGAATGTCGCCCAGTTTGGGATGCTTGACATCGGCCGCGACACCCAGATGCTTGACCTGTTCGTCGTCGAACACTTCTTTCATGTTGTAGATCGGGCCGCAGGGCACGCCATTGGCGTTGAGTTTGTCGACCCAGTATTGCGTGGTGTTCTTGCCGAACTCTTTGTTCAGCTCGGCATTGATCCGTGGACGGTCTTTGTAGCGGCCATCGTTGCCGGCGTAGCGGGGGTCGTCGCGCAGGTCAGCGCGGCCAATCGTGTCGCATAGCGCGCGGTACTGCGAGGTGCCGGATGCGCCGATATTGAAATAACCATCGGAGGCCTTGAACGCGCCCATTGGGGTGGAGACCGGATGATCATTGCCGGCCTGGGGCGGAATTTCGCCGGTCATCAAATAGCGCGCGGCCTGAAAATCGGTCATCGCGATCATCGCGTGCAACAGCGAAGACTGCACCCATTGGCCTTCGCCGGATTTTTCGCGTTCCAGCAACGCGATCATGATGCCGAGCGCGGCGTAGAGACCGGCGGATGAATCAGCCACCGCGATGCCGGCGCGCATCGGCCCGGCACCGGGCTCGCCAGTGATCGACATCATGCCGCCCATGCCCTGGGCGATCTGGTCGAAACCGGGGCGCTTGACGTAAGGGCCGTCTTGCCCGAAACCGGAGATGCTGGCCAAGATGATGCGCGGATTGATCGCCTTCAAGCTGTCGTAATCAACACCGAGACGGAACTTCACATCGGGGCGGTAGTTCTCCACCACCACGTCAGCGTCTTTCACCATGCGCATGAAAATTTCGCGCCCCTGATCGGTCTTGAGATTGAGCGTGATCGAGCGCTTGTTGCGATGCAGGTTCTGCATGTCGTAGCCATCGCGGCTACCGCCCAAGCCGTCGTTGGGGTCGACGCCGGGAGGCGATTCGACCTTGATCACATCGGCGCCGAAATCGGCAAGCATGCGTACGCAAGTGGGGCCGGCGCGCACCCGCGACAGATCGAGGACGCGAAAGCGCTTTAATGCGCTGGAGTTGACAGTCAGGGACATGGGGTCGTTTTGAGTCAGCAATGGGGTGAAGGGGGTTGAAGGGTGGCCGGATTATCCTGAGACAACCGCGTTTTGGCAATGCGCTCGCACAAGGCAGCGGCGGCACGAGAGCGCGTATCCTACGCGACTCTTTAACGTGGGGAACAAGCGAGGAGCAAGCGATGAAATCGTGGTTGATTGATGGTGGTTCAGGGGAACTGGTTTGCAAGGATGTGGCAACGCCGGAGCCAGCGGCCGATGAGCTGCTGGTAAAGATGCATACCGCCGCATTGAATCGCGGCGAATTCATTCGCGGCCACGGCCTGCACACGCCGGGCGTGATGAAGCCGGCCGGCATGGAAGGCGCGGGCGAAGTGATCAAGGTGGGTAGTGCAGTCAAGGGCTACAAAGCGGGCGACGCCGTGATGGGCCGGCCGATGCAAGGCTTCTCCGAAATCGCCACCTGGAAGCCGGGCGAGACGATTTTGAAACCGGTCGAACTCTCGTGGGAAGAATCGGCCGGTGGCTCGCTCGCCTACTGGGTCGCGTTTGACATGGTGGCGCGCTCGGCCACCGGCGCGCCGAATGACGACGCCGGCCTGGTCGGCGCGGGCGACTGGGTGCTGATCACCGGGGTGTCGTCGGGCGTTGGTGTGGCGAGCATGCAGATCGCCAAGGCGCGCGGTGCAAAAGTGATTGGTACGTCGAGTTCGCAAGCCAAGCTCGATCGCCTCGCGAAGTTGGGCCTTGATGTCGGCGTGTGTGTGCGCGGCCCGGGCTTTGTCGATGCGGTGATGAAGGCCACCGATGGCAAGGGCGTGAAGCTCTTAGTGAACAACGTTGGCGGCGGCATCTTCGAAGACGGCATGAAATCACTCGCCTACAAAGGGCGGCTGGCGACGGTGGGCTATGTCGATGCGGTGCTGTCGGCGAAGATCGATCTGGAGTTGCTGCACGCCAAGCGCCTGCGGGTGTTCGGCGTGTCAAACAAAATGCGTCCGCTCGAAGAGCGCGCGATGACCGTGGCGGACTTCGCCCGCGACATCGTGCCGCTGATGGCCAAGCGCACCCTGGTGCCGGTGATCGACAAGGTGTTCGCGTTTGATCAACTGCCGGCTGCGCGCGATTACATGGAAAGCAATGCGCAGGTTGGCAAGATCGTGATCAAAACCGCCTGAACCCCTGGGTGGAGAAATGGCCTGAGAGTGGCTCTGGCAGCCGTTCTTGGGCCGGCGTCCTGCGGATGGATTGCGCCGATGGCGGGCGTAACGCCAGCGTAAAATAGGCGCTTCGCTTCGGCGTTGCTTCCGCGCCCGCCGTTTTTTCACCTTGGCGTCCGCCAAGCCTCGCGGGTTCCGCGCCGGCTTCCACTTCTCCTCTCACGCCAGCCTCATCCCATGCAAATCATCTCGCCTGATCTCGCGCCCGCATTGCAGTCAATTGCTGCTGCTGAATCGCTGTTGCTTACCCCTTACGGCCTGACGCAAGTCGACATCAAGCGCGTGCTTGACTCGATGTCGGCGCGCAACATCGACTACGCCGATCTCTACTTTCAATACGCCCGCTCCGAAGGCTGGAGTCTCGAGGAGGGCATCGTCAAGTCAGGCAGCTTCAACATTGAAGAAGGCGTCGGCGTGCGTGCGGTGAGCGGTGACAAAACTGCGTTCGCTTACTCGGATGACATTTCGCTTGCCGCCTTGCAGGACGCCGCCAGCGCAACAGCAGCCATCGGTCGCCAGGGCCAATCAAAATCAATTAAGTCGGGCGCGCGCAAGAACGGCAAAGGCACTGCGCATGCAAACGCCATGCGCGATCTCTACGCCGCCCACGACCCACTCGCCTCGCTTAAAGCCGACGACAAGGTCAAGCTGTTGGAGCGGATCGAAAAAATGGCGCGCGCACACGACAAGCGCGTCACCCAAGTGATGGCCTCTCTCGGCGGCACCTATGAAGTGATCATGGTCGCGCGCGGCGACGGCGTCGTTGCCGCCGACGTACGCCCGCTGGTACGTTGCTCGATCACCGTGATCGTCGAAGAAAACGGCAAGCGCGAAACCGGTTCATCGGGTGGCGGCGGGCGCTTCGGTTACGCTTATTTCGACGACGCGATGTTGGAGGAGTATGCGAAGCAAGCGGTACACGCCGCGCTCACCAACCTCGCCGCGCAGGCGGCACCGGCTGGCACGATGACGGTGGTGCTGGGCAACGGCTGGCCCGGCATCTTGTTGCACGAAGCGATTGGCCACGGCCTGGAGGGCGACTTCAACCGCAAAGGCTCGTCCGCGTTCTCCGGCCGGGTCGGCCAGCGCGTCGCCGCCAAAGGCGTCACGGTGGTCGATGACGGCACCATCAAAGACCGGCGCGGCTCGCTCAATGTCGATGACGAAGGCAACCGCACCCAATGCACGACGCTGATCGAAGACGGCATCCTCAAGGGCTACATTCAGGACGCGATGAACGCACGGCTGATGAAGGTCGCGCCTACCGGCAATGGCCGGCGTGAATCGTTTGCCCACGTACCGATGCCGCGCATGACCAACACCTACATGTTGAACGGCGACAAAGAGCCTGAAGAGATCATCCGCTCAGTCAAGAAGGGCTTGTACGCAAAGAACTTTGGCGGCGGGCAAGTGGACATCACCAGCGGCAAGTTTGTATTCTCTGCCTCAGAGGCATATCTCATCGAAAACGGCAAGATCACCGCACCGGTCAGAGGCGCCACGCTGATCGGCAACGGCCCGGACGCGCTCACGCGCGTGAAGATGATTGGCAACGACATGAAGCTCGACTCCGGCGTCGGCACCTGCGGCAAGGACGGGCAGAGCGTGCCGGTGGGGGTGGGGCAGCCGACGTTGCGGATTGATGGGTTGACGGTGGGTGGGACGGCGGGCTGAACGGCGGCTGAACTGCCTGCTGAACCGCGGGGGCATCATCTAGTTATCGGCCGGATAACCGTACCCACCAACGCTTTTAAGGTTTTGTCTCAGCGCCGATTGACGCTTTCATAGCGTGCGCACGCTCTTGTTCGTAAGCGTCTGTCCAGACGCAAAAGTCCGCTTGGATCCGTTTGATATCGACGCCGGGCGCCAAACTGTGAAAACCCACATCCTCGGCGTCAAGTGGCTCATCTCCGCGCAACACCGCGATCGCCCGTTCGGCTGTTGCAGTGGTGGAGACGCGTTGCGAAAGACTCACAATTTCGGCAATCGTCCGCCCCGCTCTGACGAAGTGCCACAGGTCAAGCACATCACGTGAGCGGTGCCGCCGCTGGATCACGTACGATTTCATGGCGAACAAGCCATCTAGCGGCATGATGCGAAAAGTTGTCGGCAGGTCCGCGCCGGGAACACCCGTTGTTGCGGCCTCGGTGTAGGGAGCAAAAGCCTCTCGCTCCGCGTCGTTGGCGGCGAAGAACTGGACCTTGACGCCGCCAATTTCGTAGTCGCGGATCAACTCATCGAGATGCAGTCCTTCAGATACGCCGCGATTTATACGGAATGTGCTGCGCTGCGCCGAAGTGGGGCCAACGAATTCGTGTTCAAGGCCCGCCGCCTTGGCGGCTGCCAAGACCGGACGTATCGCACGGTCGGCAATGCGTCCAAAAGGCAGCCAAAAATCGAGGTCCTCGCTCAAACGATGGCGGCATTGCAGCGCCATCGCGGTACCACCGATCAAAACAAACGCCGACAGTTCCGGCACAGTCGCGAGAACTCGAATCACGCGTTCTGTTGCTTGAGGCAACCCGGGAATCGGCGGCTGAGTTGACGGAACGGCGGCGTTCACAAGCGCGCAGCCTCAGGTACGGTTAAGGAGGCGCGGTTAAGGCCAATTTCGATATTGCGCAACATGCGCTCCAGCGCGACATCCCGCCCAGCGTCGGGTGGCAGCGCGCGCACTGCCGCCCGCAACGCTGGCACACCCAGCGCGAGCGCGAGGCGGCAAACATCATCAAACATTCCGCGGTCGAGCACGAGCGTGATTAGCTTCTCATCAGAGACCGAAGGATTCGACCACGCGTATGGGAAGCGCAGGCTCTTGGAAAGAGTAGACATCCGCAAATGGTAATGCAATTTGCCGCTTCCAGACGAAATGCTGGGGCGCTAATTCGGCTCGCTCCGCAGCCTGAACCGCCGCGCTCAGACTCCCGCTGCGCACCCATCCTTGCGCGCATCGGACGCGGCGATGTAACCCGTGAACATACCTTCCTCTTCAAGCCGCCAGGCAAACTGTCCTGAACCAAAGTCCATGTAAGGATCGTTCAACGTCGCGATGTCGTGGCCGCGTTGTTGCAGCGCTTTCAACGTGTCGGGCCGCACGGTGGATTCGGAGTTGATCTTCATCCCCCCGGCTACGCGCCAGCGCGGGCCGTCGCAGGCGGCTTGCGGGTTTTGCTTGTAGTCGAGCATGCGAATCAGCGTTTGAATGTGGCCTTGCGGCTGCATGTTGCCGCCCATCACGCCGAAGCTCATTTGCGGCTGCATGGTCCCGCCCACCTCTTTGGTGAGGAACGCCGGGATGATGGTGTGGAACGGGCGCTTGTTCGGGCCAACTTGATTTGGGTGGCCTTCGGTGAGCACGAAACCCGCGCCGCGGTTTTGCATCGAGATGCCGCCGGGAGCAACGAGGCCCGAGCCGAAGCCCATGTAGTTGCTCTGAATGAAACTGACCATCATGCCGTTCTCGTCGGCGGTGGTGAGGTAGATGGTGCCGCCTTTTTCCGGCGTGCCGGCTTTGAAGTCGGTGGCTTTTGCCGGGTCGATGAGCTTCGCGCGTTGCGCCAGATACGCATCGTCGAGCAGATGCCCGACCGTCACTTTTTCCATGAAGCGAATGTCGCTTACATAGGCGTTGAGGTCGGCGAAAGCGAGCTTCATCGCTTCGATTTGCAGGTGTAGGCTCTCGGGGCCGTCGGCATCCAGACTGGCGAGGTCGTAGTGCTCGAGCATGCCGAGCGCCATCAGAGCAGCGATGCCCTGACCATTTGGCGGCAGCTCGTGCATGGTGTAGCCGCGATAATTTTTGCTGATGGTTTGCACCCAGTCGCAGGTGTGCGCGGCGA
>JAYVSR010000148.1:0-18019 GCA_043775155.1 Burkholderiales bacterium | reverse complement strand
GGGCAGTACCGCCGTGCTGCCGGTGAGCGCCGGGCGCAGCACCCGCCAAATGCGAATGAATAACTCTTTTGCTTCTTCGCTGGCGTCGCCGAGATAGCGCGCGACGAACGCTTGCGGCAAGCGGGTGAGGGCGATGCGTGCTGCGCCGGGGTGCTCCGCCACGGCGGCGCGCGCGGCGTCTAGCAAAGACTGCGGAATGTCGCGGCCTGCAGCGAGCAGGGTGCCCGCCACGCTGCGACCCGCGAGGCCGATGGGCGATTGCATCAGAGCGCCAGTGGCGTCGAGCGTGCCGCGTTCGTTCCAGAGCAATTTCGCGCTGCGGGCAATCGTCATGCGCTGGCGGTAGCGGCCCGCTTGAAATGTTTCGCCTGATGCGGTGCGACCGAAGCACAACACTTCCCAGCCGAGATAGAGGGCGTTGTCGCCGAGCGTGATGGTGGTTTCGTTCGCGGCCTGTGCGGCATTAAAGACGATGGTTTCTTGCGGCAGCCATTCGAGAATCGCATTGGCAGCGATGTTGATGCGCACGTTCTGCGCTGCGCCCGCACCGTCGTTGGCCTTGTACCCGCTTTGGGCTTTGGACCCGCTCTTGGCCTTGTACCACTTGGTCGCGCCGGGTGTGGTGACGAGGCCGCGCGCGTTGGTTGCGAGAGAGATGTCGATGTCGAGTGTGTCGCCACCCGCGATGCCGCCAGGCGGATGCACGATGATCGCGTGACAAATCGCATTGCCTTCCGGGTAAAGCGGCTTTTGAATCCGCAGCGGGCCGCTGTGCGAGCGGTCAGTGAGGACGCTGCGCTTGCGGTGATCAATGGTGTCGTGCGTGAACCCGAGGGTCAAATGCGCGTGCCAGCCGGACGCGGCAACACTGTCAGGCGAGTACACGGCCCGCCTGTCGCTCCAGCACACGCAACGGCGCGCGCTCGGGAAAATATTGCGCGTCAATCGGCAGATGCAAAGTCTGCTCCATCATGTGCTGGCCGGAGAGCGCGGCGTGCGCAGTCTGATCGGAGAAACACACCCACGTAGCGCCAGGTGGAAAGCCGAAGGTGAGGTGCGAAGCGCGTGACTGATACGCAGCGTCGAGCTTCATTGCGTCGTGCATGCCGAGCATGATGTGGTCGTAGTCGCTGCGTTTTGATTTGGTGATGCGTAATGCGCGCAGCAACGTGGCGCTGCCGGGCAGGGCGGGTTTGACGTGTGCCGAAAATTCTCTCGCGGTGTCGTCGAACAGATCGCCGACTTTCCACACGCGCGGCACGCGGCCCGGATTGACGTTGGTGAAGACGCGCAGAATCCGCTCGCCGCGATTTGGCCGCGAGGGAAATGAATCAACGTGCAACAACGTGTCGTCCTTCCGCCAGGACAGCTTGTGGTCTTCGACGTTACCGGGTCGCAGGCTGGTCGGGGCGGTGCGCAGATGTGCGGCGTATTGCGGAAACAGTTGTTGGATCAGCGTGAGGGCATTTTTTTGAAAGCGTTCGATCAGCGCTGCCAGTGCTTGCAACTCTTTGAGGCTGCCTTGCGCACCACGCACACCGCCAGTGGCCGCTGCGCGTACTGGCTCGTAGCTCAAACTCTTGTGGGTGCCGGAGAGCCAGCGCGGGTCGAGGAAGCGTTGTTCATTGGCTTCAAACTTGAAGGCGAGCCGGGGCAAATAGATCACCTTGCCCAGCTCCAGCTCACCGGCGATGCGGCGTGACTCGTCTGCCGTTAGCGCGGGCTGCCAAGTGGCGTGAGTGAGTTCAACAATGCGATGCATGGCGCATTATATTTCCGCAGTGCGGCCAGAGCGCTGCGCTAGAATGCAGCAGCTTTTTTTGATGAAATTTTTGGAGCGATGGAAATGAAAAACTGCGATCAACTGTACATCAACGGGGCGTGGGTCGCGTCTCAATCGGGCAAGTTCATCGATGTGATCAATGCCACCACCGAAGAGGTGATGGGCCGCGTGCCTGAGGGTACCGAAGGCGACGCCAACAGCGCCATCGCCGCCGCTCGCGCAGCGTTTGACGGCTGGAGCCAGACGCCAGCGGCGAAACGCGGCGAGTATCTCGCGGCCATCGCTGCCAAGTTGAAAGAGCGTACCGACGAACTAGCCAAGACCATCACCGGCGAAGTCGGCGTGCCGTTCAAGTTGTCGCAGCGCATGATGGTTGGCATGCCGGTCAACACCGTTGCGATCTACGCCAAGATGGCCGTTGAATTCGAGTTTGAAAAAGCCGTCGGCAATTCGCTCGTCGTGCGCGAGCCGATCGGCGTGGTCGGCGCGATCACGCCGTGGAACTATCCGCTGCACCAGGTCACGCTGAAAGTCGCCGCCGCCCTGGCGGCTGGCTGCACCGTGGTGTTAAAGCCTTCCGAAGTTGCGCCGCTCACGGCTTTCATGCTCGCCGAAGTCGCGCATGAGGTGGGCTTGCCGAATGGCGTGTTCAACGTCGTCTCCGGCTTCGGCCCGGTGGTCGGCGAGGCGCTGGCCAAATCGCCCGATGTAGACATGGTGTCTTTCACCGGCTCGACCCGCGCCGGCAAGCGCGTGTCCGAACTGGCGGCGCAAACCATCAAGCGCGTCTCGCTCGAACTCGGCGGCAAATCGGCGGCGGTGATTCTCGACGACGCCGATTTCGCCACGGCGGTGAAAGCCACGGTGAACTACTGCTATCTCAACTCCGGCCAAACCTGCGCGGCGACGACGCGCATGTTGGTGCCGGAAAGCAAATACGCCGAAGCCGCGCAACTCGCAACCGACGCCGCCAAGACCTTCACCCTGGGCGACCCGATGGGCGACGCCCGTCTCGGCCCGGTGATCTCGGACGTACAGCGTGAGCGCGTGCGGTCGCTGATCAAGAAGGGCATTGACGAAGGCGCGACCCTGCTCACCGGTGGGCCGGAGCAGCCCGACGGCATGACGAAGGGTTACTTCGTCAAACCGACGGTGTTCGGCAACGTCAAGGAGCACATGACGATTGCGAAAGAAGAAATTTTCGGCCCGGTGCTGTCGATCATGACTTACAAAGACGACGCCGACGCGATCCGCATCGCCAACGACTCGGTCTACGGTCTGGCCGGCACGGTGTGGTCAAAAGACGAAGCCCGCGCGCAAAACGTCGCCCGCCGCCTGCGCACCGGGCAGATCGACATCAATGGTGGCCCGTTCAATCCGCTCGCGCCGTTCGGCGGCTACAAGCAGTCCGGCAATGGCCGTGAGGGCGGGGTGTACGGGTTGGAGGAATATCTCGAATACAAGTCGATGCAATTGCGGCCACCGAAGGCGGCGGTGTAATGGCCGTTAAAAACTTACCGCGTCGATGAAATTTTTTAACGCTGTTGTTGGCGTGATGCACGAACCTTAGCGAGAACAATATGACCCAAGAATCAAAAGTAGTGATCATCACCGGTGCCGGCAACGGCGCGGGCATCGGCGCCGAAACCGCGCGCCTCATGGCGGGTAAAGGCTGGCGCGTCGTCGTCAACTATCGCTCCAGCAAAGAGGCGGCGGAAAAAGTCGTCGTCGAATGCAAGGCGGCGGGTGCTGCGGCGGGCGGAGACGCCATCGCGATTCAAGCCGATGTGTCAGACGATGATGCCTGCAAAGCCTTGGTGGCAGCTACTCTCAAGGCCTATGGCCGGGTGGATGCGCTGATGAACAATGCCGGCGAAACGAAAGCCGCGCCAGCAGCCGATTTGGATGCGCTGTCAGGGGATGACTTCATGCGTCTCTACCGCAACAACGTCGTCTCGGTGTATCAAATGACGCGCGCCGCCGCGCCAGCGTTGAAATCGAGTGGCGAAGGCAGTGTCGTCAACATCGGTTCGCGCGCTGGCGTCACCGGTGGCGGCACCTCGACTGCCTATGCGGCGACCAAGGCGGCGGTACATACACTCACCAAGTCACTCGCCCGCGTATTGGGTCCGGAAGTGCGCGTCAACTGCGTGTCGCCCGGCTACGTCGATACCGAGTGGCATGTACGCGGCCGCGGTGCCGAGCACGCAGCCAAGGCCAAGGCCGGGATGATCGCCAAGGCTTCGTTGAAAAAAGTCGTCTCCGCGCCCGAGATGGCGGAGATGTGCGTGCTCATGTTGACGGGTGCCAAGTCGATGACCGGCGAGGTGATTTTTATGGATGCGGGCGTGCATCTGGCGTGACCGTAATGGTAAATCCATAAAAGTTAATAAGTAATTGAATTTAAAGTAAAAATAATAAAGTTATCCGTAAATTTATAAAAACAGTAAATTTACGGATAAAAACATATTTTTAAGAGGTAAAAATACTAATTTATCCGTATAATTTTAAAAGTTGTATTTTTACGGATAAACATGACTGTTTTGGAGTTAACTGACGCGCATCGCGTCGTCTTGGCTAATCTCGCTCAGCAGTACGAAGCATGGGTCGAGTCCGCGCGCCGCGCTGCTGCGCTCGACTTTGTTTTTCAGGTCAAGCGGCAATCGCGCGAGCGCGCTGACGACGAGCCATCGCAATACCAGTACCTCTACCGGATGACCGATTCAGGCAAGGGCTTGGGCGACTCGCTGGGCCGCCTCACGCCCGCGCTTGAAGCGATGCTGCACCAGCAAGATCAACTCAAGGCGGCGGCGCTGAGTGAAGAGCGTGAGCGTCTGATTGGGCTGGGCAACCTGTGCCGCCAATATCGCGCCCTGCGCATCGGGCAAAACGTCCGCCTTGGCACCATCGCCAGTGAGGCGGCGAGCATTTTGCGGATGATGGATGTCTATGGCTTTCTCGGCCATCGCTACATGGTGGTCGGCACCAACGCCATGCCGGTGTATGAAATCGAAGCCAACGTGCGCTTCGCCGAAGGCGTCGATGCAACTGAAGACTTCGACATGGCCTGGACTTCAGGCCAGCTTGATTTGCAGGCGGGCGTGCCAGTGCAAGGATGGGACGCCGCGCGCGCCGCTGGGTTGGCTCAGCGCGACGCGTTAGTGCCGTATCTCAATAGTGCGCCGGACTCGCTGCGCCAGTTGCTGAAACGGCTCGACGCAACGTACACAAAAAACACCGAGCGCACCTTTCAACTGCGCAATCGCGCTGGCTATGAAGTCGAAGTGCTGCTGGCAAAATCCATCGCGCATGAATACCCGCGCAGCGAGCAACTCGCGCCAATTCCACTGGAAGAGCAGGACTGGCTCTTGCTCGGTCGGCAAGTTGCGCATGTGATCGTGGGGCGCGATGGCAACGCCGCCAAAGTGATCGCCCCCGACCCGCGCTACTTCGCGCTGCAAAAACTCTGGCTGTCGGAAAAGCCCACACGCCTCGCCACCAAGCGGCCGAAGGATTTCAAACAAGGAAACCTGGTGCTCGACGCAGTGCGCGACTATATGCCGCAGTTTCCGCTCGACGATGCGTTTCGAGCCGGATTGCCTGAGCCGCTTGAAAAATATTTTGCGGCTTGGTCAGCGAGGCGTCAGCCGGTTGATGGAAAAGTGCGGCGCGAACCTCCGAGGTGGTAACGGACAGTGAACTGTGCGTTTACGCAGATTCTTTTCGCATCGCCGCCGCCGGCAGCGCATCCACTCGCGCCATTTCACCGCTGTTGAATAGGGCGTGATCCGCCAGCCAGGCGTTCATCATTGGCAGTGTGTCGGCACCCCAGAACAATTCTTCGCCAATCTCAAACGTTGGTACGCCGTAGACGCCGCGCTTCAATGCGCGTTCGGTGTTGGTGATGAGTTGTTGCTTCACGGCGGGGCGTGCGATCAACTCTGCCGGGTCGCTGACGCCTAGTTTGGCGGCGAGCGCGGCGAATACGGCTGGCTGGTTCACATCGCGGCCGTCTTGCCAAATGCAATCGAACAAGGCTTCGATGTTCGCGCGAGTTGCTCCAGCACCGATCAACAGTCGCAACGCGTGCAATGGGTTGAACGGGTGCGCGGGTGGCAAGCGGAATTCAATCCCGTGCTCGTGTGCGAACCAGACACACATGCGGTAGGTGTGGCGGCGTTTCTCGGTGATCTCGGCCGGGCCTTTCATGCCGTGCGCCTTGAGCAAGCCGGCGAAGAGGACGGGGACGTATTCGATGTCGAGCGGCGCGGCGATTTTTGAGTGCAGCTTGAAATGCAGATACGCGTAGGGCGAGATGATGTCGAAGTACCAGGTGGCGCGTTGCATGGCGTCAGGCTCGCTTCATGAGTGCTATGTTGGGTGCCGCGTAACGAACGATGGAGATGCTACTGACGCGTGATCGATGCGCTATAGCCCAATCGTCGTCGCACTGACCGACGGCGTCGACTGTTCCCAAATTTCGTCGAAGCGATTGTTCCAGCCGCGCGTCTCGGCCGGGTCGTCGAAATACAGCGCGCCGTTGGAGCGTTCGGCGTGCGGTTTGCGCAAGCAATGCAGATCGTCAGCGATTACCAGCACGTCTTCGATGTTGCGGATCGCGTCGTTGGTGCGGTAGATCGTAATGGCGTGGCTAAACGGGCGCAACAGACGCATCAGGCGCGGGCAGTCGATGGTGATGTGTCGCGGGTCATGCACCGCGATCATGATCTTGCTGTTGCGGCTGGCGAGCAGAAAGGCGCGTAGTTGCTCTTCACGTTGCGGCGAGTTGAGGCCGAACTCCTGCATCGTCGGGTCGAACAGGCGCAGGGTGCGCGTGGCTTTGCCAATGACTTCGTTTAGTGCGGTGGTGAAGTCTGCGCGGCTGGTGAGGAGGCGGCGCTGCGGTGGCGGTGATTCCGCAGACGCAGCGGGTGCCGAGGCGGCGGAGGTGTTGTCGGGGCTCATCAGTTCTCGTCCCAAATTGGTTGTCGAAATTTACTGGTCCAGATGGAGCCAGCCGTAGATATACCACGGGTAAATCGCTTTGATGTTCACAGTTGAGGTAGTCGCGCGGCGCGGCGTGCGGCGCGTATCGGCGAGCGTTTTTAAAAACTCGTTCGCTGGCGCTTCGGCGATTTCGCCGTTGATAAAAACGCGCGTGCCGCGATAAAGCATTTGGGTTTTTAGGTCGAGTGCGGCCCCGTGCCGGGTGACAGCCTTGGCAAATTGCGCGGGCGTGAGCATTGGCTCGGGTGCTTCGAAGAACACATTGGCCTTCGGCTCGGTCAGGGTGTGACCGAGGAAAGTCTCGAACGCATCGACGGAAGGCTTGAGACTGCCGACCAGCTGCGCCGCTTTTTTGACATAAGCATCATCGATGAGAGCCGCTCTGGCAGCGGGTTTCAGGTTGGCATCGGCGTAAAACCCTTGGCGTACAACGGTTTCAGCCACGTGCTCTAAAAATCCTTGTGCCAATTCTTGTGCCGACGGCGCGCGAAAGCCGATCGAGTAGGTCATGCATTCACCATCGGCCACGCCGTCGTGCGCGCAGCCCGGCGGCAGGTAGAGCATGTCGCCCTGCTCCAGCGTCCACTCCGTCGAGTGCTTGAAATTTTTCAAAATCTTCAGCGGCGCGCCCGGCAACAAAGACTTGTCGCTTTGCATCGACACGCGCCAGCGCCGCCGCCCGTGCGCTTGCAACAGGAACACATCGTAAGAATCAAAGTGCGGGCCGACGCCGCCGCCGTCATTCGCATACGAGATCATCAGATCGTCGAGGCGCGCATACGGCACGAAGGAAAAACGCCGCAGCAGGGCATCGGCCAGGATGTTGTGCAGGTTGACGCCTTGCACCAACAGGCTCCATTTCTCGCCGGCATCACGCTTGAAATCGCTGGCGGCAAACGGGCCGTGGTCTAGTTGCCACAGCTTGCCCTGCTTCGACACGAGCCTGGATTCGACTTCATCCTGTTTCGCAAGAGCGAACAAATCGGCTTTGGAAATCAGGGGCTTGAAGCCGGGAATCGCATTGCGAATCAACAAGGGCTGCTTCTGCCAAAAGCCGGAAAGGAAGCCCGCCGGGGTCAGCCCACCGAGAAGTTGATGAAGATCGCTTGGCAAATGTGTTTTCATCGCTCTATTATAGGAATACAGTATGGCAAACTCAGCGTCATCAAACCTTGCAAGTTTCAATCGCAATACGCCGCCAACGGCGCAGATTTTTACAGGAGCAGCACCCGTCATTTTTTCGTTCGAGGAGACTCACATGTTGTCACCCGGATCTGCAGCACCCGCCTTCAAGTTGGCCGACTCTGATATGGAATTGGTTCAGTCGTCAAAATTTCGCGGCAAACGAAATCTGGTGCTGTACTTTTACGACAAGGACAACTTGCCGGGCAGCACCGTGGAGGCGATTGAATTCTCCGACCTCAACGAAGACTTTCGCCGCTGCAATTGCGAAGTGCTGGGGGTGTCGCCGGATGACTGGTTGAGCCACGCCGAGTTTCGCGACAAGCATGGCTTGTCGGTGCGCTTGCTGGCGGACCCGGAATGTGAAGTGTGCAAGCGTTATGACGTCGTCAAAGCGAACGGCGTCAATGGCAATAGCCGTGGCGGCAACGGCAGCGAGATCGTCGTATGCCAACGCCCGCACGTGTTGCGCTCGACCTTTGTGATTGACCGCGGCGGCGTCGTGCGCCATGCACTTTACGGCGTGGTGAATGCCAAGGGCCACGCCCAGGAAGTGCTGAAGCTCGTAAAATCGACGCTTCACTAACTTCCCGCTGTGCCGCGCGTCGCGCGGTCTCCTCTCAAAATGAAAATCGGACGCGACTCGGTCGTCTCGCTCTCGTATGTGCTCAAAGATGCGCAAGGCGAAGTGATTGAAGAAAGCAAACAACCCATGACCTACCTGCACGGCGGTTATGGCAGTGTGTTCCCGCTAGTGGAGCAGGCGTTGCAAGACAAAGGCGTTGGCCAAGCGGTGCGCGTCAAGCTCGAGCCATCTGACGCGTTTGGCGACTACAACGACGAGTTGCTCAAGGTCGAAGAGCGCGCCAAGTTTCCCGAGACGCTTGAGGTCGGGATGCGGTTTGAAGGCATTCCGGGTGATGCGAATGCGTCGGAGGAAGACCGCTCAACGGTGTTTTCGGTGACCGATATTGCCGATGGCAAGGTAGTGCTTGACGGCAATCATCCGCTGGCTGGCATCGGGCTATTGTTCGAGTGCAAGGTGCTGTCGATTCGCGCAGCGTCACAAGAAGAACTCTCGCACGGCCACGTGCATGGGCCGGGCGGGCATCATCACTGAAGCGTGCGGATTGATGCGCGCGCACTGCGGGCTGGGCGGGTGGCTTTGGTGAAGCCGCTTCGATGAGGCGGCTTCGATGAGGCACAGTCAATGAGGCGGCTTCGATGACTGCGCCGCGTTCCGGTTTTTTCACGGACCTGGCGCGGCTCTATCCTGATCTTGATACCGGCTTTCTCGCGGGCATCGCCGATGAGTTTGAGCAAGTGCAGGTGGCCGGCGGCGCGACGCTGGTGCGCTATGGCGAGCCGTCCGATGCACTCTACGTGTTGATGAGCGGCCGCCTGGTGGCGACGCGCCAGGACGAGAATGGCGGCATGGTGCGGGTGGGCGAGATCGGTCGTGGCGAGATGATCGGCGAGATGAGTCTCCTCAGTGGCGGCACCCGCACTGCCACCGTGACGGCGCTGCGTGACTCGCATCTGTTGCGCATCTCGAATCACACGTTTTTGGAGTTCATGCAGCGCCACCCGAGTGTGACGCGGCAGTTCATTCAAATATTGACCAGCCGCTTGATGAAACGCGCGCCGCTGAGTCACGAAAAGCTGTCTACCCTGGCGCTGGTTTCGGCTGGGCCGGCGGAGCGCGTCGCCGGTTTTGGCCGTGCGCTGGAAGCGGCGCTGCGCACTCTGGTATCGGTGCAGCGGATTGACCGCGCGTTGATTGAGGCGCGCTTCCCCGGTGTGCTGGCGCGCGCTGAGCGCGCTGAGCGCAACGATGACCGCAGCGGCAGTGGGGGCGATGTAGGCGGGGCCGGCAGCGAGAGCAGTGACCACATCTCCGCGTGGCTCAATGATCAGGAGCGCCTGCACGACATGTTGCTCTATGTCTGCGACCCGCACCCCACCGCCTGGACCCGGCTGTGTTTGCGCCAGGCCGACCGTGTACTGGTGGTGGCGGATGGCGGCTGCCCGGCTGCCACACCAGACGCAGTTGAGCAACTGTTGCAGGCTGGCGATGTGGCACAACTGCGCGGCAGCGAACTGGTGCTGCTGCATCCGGCGGGCTGCGAGCGGCCGGTGCAGACCGCGCGCTGGCTGGCGTCGCGCCAGGTGCGGCGGCACCATCACCTGCGCGATGGCGACAGCGCAGCGCTGGCACGACTGTGCCGCCACTTGATCGGGCGCTCAATCGGGCTGGCTCTGGGTGGCGGCGGCGCCAAGACCTTCGCTGGCGTCGGCGTGCTGCGCGCACTCGCCCAGGCCGGCATCCCGGTCGATGTGATCGGCGGCACCAGCATGGGCGCGGTGATCGGCGCGCTGGCGGCGCAGGGGCGCGAACCCGCAGCGATCCAGGCGGCGCTGCACCAGATGTTGAAGCTCAAACCGTTCTCCGGTCTGACCCTGCCTCTGGTGTCGTTGTTGTCCGGCAAGCGGCTGGCGCAGGCGATGCAAACGCTGTTCGGCGCCACCGATATCGAGGACTTGTGGCAGCGCTATTTTTGCGTCGTCTGCAATTTGACCGACGGCAGCGTCAAGCCGGTGCAACGCGGCCCATTGCAGCGCTGGGTCGGCGCCAGCAACGCCGTGCCAGGGGTGATGCCGCCCCTGATTGACGGCGGCGCGCTGTATGTCGATGGCGGTCTATTGAACAATGTGCCGGCCGACTTAATGAGCCAGCTCAATGCTGGCCCGGTGATCGCTGTCAATGTCAGCAGCGACACCACCCTGCAGGCGGGCAGCGGCGCCGCGCCGCCCCGGCTCGGGCGGCTGCTGGTGCGGGCGATGCTGCTGGCCAGCAGCAATCACGCCGCCGCGATGAAGAATTATTCTTCGCTCTATCTGACGCCACCCTTGGCCGGGGTGGACGTCAGCGATTGGCACGCCCTCGATCAACTGGTCGAGACCGGTTACACCTACGCCAGCAAGGCGCTCGAAACATGGCATCGCGATCTCCCGCTGAAATAAAACGCAAGGCCCTGAGCCTGTTGCATTACGTGCTGTTGGCGGGGGGCGCGTTGCTGCTCCTCATCGCGGGCGCGCGGCGCGACCCGGTGCTGACGGCGGCGGCATTGACGGCGGGCTGGCTGGGCGGCTCGTTCATCGAGTACGCGGTACACCGCTTCGTGTTGCATGGGCCGGAGGTGACGGCGCGCATCCATGCCCGCCATCACGCGATGCCGGCGCAAGAGCAAATTGATTTTTTTTCTTATTGTGGGCCGCTGGCGGTGGCACCAGCGTGCTGGCTGGCCATCATCGCCCTGGGCGGCGGCGTGCCGCTGGCGAGCGGTGTGACTGCCGGATTGTGCTTGCAGTATTCGTGGTTTCGCGCCTTGCACCGGCGCATGCATCTGCCCGGACACCCTTTGAACCGGGGCGCAAGAGCACAGTTTCATCGCGGCCACCATACTGGTCCCCGGCGTAATTTTGGCGTCACCACGGCGTTGTGGGATCGCCTGCTCGGCACCCATTTCCCTGGCACCGTGGTGCCGACTCAATGAGCCGCTCGCAGTTTCAAGCGATATTGCCGGTCAGCATCAGTGATCCATGCCCGCTTGGCGACGCGCCGCGTAATTTGCTAGAGCGCTGGTGCGTTCACTGGCTCACCGACGTGCGCGATTTAGTGTTCGTCAGACTGGCGTGGCGTGCCAGCCTGACACTGCTGGCCGCTGCTGCCGGGCTGTTTTTTGCGCCAGCCGTACTGGTGTACTGGCTCGCCCTGCCGTATCTCTGGCTGCTCTACGCCGTCTACGGTGGCCCGGTGATGCTGATGGTGCATGCGGTCGAGCACCGGCCGGCCTTCAAGGGACGCGGGCGCATCGTGCAGGGGTGGATCCGCCACGCCTTGCCGCTGTTCTACGGAATTTCACCTTTCGCCTACCGGGCGCATCATCTGCTCATGCATCATGCTGATGAGAACCGCCAGGGTGACATCTCCAGCACCTTGCCCTACCGGCGCGACAGCGGCTGGCACTTCCTCCATTACTGGTTGCGTTTTTTGCTGGTGGGCAACCTGCAAGTGGCGGGCTATTTGGCGCGGCGTGGCCGCAAACGCGCGTTGCGCCGGTTTCTTGCTGGCGAGGCGGCACATCTGCTGTTGATTGGATTGGCGTTGTGGCGCTTCCCGGCAGCGGCAGCGCTGGTGCTGTTGTCGCCTTACGTGTTGACGCGCTTCTTTTTGATGGCGGGCAACTGGGCGCAGCATGCATTTGTGAACCTGGCGCGGCTTGATGACGGAGCCGCCAATGCGACGATTTTGCTCAACGCCAGCCACAACCATCGCTGTTTCAACGATGGCTATCACGCGGTGCATCACCAGCATCCGGGCTTGCACTGGAGCGCGATGGCAGCGCGGTTTCAGACCGGCTGGCAAGACTATGCCGCGCGTGGTGTGCTGGTGTTTGCAGGGATTCCCAACAATCAGGTGGTGTGGTGGCGCCTGATGCGCAAGGATTACGCTTATCTCGCCGCGCACCTGCTCAGTCTTGAAGTGGTACCAAGAACCCCAGACGAGAAAATTGCCCTGCTACGCCAGCGCGTGCAGGCGCGGCCCAGCTAACGCAGCGTTACCGGAGCCGGCTCCAGATAGCTTTGGAACACACCGGCATGCACGAATGCAGCGTCGGCTGAGTCCGGCCACAAATCTTCCGAGCGAAATTGCACGTCATAGGTCGGCTCGTCTTCGGCGTGGATGCCGTGCGCGTGCGCATCCGGGAACGGGTAGGCGGGCGACTCGCTGACGACAACGCCAGTCTTGCCGCGAATGTAGCCGGGCATGCGCACGTGGCCGGGGATGTGCAACTCAAGCACGCGCACGCGATCACCGGCGGCAAATCGCTGTCGCCCGGGTTGATTGGCGCGGCCTGGTGCGCTTGGCTGCGACAGTGGAAACGCGCCACCAGCGCGGCTCTCCAGCTCATCCTTGGTCATCACACCTTTTTCGACGCACAGTGTGGCGAGACTGGTGAGGGTGCGTTCGTAGTAACTCGCGGTCAGGTAATGGCGTGGCTCCATCCGCTCGATCGCGTGGCGGTATTCGTCCATGTTGAAGATGCCGCGCCGCACCGCGAGTGAATAGAGGGCGTTGATCCGCACCTCCCACGCAGCGTGGAAGGATTTTGCGTTGGCTTCAAACCGTACCTTGCCGAAGCCTTCTTTGCCGCCCAGATCATGCATGCCGTTCACGATGTACTCCCATTGGTGCTCCCCATTTTGATTTGGTGTTTACCGGTTCGCGTTCAAAGACGCGCGACGCCGATCATGCCGTCACGCGTGACGATCTCAGTCAGCTTCTCCTCCGGCCAGCCAAGCGTATGCGGCGGCTGCACCGGCAGCACGATGTAGCGCGTATCGGCGGTGGTGTCCCAGACGCGAATCTCGACCGCTTCGGGCAAGTCAAGCCCCATCTCGCGCAGCACGGTGCGCGATTGCCGCACCACGCGTGCGCGGTACTCCAGGTCTTTGTACCAATCGGGCGGAATGCCGATGATCGTGAAAGCGGTGCAGGAGCACAGGGTGCAGCAGATGACGTTTTGCAATGCGGCCGTATTTTCGAGCGCCACCAAGTGCCGGTGATGCGGCGGCATCGACAGGCCAAGCTCTTCGACTGCGCTGCGGCCATTGGCCAGCAGACGCTGACGAAACGCCGGGTCTGCCCATGCGCGGGCGATCACGCGTGCGCCGTTCTGCGGCAGCCATTCTTCCTGCGTCAGATGTTCAAGACCGGCAATTGTTTCAGCTTCGAAACCGCGCTCGGTGAGGGCACCTTCGATGGCCTGCATGCGCTGCGCGACGGACGCGGTGGCGGTGTTTGCTGTCTCTTTCGTTGATTCGTTCGCTGATTCGTTCATTGAGTCGGTGTGTGACATGGGAATGCCTCTTATTGCTTGAGTGGATCAACGGCACCAAAACGCCGGAGTGAAAATTGGAACACTTCTGGATCATTCACGTCAACCGTGGTGCGTACCCAGCCGAGGAAGGGCGAGCCGGGGGTTTCGAGCCGCGTGATGTTGGCGACCGCTGCGCCCGCTTCGTCCTTCACCGGGCGATTGAGTTGATACGAATGGGTGTCGCCATGCACCACGACGACCGGCTTGCCGAAAGCTTTGGCTTCGCGCACCAATTGCACTTTGAATTCGGCGAAGCCGTCGCGCCAGCCCGGACGTGACTTGAGTTTTGCCGCCTCAGTGCCTTCAAAGTCGGGGTTTGCCTGCATGATGATCATCACGGCGCGCAGATTTTTTTCGCGCGCGCTGCGAAAGTTGGTTTCGAGCCAAGCGGTATTCGCTTTAAGACGCTCGTTGAATTCGTGATTGCTGCCGCGCTCCAGCCAATTGTTGTTGCTGCCGGGAATGTTGATGCCGACGAGGAGGGTGCCGGCGAACTCCCAGCGCACGTTCTCGCGATATGCCGCGTACTGCGCTTGCAACGCGCCCTGGCGCGTGAGCTTGATCTTGCGCTGGCCGAGGCTGTCGTCAGTGGGGAAAAACCATTCGCGCAGACGCGCCAGGCGCTCTTCGGCGCTATAGCCGCCGTTGTTGCTGCGATGACAATCAGTCCACTCGTTGTCGCCGGGAATGTAGATGAAGGGATGGCGCGACGCTTCAAAGTCGGCGCGGCGCGCGAGGATGCGCGCGTTGTCGCAGCGTTCGCTGCCGCCTTTGAGATCGCCATCGAAGGCGACGAAGGCCAGGTCAGGGTCGCGTCCGGTCTCGGCGATGATCATGCGCATCGGCTCGATCTCGCGCTCGCCGTAGGGCATGTCGCCCATCAGGGCGAAGGCGGGGAGCGGGGAGTTGGCCGCTGCCGCAGGCGGTGCCGCCGGGGTTGCGCAGGCGGTGGCGGTGAGGACGAATGCAAGCGCCAGTGCGCGCGCGATCACGCTTGGTTTAGCCATGGTGGTCTAGCTCCTCTCTCAAAGCATAGAGCGCGTCGAGCGCGGCGCGCGGGGTGAGTTCATCGGGGTGAATCGCGCGCAAGCGTTCGATCAGCGGATGCTCGGCGGGTGCCTCGGCAGCGGGTGTCACGCTTGCGGGCGTAGCGGTGCTTGCAGCAAACAAATCAAGCTGTGGCCGCGTCACGCGCAGCGCCTGCTCTTCAAGATCAGTCAAATGCTTGCGCGCTGCGCGAATCACCGCCGGCGGCACGCCGGCCAGTTGCGCCACCTGCAAGCCATAGCTCTGGCTCGCCGGGCCGTCGCGCACTTCGTGTAGGAACACGACGCCGCCAGCGTGTTCGGCAGCGGCGAGGTGGACGTTGACCGCTTCGGTGTATTCGACCGCCAGTTGCGTCAACTCGAAGTAGTGCGTCGCAAATAACGTGTAGCTTTGATTCGTTTCGATCAAGCGCCGCGCAATCGCCCAGGCCAGCGCGAGGCCGTCGAAGGTCGAGGTACCGCGTCCGACTTCGTCCATCAGCACCAGGCTCTGTTTGGTGGCGCTATTGAGGATCGCGGCGGACTCGGTCATCTCGACCATGAAGGTCGAGCGGCCCTGCGCCAGGTCGTCCGCCGCGCCGATGCGGGTGAAGATGCGATCCACCGGGCCGAAGCGCGCGGCCTCGGCCGGCACAAAGCTGCCGGCGTAGGCCAAGAGCGTGATCAGCGCGGTCTGGCGCATGTAAGTCGATTTGCCGCCCATGTTCGGGCCGGTCACAAGCAGCAAGCGGCGTTGCGGCGTGAGCGCGCAATCGTTCGGCACGAAGTCGGTCACCTGATGCGCGATCACCGGGTGGCGACCGGCTTTGATCTCGATGCCCGGCGCGTCATCGAGGATCGGCGCGCGCCAGTTGAGCATCCAGGCGCGCTCGGCCAGCGCGGCGAGGGTATCGATCTGCGCCACCGCGCGGGCGATGCGTTGCAACGCGGAGATCTGCGGGCGCAGGGCGTCGAGCAATTCTTCGTACAGCGCCTTCTCACGCGCCAGGGCTTTTGACTCGGCGGAGAGCGCCTTGTCTTCAAAGGTTTTTAATTCCGGCGTGATGTAACGCTCGGCGTTCTTCAGGGTCTGGCGGCGGCGGTAGTCATCCGGGATTTTTTGCGTATGGCTATTGGTGACTTCAATGTAGTAGCCGTGGACGCGGTTGTATTCGACGCGCAGATTCGGAATGTTGGTGCGCTCGCGCTCACGCGCTTCGAGCGCAACGAGAAAATCACCGGCGTTGGTGGTGAGGCCGCGCAGTTCGTCAAGGTCAGCGTCGAAGCCGGGCGCGATGATGCCGCCGTCTTGCACGCGGGCGGCGGGGTCGGGGTGCAGGCGCGTGTCGAGCAGGTCGAGGCAGGAGATTGGAACAGCCAGATCGGCTGCGAGCCGCTCCAGCAGCGCATCTTCGGCCAGTGGCAGGCTGGAAGCCAAGCTGGGAGCGGCTTTCAGGCTGGTGCGCAAGGCAGAAAGTTCGCGCGGACGGACTGAGCCTAGCGCGACCCGCGTTGCGATTCGCTCGATGTCGGATACATCGCGCAAGACGCGGCGCGGCGCATCGAACAGTTTTTCTTCTGCCATCAATGTGCCGATGGCGCGCTGGCGCTGCTGCGGCACGCTGCGCTCGCGCAGTGGATGATGCAGCCAATGCGCCAGCAGACGACTGCCCATCGAGGTGATGCAGGTGTCGAGCGTGGCAAACAACGTGAAGTCATTGGCACCGCCACCGGCCTGGCGTACCGATGCACCACGCAGCGGCTCGGTGATTTCGAGATTGCGCCGCGTGATCGCGTCGAGCACCAGGTACTCGTCACCGGTCTCCACCGAGAGCGATTGCACATGGCTCATGCTGCGGCCTTGCGTGCTCTCGGCATATTTCAGCAACGCCCCCGCCGCACCGAGGGCCAAGGTGAGGCCGGCGCAACCGAAGCCGTCGAGCGTCGCGGTCTTGAAGTGGTCTTGCAGCGTCCGCTCGCCGGCGCGGGGGTCGAAGTTCCAGGCGTTTTGCACGGTGCGGGCGACGTTCATATTGGCCAATGCGGGCACCAACGCGACATCACTGCCGTCCGGCACGATGATCTCGGCAGGGCGCAGACGTTCGAGTTCGTGGGCCAGACGCCCCGGCGCGATTTCGCTGAGGGTTAATTGCCCGCTGGCGAGATTAAGCCAGGCCGCACCGACGGCGCGCGCCCGCGCGTGGACCCCGCGTGGTTCAGCTGAAGTCGCCGACAGCAGCGCTGGCACCAGCGCCATCAACAGCGCGTCAGATTTTTCCGGCAACAAGCCTTGATCGGTGATCGTCCCGGCCGTGATCACCCGCACGACCTTGCGCTCGACCGGGCCTTTGCTCGTCGCCGGGTCGCCAATCTGCTCGCAAATTGCCACTGCTTCACCCAGCTTGACCAGTTTCGCCAGATGCTGCTCCAGCGCCACCACCGGCACGCCGGCCATCGGAATCGGCACGCCGTTCGATTGGCCGCGTTTGGTCAACGTGATGTCGAGCAGGCGCGAAGCTTTTTCGGCGTCGCCGAAAAACATTTCGTAAAAATCGCCCATCCGGTAGAACACCAGCGTGTGCGGGTGCTCAGCCTTGATCGACAAATACTGCGCCATCATCGGCGTGTGGCCGGCGAATTCGCCGTGGATGATTTTCGCGCTCATGCGGGTGGGTGGCGGGTTGGGCTGAGGTGGAGCCGAGGCTAACGCGGGGTTAACGAGCGTCGCCCGGCGTCGTACCGGGCAACTGCGGCTGCTCGCAATAGCGCTGCCACATCTGGCGATACGCGGCTTCGAGATTGCGCGTCAGTGCGGCGTGATCGAGCAAGGGCGACGCGCGCATCGCGTCGCGCAGTGTCTCGCGATAGCATTTGATGCGCGCCGGATCACGCGCAAGCTCGACCGCGATGCGGACGTAGTCGTCCGGCGTGGCGGCGATCAACTCCGGATGACCAATGTTGTGCAGGAAGGCGAGCGTTTGACGGCCTGCCATCAGCTCCTGCTCTAGCGTGACGACCGGCACGCCCATCCAAAGCGCGTCGAGCGAGGTGAGGCCACCGCAGAACGGGAACGGGTC
>JAYVSR010000147.1:0-6370 GCA_043775155.1 Burkholderiales bacterium | reverse complement strand
CATTTCGCGTTTCAAATCGGCACCAAATAAAATCGCCCGCAAACCCGCATGGATACCCGTTCTTCGTTGCCGCCATGCTTCATTGACCGGACACTACTGAGTTGCCAAATTAACTCTAATTAACTAATATGGATGTTATGGCATCCATATTAACTCGCCACACTGCTTTCGGAGAAGACTTGCTCGCGCGCATTCGCGCGCTAGGCTTGCGCGTGCGCACGGCGCGCATTCGCCGCAAGCTGCGGCAATCCGATCTTGCCGCCAAAACCTCGCTTTCCTTATCCACGATCAAAGCGATTGAGAGCGGTGAAATGACGACGTCGATTGGCGCCTACGCACAGACCTTGTGGGTGCTTGGATTGGATCGCGAAATCGATCTGATCGCCGACCCCGGATTGGATCGGGAAGGACTGGCTTACTCAGTAGACAAAAAACGCGTGATGCCGAAGCGCAAAATCGACAATGAATTTTGAACAACTCTTTGTCTGGATTCACCTGCCGGGGGACTTGACGCCAACGCTGGCCGGCCGGGCGCAGCGTGAAAACATAACCACTGGTCCGCTCGGCAAGTTCGTCTATGCCAAGCGCTATCTTGATCTGGATCGCGCGGTGCCGATTGACCCGGTTACTCTGCCGCTGGAAGGGCGCGAATTCGAGGCCACCCTCCTGTCCGGCCATTTCAGCGCGCTGCTCGACGCTGGGCCAGATTTATGGGGCAAGCGCATCATCGATCTTGCGCACGGCGCGCAAACGCCGTACGGCTATTTGTTGCGCACCAACGGTGGCCAAACCGGCGCGTTGTCATTTTCAACCAGTGCGACGATTGCCCCCGTTGAACAAACCCGTTTCACCCCTGCCACCGCGCTCAAGGCCTTGAACCTGGCCGCCCGGCATCTGGAGTTGGGCGGCAAGATTGATGACGCGATGGCAGAGTTGCTTGCAGCAGGGTCGTCGGCGGGCGGGGCGCGCCCCAAATTCATGGTCGAGCACGAAGGCCGCTTATGGCTCGCCAAGTTGGAGTCAGTCAACGAGCGAGATCCGCACGTCAACATCCCGATCCTTGAAGCAACGGCGCTTGACCTTGCATCAGATTGCGGCATTCAAGTGCCGCTGTTCGCATTGCACAAGATCGGCCGCCGCAGGGCATTGCTGGTGGAACGCTTTGATCGCATCAAACAAGCTGCGGGATGGAGCCGCCTGCGCTATGTGTCCGCGCGCACCGTGTTTTATTCCAACCCGGAAATGCAACGCTACAGCCACTCCGGATCATATGGTCGGCTGGCGCAAGAGCTGCGGCGCTGGTCTGACGCACCGCGGGAAGATCAGCAACAAGTGTTTCGCCGTATGGCGTTCAACTGCCTGGTGTCAAACACCGATGACCATGAACTCAACCACGGATTGATTGCCGATCAGCGCAGTTTCTCGCTGGCCCCGGCGTTTGACATCGTGCCGCAGCCGTCTGGCACGCGGCGGCGCATGCAGGCGCTGATCGTCGGCCATGATGGCGCGCTGGCGTCGATTGAAAATATCCTCTCCGTCGCGCCGGTATTCGGCCTGTCGCGCGCCGATGCTGCCGCGCTGGTCGAAGAAATGGCGCGGACCATTTCAGCAAAATGGAGGAGTACCCTGATCCACCACGGGGCGAATAGTAGAATGATTCACCAGTTGGCTGATCGTTTCACCCATCTCCAGCAGACCTGAACAAAAGGCCATCACCTGCCATGACCACCTCCCGCTCTGCCCGCACCCTGTCCCGCTACAACGCCTGGGCCAACGAATTGTTTTTGACTGCTGCCGCCAAGCTGCCGCCCGGCTCGGTCGAGAAGCCACGCCCCGGCCTGTTCAAAAACATGGGCCACATGCTCAATCACAACTATGTGATCGCGGATATTTTTCGTGCCCATCTTGAGGGTCGCCCGCACGACTACGACGCGCGCAACACGCCCGATGCGCCGCCACTCGAAGCGCTACACACAATGCAGCGCGAACTCGATGCCTGGTATGTCGGTTGGACCGATGCCGTGACACCCGAACAACTTGAAGAAGTGGTGACGTTCACCTTTGTCGGCGGTGGTGATGGCGCGATGACGCGCGGCGAAATTCTCCACCATGTCGTCACGCATTGCTCCTACCATCGCGGCTTTGTTGCCGAGATGATGTTTGCGATTCCTGGGCATCGTGCGCCGACGGCTGATCTGCCGGTGTTTTTGCGCGATGCGCCACCCCGACTTGATTGATGCGGTTGATTAATTCGGTCGATTGACCTGGCAAATTTGAATCTGTGCAAAAAGAGGAGAGGGAATGACACTCACGCTAAACCCCGTCACCACTGACTTCGCCGCCGAAGCAGCGGGTGTCGATTTGCGCCAGCCGCTCGACGCCGCCACCATCGCCGCAATCGACGCGGCGATGGACCAATACGCGGTGCTGTTCTTTCGCAACCAGCCGCTGGACGAAGTGCAGCAAATCGCCTGCGCGCGCCAATTCGGCCCGCTCGATGCCGGCCTGCGCAAGGCGACCGGTGCGGCAACGCGCTTCAAATACGACGAACTGATCGACATTTCCAACCTTGCGCTTGATGGTGCGGTGGCGCAGAGCGGCAACGCCAAACTGGTCGGCACGCTCGCCAATCAACTGTGGCACACCGACAGTTCGTTCCAGCCGCTGCCGATCAAGTATTCAATGCTCTCCGCCGTCACGTTGCCGACTGCCGGCGGTGACACCGAGTGGGCCGATATGCGCGCCGCCTACGATGCCTTGCCCGATGATCTGCGGCAACTGGCCGAGGGCCGCACCGCGCATCACTCGACGTTTCACTCGCGCGTCCTGCTCGGCGACGACAAATACACACCGGAGCAATTGAACCGCTTTCCGCCCGCCGAGTGGCCACTGGTGCGTACCCACCCGGGCTCGGGGCGCAAGCTGTTGTTCGTTGGCGTGCATTGCGACCGTGTCAGTGATATGAGCGTACCCGAGGGCCGCTTGCTGGTCTCCGAGTTGCTCGAGCACGCGACGCAACGCCAGTTTGTCTATCGCCATCGCTGGCAGACCGGCGACTACGTGATGTGGGACAACCGTGCCACAGTCCATCGCGGAAGGCGTTACGACCTCAGCGCGCGGCGTGATTTGCGCCGCACCACCACACTTGAACGCAACGCCGCGTCGGCGCTTGCGGCTTAACTTTCCAGAGGATTTTAAAATGAAAAGTGTTCGCATCATCATCCGTTTTGGTTTCGCTGCCATCGCTCTGAGTGCAAGCCATGCTTGGGCGCAAGGCTATCCCAGCCGCCCGGTCAAAGTCATCGTCCCGTTCGCCACCGGCGCGGCGTCCGACATCATTGCGCGCCAGGTGTTTGACCGCGTCGGCGCGGCGATGGGTCAGGGCTTCGTGGTGGAAAACCGCCCCGGTGCAGGCGGCACCGTTGGCTCCGAGTTCGCTGCCAAGGCCGCGCCGGATGGCTACACGCTGTTGATCTCGACCGCCGCGCTGCCGATCTCGGCAGGCGCCTACAAAAATCTGCGTTACGACTCCGCTGCCTACGCCTCGGTGACGGTGATGACGCACTCGCCTATTGCGTTAGCGTCCAACCTCAACTTCCCGCCGAAGACGATGAAGGAGTTCATCGACTACGCCAAAGCCAACCCCGGCAAAGTGAACTTCGGTTCGCTCGGCATCGCCACCTCGCATCACCTCACTGGCGAAAAACTGAAACTCGACGCCGGCATCGACATGGTGCATGTGCCGTACAAAGGGTCATCCGCCGCGCATACCGATTTGATCGGCGGGCAGATCCAGGTGATGTTCGACAACTTCGTCGCGCTGCTGCCGCAGATTAAAGCGGGCAAGGTGCGCGCACTGGCCGTGTCGAGCGCCAAGCGCCATCCGCTGTTGCCCGAGGTGCCGTCGATTGCCGAAGGCGGCGTGCGCGATTTTGAAGCGGTGGCGTGGTTCGGCGTGGTTGCGCCGCCCGGCACGCCGCGCGACATCGTGGCGCGCCTCAACACCGAGATCGTCAAGGCGATCAACCAGCCGGAGATGAAACAGCGCCTCACCGATGGCGGCTCGCTGGTGATCGGCAATTCACCCGAAGATGCAGATCGCTTTTTGAAAAGCGAGATCGCGCGCTGGGGCGTGGTGGTGAAGGCGGCGAATATCAGCGCTGAGTAAATTGTCGCCGCTTACGCCGCAGCGCGAATCAAATCAGCAGCCTTCTCCGCAATCATGATGGTCGGCGCGTTGGTGTTGCCCGACACCAGCGCGGGCATCACTGAGGCGTCGATCACGCGCAAGGCTTCGACCCCGCGAACCCGCAATTGCAGATCGACTACCGATAACCCATCGACGCCCATCTTGCAGGTGCCAACCGGGTGATATATGGTGTCGGCGCGCGCGCGAATCGCGGCTTCGACGCCGGCATCATCATCCTCACGCAAGCCTTCGGTGTAAAGCTCCGGGCCGCGATACGCCGCCAGCGCCGGTGCATTCAAAATCGCGCGCATCGCCTTGAAACCACGCTTGAGCGTGGCGAGGTCGTCAGCATGCGAGAGAAATCGCGGATCAATCAACGGCGCATCGCGCATGTCGCTCGACGCCAGCCGCACATCGCCGACTGACTTTGGATTGAGCACGCAGGCGTGGATCGAGTAACCATGCCCGGCGTGAGTGGTGCGGTTGTGGTTGTCCACCATACCGATGACGAAGTGAAACTGAATGTCGGGTTTGGGCAGCCCGGGCAGCGTCTTGACGAAGCCACCGGCCTCGGCAAAGTTGGACGTGATCATGCCGCGCCGCTCGCGCCGGTACCGGCCAATCTCGCGCAGCAAACGCCAGGCGCCGCCAAATGACAGGCCGTACAAATCGGTTGATGAATAACGCCGGTTGATGACGTAGTCGATGTGGTCTTGCAGGTTTTGTCCGACGCCGGGCGAATCAGCCACCACCGCGACGCCGCGCGCCTGCAGATGATCGGCAGGGCCGATGCCGGAACACATGAGCAATTGCGGCGAGCCGAATGCACCTGCGCTGACGATCACTTCGCGCCGCGCACGAATCGTCTCGACCGCGCCGCCGCGTTCGATCTCAACGCCGGTTGCGCGCTTGCCCTCGAACACGATGCGCCGCGTCAGCGCGCCGGTGAACAGCGCGAGATTGGCGCGGCCGAGAGCAGGATGCAAATAGCCGCGCGCGGCGCTCCAGCGCTCGCCGCCTTTTTGCGTCACCTGATAGGCGCCGACACCTTCGGTATCGCCGCCATTGAAATCGGCGCTGAGCGGGAACCCGGCCTCGTGCGCCGCCGCGATGATTTTTTGTGCAATCGGATTCGGGCTGCGCAAATCCGCCACGTTGAGCGGCCCGCCTTGGCCGTGGACCGCTGTTTGTGCCGCTGGTTGTGCCGCCAAACCGTTGGGTTCGTTGAGGCGCTCATTGTGCTCGGCCTTGATGAAGTAAGGCAGCACGTCGTTCCACGCCCAACCTGCCGCGCCGTGGCCACCGGCCTCATGCGGCGCCGCCCAATTGTCGTAGTCCAGCCGATGGCCGCGCAGATAGACCATCGCATTGATTGAGGACGAGCCGCCAACCACCTTGCCGCGCGGCTGAAAGCCACGCCGCCCGCCGAGCCCCGCCTGCGGCACCGTCTCGTAAGCCCAGTTGTTGACCTTGAGCGGCCCCATCAGTGCAAAGCCTGCGGGCGCGGTGATGAGTGCCGATTTATCCGGCTGGCCGGCTTCGATCAGGCACACCTTGACCGCAGGGTCTTCACTCAGACGCGCGGCCAGCACGCAACCGGCCGAGCCGGCGCCAACGATGACGTAATCAAATTCCATGAGACACGAGCCTTAAGTTGGGTTGACCCTCACCCGCGTGTCCCTCCGCGGCGGGCTCGTTGTTGCTGCATTTTGTTGCTGCACTTCGTTGCTACATTTCGTTGCTGCGTTTCGCTGCCGCGTTTCACAGCCAAAATGCCGAGCGATTATCGCATCGCCGTTTGCCGCAACACGCCCAGCGCCACTGAGGATGCCTTCTAATTTTTTGGCACGGGCATGCGCAGCCAGTCGGCCAGCACCTCGCCGCTCGGACGCGGCGCTGCGTCGCCCAGGCGAATGCGATACGCCTCGCCGCTGGTCGACGATACGGACGCGCACTCTTTCACCAGTTGCACGGCATCGGCATAGCGCTCGATGCGCGGGCCACACTTGCGGCGCAAAAATTCGGCGGCGTCCTTCGCGTTGTACTCGCGGCCATTGCGAATGAACACCACGCCTTCGGCACTCTCGATGCGTTTGAACAATTGCAGCACACGCTCTTCTTCGACCGGCGGCATCGCCAACACTGGTATCGCGCCACAGAGGGGAAAAACGCCAACAATGG
>JAYVSR010000146.1:0-5873 GCA_043775155.1 Burkholderiales bacterium | reverse complement strand
CCCGCTCAATCCCAGCCCACGGAGCTTTTAGAAAAGTGGCCACGATGGCTGGGTCAGGGCGGTTTAGCATATTCGCGAAGAAACTGGATGCGCCTTTCGTGTCTCTCGCCCAAAAGCAGACGCTAGCTTGTCCTATTCGGAGATGGTGGTCATCTTGAGTGAGCAACAACTTGAGCGCATTACAGTATGCGGAAACAGCTTCCATAGATACCGGTGCGTTATGACTTTGATCGAAACCGAAGGAAACGTAAGCAGATTTATCAAAAGAAACGATTGCTGCACCAAACGACCCGGTGTTAGGGATGCCCTGAATTTTTGGTGTGTGGGTTGCAGCAATTGAGGCGTTACTATTTCCGGTAATTAGGCAAACACCAAGCTTTGCTTTGGCTTTCGCGGCTTCAACTTCCTTTCGATAAACGGCTCGCCAGTAAGGTCGTAATGTAGTCTCATCATCAAGAAGCAGACTGCCATCAACTCGAAACGTAAAGTTGTCAGATCCGATTTTTGTTTCAGTGCCAGAGGCTGTTGTCAACCACCAATTTGGCTTCTCATTTAGTTTTGATTTTTCGCTTACTCCCCAGCGTAAAAATGGTGGACTATCGTTCAGGTGTTCGTGAAATTTTAGCAACGCACTTAATGCAGGGAGCTTCGTGTCGTCGAATGCCTGCTGAATATGCCGCCAAAAATCTTTACATTTTGCCGCGTTCTTGACGTCACGCTCCCTGCATTTCTTCTCATTGTCCTTGTCTTTATCTGGGTCGGCATCAAGACCAAAAACACCACTTAGGTTGTCAGCCAAGAACTCAGCAATGCCGCCAGCGTTCTTTGACTGACTGGTTTGTGGTGCAGAGTATTCTTTTCCCCGGTTTCTATCGCCGGTACTTTCTTGTGCACCTAGACCGATCAGGTTGCCATCGTTATCCAGCGGAATAATCCATCGCACAGCCTTTGGTGCGAATGCCAAGTCATCCAACAGATTGCGCGAATGCGCGAAGTCATAAAGCAGGTTCAGCAGCATCGCTATGCTCCCGTAATTAGGTTGCGCGCTAGCCGGATACGTTGCGGGTGGCAATCTAGCTTTGCGTCCTTGATATTCGCCTGAAAGAAAACGGCTTCCGGTTTAACCAACAAGCCTTCCCATCTGGGTGCGGGTTTTTTCTTTTGCGGTTTTACTTGTTCCTCTTCCTTCAGCCAGCGGAAACCTTGCGTGCGCCGCTCGTGGTCAAACACGTCGTACAACATTAGCCCCAATTCTTCTTCTGGCCAGAGGCTTTGCAAATTTTTGCCGAGTTCTACCGCGCGGCGTTCAAACGAACTCTTGGCATCGCTCTCCCAATCGAAATCGGCGGCGAATTCACGGACGCCCAAATAAGGACGGTGGAAGCACTTGCCGCTTTTTGCCCGCCGTTCGATTTCAGCCTGATAAACGTTGAGTTTGTGGCCTCTTCTTTTGCCTATTTCACTAAGGTGTATTTCGGCGGTGATAAGGTATTCAATATCGGCCAGCGCGAGCATGTTGCGCTGTGTGCCATCCTCTGCGCCGCCGCCTGCCCGTATTGGAGAAACCTTTTCTGGCGACTTCATCCAGGTTTTTGCATTGTCCATGCTGATGACGCTGGTGACCTCATTGCGCCGAAAGGAAAGCCAGCGTCCACGCCGGATGACGCATATTGAGTCAATCAGATAATAAATTTCCGGTTCCCAGAAAATCGCTTCGAGCACACCGCGGGCGGCAGATGGCGTCATGACGGGATAGCTCACGCGCTCGACTTTCATTTCCGGGCGCGTAAAACAAGCGTAATCGCCCCAAACGCGGACGTTAATAGAGTTGTCGCTCATTGAAAAAAATCCTCCGTAGGGCGTTTGTCGATCACAATGCCTAAGTCGAAGTGATACCAACCCTCGGTCAGCACATGGATTTCAAGATTAGGAAGCAGCGGCAAGATGGCTTTGTACATAACGAGTTTTTCAAAATCGCGAGAATGCAAGTTAACCATGTAGCGTTGCAATTTTCTCAAGTCGTCGCGGCTGAAGCGCGGCTGGCCTTGAATAACCGATCGTGTGCGAATTTGTTCGACAATATCGCATCCCTTGCCGTATGGAACGATGACAGCCTGGCTATCGTTATCGATGACCTTGGCCAACGCTGCCACTTGACGGAAGTGAAGTGCCTTGCGTTTGCTCTGAATGCTAGTTTTTTGATCGGTGGGCACAAGTTGGTGAAGCTGATTGAAATATCGTCCAAACAACTTGTGGTCAGTTGCCAACGTGTCGGCCTCGACTTGTGCGAGCAGCGCAACCGTGATGTCAGAAGCGGTTCGATACACGCCATGGGGCAGTGCGTTGTCTTCGGGGCGAAAAATGATGACTTTGCCTAGTGTAGGATTGCCGGCCTCATCAAGTAACCGGTTCTCTCGATTGCAGCGTCCGGCAGCTTGCACGATGGAATCAAGCGGGCCGAGCGCGCGCCAGACTATTGGGAAATCGACATCCACACCGGCTTCAATCAGTTGGGTTGAAACGAGCTGACAGGGCAAGTTGTGGCGCAGCCGATAACGAACGGTATCAAGCGCAGGTTCATGATCGTCACCCAGTATGGCAAGGCGATGTTCGGCGCACATGGCCGAAGATAGATGGAACACAGCGTTTTTCTTATCGTGAGGGACTACGCGGCGCAGCTTTTCCCACAAATCATAGGCATGGCGGCGAATGTTAACGATGCACAAGGCTTGTTTATGTTGCGCCATTTGTTCGGCTAGGGTATCCCACCCGGTGGTTTCGTCAGACTTGGGTGGGTGAATAGTTACTCGCTGTAGGCTAAGAAAATTTTCCGCCGTACTGCCCTGCGTTATTTCTTGAATCTCATCTTGTTTGAATCCTTCGCTGAGTGATGTAGGACTATGCAGGAATGCAGGTTGAGTCGCCGTTGAAAAAACGAAACTGACACCGTAGTGGTCGCGTAACTCACGAAAAACGCTCAGCGATGGGTTGAGCAGGTGCGATGGCAAAGTTTGCACCTCGTCGAAAATAACAACCGAGTGTGCAATGTTGTGCAACTTGCGACAACGCGAAGTGCGGTTTGCAAACAGAGACTCGATGAACTGTACCGAAGTCGTGACGATGACAGGCGCGTCCCAGTTCTCTGCTGCGTATTCGTTTGGGTGTTTTTCAAAGGGCGCGCGCGACCGCGATTCGCCAGTATCTTCCGGAACATTCACCGAAGAATGATGTTCGATGACTATGCCTAAATTATTTGGGTCAAGGATGCGCCGGTATTGGGCGGCGTTCTGCTCAATGATGGATAGGTACGGGATGACAACGATAATTCGTCGAAGCTGGTTCTGGGCTTGCGCTGCTTGCGCTAAGGCGAAGGCCATGCCTGCCAGCGTCTTACCACCCCCGGTCGGCACCGTAAGTGAAAAGAACCCTGGCGGCTTTTTTGCCGCGTCTAGACACTGCTCGAATATACGGTTTCGAATCTCCTTGAGTTTGCCATTACTCAATTTACTTTCCTTTTCAGCGATCAGAAGTTGCAAAAGGCTGGCAGCTTGGAGTTTGTATGTGTTTCTTGCCTTTCCGTTGTAGTGCATTTCGGTATCCAGAAAATCAGCATCTACCAGCATAGAAAACAATATTCGAATATAAAAATCCGCGCTAAGCTCGTTTTCAACAAAATGCGGTTCAGTAATTTTTTGGGAAATTGAGATTAGCTCCGACTCAAACCTAGCAGTAAGTTGGGGGACTCGTTCCGTCGTTCGGTATGTCGAACCTTCCACTAACATTTGTAATTCATGTAGATCATGCAGTCCGGCATGATGTCCCGCAATCGCGAATGCAGGGCCAAGCCACCCTCGCTGATAAGCTAGCGCAGCGCCGTACACTGCATGGTGTGTTTCAGTACTACTATCCCGCTTGGCTTGCAAATATTGCTGAAATTCGTCACGGTACTTGCCAATATCGTGCAGCAAGCCAGACCATTGTGCGCCCTCACTTAAACCTGAGTTACAGTTTTCTGCAAAGTCATGTGCCAATTCGCCTACGGCGCGTAGATGATCACTAAGAACATGTGGTACTCCCAACGAATTTTCTGTGTGCGCAAGATATGTCATGTTGACTTACATCTAACTTTCTAAATATTGTTTGCAACTTCTTCGGCTGTAACAGAGGACTTATGCCACATAGTATGTTCCGCAAAGTTCATCGTCAGCATTACATCTTAAAGTTTGACGTTGGGGTAACCATCAATGATTTCTGCGCTAAACAAACTATAAGTTGCTGCGTAACATTTTTTTAACATTGTCACTTTAATCCACCCACAACCTCATTCAGTGATATCACCAAACCCTAGCACTGGCGAGGAGTTTGAAGCATTTATCTATCTGGCACATCATTTTTATAATGCAATAGTGCCTGCTTTAACTTAGCGTCCACTTCTTGGCGAAGTGAAAGAGGTGCGATCACTTCTACATCCGCGCCATTCTTCAAAATATCCATCATCAATTCACGCGTATCGGAATACGGGATATCGAGTTGGTAGCGGCCATCGCTTAAAAATGTGCCTTTTTGTTTGGGATGCCAAATTTCATCGGCTATCCATTGGGCGCGATGGGCGCTGAAAATGAGTTGTGCGATTGCAATGGGTTCGCCTGCAAAAATGCCGTAGGACGTGGCGAAGTGATTGTGTAATTTTTTCTCAACGACATTGCGGGCGGCGGCGGCGCTGACCTCGGCGCCAGTGATGCGTTCAAGTGCGAAGCTACGCAACTCTTTACGCTTGTGACACCACGCGTCGAGATACCAATTATCACGGTAGTGGGTGAGTCGTTGCGGGGATACAGTGCGGCTTAAGTCGGCGTCTTTTTTGCCCTCATATGTGCGGGCGACGTAATCAAACCGCACTTGTTTTCTATCAATCAATGCCTCAGCTATTTGTGCGAAACATGTACCAGGCCCTCGTCCGGCAAGGCGGATGATTCGTACTCGTTTAGGCAATTCGCCTGCCCCAAATTTTTCCGTTTTTAGTAGTGAATCAAGTTTGGTTTTTAATGGTGACAGCGTTTCGCGTAAGAGGCTTGGCTCGGCATTGGCGAGTAGATCGTGTGCGGTGACAAGGGCGAAAAGCTCGCTATGTGAAAACCATAGCCCCGGTAGTTCAAAGGCAATTTTTGGGTCGTAAAAATAACCATTGTGTTGGCGGCTGTATAAAATTGGCGCGCCGTATCCACGCAATTCTTCTATCACGCGCATCACCGTTGCTTTCGATGCCTCAAGCTCGCGCTCAATATAAGTTCTTGAAATAGGCAAGCGATGCCTTTTGAATCGCGAATGTAGTTCGTAATAGCGTCTAAATTGATTCATTTCGAGCCTCACAAAATCATTAAACCCAGAGCAGGCTATGCACTCGGTGGCGTGACGTTAGCAATTGGCACAGCCTCGGCCAATAATTCATTCCAACCAATCGGCGGCTGACCGTTTGCCAACATCTTACGAAACACCCGATAGGCATCGTTGCCACTTTCATAGGCAGGCTTGCTATTTTCAGCATTGACCCACGCAAGCACGATTACTTTGTGCGCGGCGTGGTAGCGAAAAAATAATCGATATTGCTGAAAAAATGTGGCGCGAAACCAGTGTTTGTGGGCCTCGCCAAGAGTATTGCCCTGTCGGTATTCTGGCCGCGTCGGATCTTTTGGGATGACCTCAAAGGCGAGTTTGGTGATGGCGGCCAAACGTTTGCTCGCGTTCTTGTTTACGTAGCCTGCGGGGTCTTTACGTTTTAGCGATTCGACTTGCTTGGTAAGTTTATCGAGCTCAAGTAAAAACAGTGGGTGCGCATATAAGTGCCAGCCATTGCTACTAAATGCATTCTCATT
>JAYVSR010000145.1:0-18487 GCA_043775155.1 Burkholderiales bacterium | reverse complement strand
CCTCGTTCAATCGACGCGTTGCCAGACTTTCAGTCCGCAAATCGAACCCCGCCAGCTTTGGCAGATCGTTGTTTTTTCTCTGATCCTATGCGAAATACTCTTCGGCTGCCATATCATCGTCCTCCCCTATTTTCGTCGCGCCGCCAGTGGCTGCGCTGCGCCACCGGTGCCGCGTTCTGGTCCACAGTCGCTGCGGTCAGCTTGCACACGATGACCGCCTTTGCGCAATCTTCCCCACCTTTGTCCGCATTTCCCGAGCCGTCGAACCAGGAGCTAGATACCCCGTTTGTCACCACGCCGCAAAACGTTGTGGATGCGATGCTCGAACTAGCCCAAGTGCGCGCTGGTGACCGCCTGCTCGACTTGGGTTCTGGTGATGGCCGCATCGTGATCACCGCCGCGAAACGCTTCGGTGTACCGGGCCTGGGCGTCGAGATCGACCCGCGCCTGGTCGAGCGCGCGCGCGCCAGCGCCGCCGCTGAAGGCGTAGCGGATCGCGCACGCTTCGAAATTCAGGACTTATTCAAGACCGACTTGACGCAAGCGTCGGTGATCACGCTGTATTTGCTGCCTGACGTCAATGCGCTATTGATGCCGCATCTGCGCCGTCTCAAGCCCGGCACCCGCATCGTCTCGCACGACTGGGACATGGGGCCAACCTGGAAACCGTTGCGCAGTGTGAAAGTGACTGCGCCGGAAAAGAAAGTCGGCATCGAAAAATCGAGTCAACTTTTTTTATGGATTATCGAATAGCGAAGATATCTCAATTGCCGCGCAGGCGCGCCTGGCGCTCTTTCTTTTGCCGCTCGGCTTCTTCGTTCTCTTTTTTCTTGTCAAGGCCGAGGATCGGCGTCACCACTTCCCAAATAAAAACCGCGATGGCGAAGGGGATCGCGATCCACCACCACGACAAGGTGGTAAAGGGTCCAATCTCGGCCACTTTGAGGATCGCCGCAATCACGCCCACGAGCAAAATATAGACTGACATGAGATGCACTCCGGAAGAATTGATGCGGCTGATTGTATCGCCTGTATCGCTAGTGGAACGGAAATGATCAGCATGACGGGTATGCGGCGAGTCCGCAGCAGTTCCCGGCGAACCTAGTCTGTCAACCTGAAATCCGGTGTCGGCGTTGCTCTGCTGTCGGATACAATTTCGTCTGTTTGATGCCATACCAACCCCTTACAGGAGTCTTGACTTGAAAACCATCGCCGCTGTTTCCTGCGCCGCCCTCGTCTCAATCTTTGCTGCCACGCCCGTGCTGGCCAGCGAAGACTTGGCAAAACAAAAAGCCTGCATGGCTTGCCACGCGGTAGACAAAAAACTGGTTGGCCCGGCCTACAAAGACATCGCGGAGAAATACAAGGCTGACAAAGACGCGGACAAAAAACTCGCCGCCAAGATTCGCGCAGGCAGTAGTGGCGTGTGGGGGCAGATTCCGATGCCGGCCAACGCGGCGGTGAACGAAGCCGAAGCGCTGACCTTGTCGAAATGGGTGCTTGCCGCGAAGTAAACGTTCTAGTCGCCGTCACCGCACGGTTGCAGCTCACCCGGTCTAAAAAACCGCCACTTGATGTGGCGGTTTTTTATTGCCGTGCGCTACAATTCGCCACCCGTTTTCACTGCGTTTTTTACGATTTTCCCCGACAATTTCAGGAGGCATCATGCAATCCTTCGTTGCAGCTTCATTGCGTCTTTCATTGCTCTCTGCCGCCATCGTTATCGCGCTCGCCGGATGCGGCAAGGAAGAACCGCCGCCCAAAGCCGCCGCACCCGCCAAGCCGGCCGAGCCGCCATCGGCCACAGTAAAAATCGGCAGCGCCGCCCCGCTCACCGGCGGCATCGCGCACTTGGGTAAAGACAACGAGAACGGCGTGCGCCTGGCGATTGACGAAGCCAACGCGAAGAACCTCACCATTGACGGCAAGAAGATCAAGTTCGAGATGATGGGCGAAGACGACGAGGCGAATCCGACCAAAGGCCCGATCGTGGCGCAAAAGATGGTCGATGCAAAAGTCGCTGGCGTGGTCGGCCACTTGAATTCTGGCGTGACGATCCCCGCCTCTGACGTGTACAACAAAGCCGGTATTCCGATGATCTCCGGGTCGGCTACCAACCCCAAGCTCACTGAGCAGGGCTTCAAGGTCACGTTCCGCACGGTGGGCCGTGACGACCAGCAAGGGCCGGCGATTGCGAGCTACCTCGCTGCCGAAGTCAAACCCAAAACCGTTGCGGTGATTGATGACGCGACCGCCTATGGAGAAGGCTTGGCCGACGAAGTCGAGAAAACACTCAAAGCCGCGGGCGTCGCGGTATTGCCGCGCGAAAAAGGCACCAAGGACACCAAGGACTGGAAGGCGCAACTCACCAAGATCAAGGGTAAGAAACCCGATGCCGTATTCTATGGCGGCATGGACGACACTGCGGGTCTGCTGTTGAAGCAGGGCAAGGAACTTGGCATCAAGGCGGTGTTCGCGTTCGGCGACGGTGCTTGCACAGACAAGATGAAGGAATACGCAGCGGAGGCCGCCGAGGGTCTGCTCTGCTCGCAAGCCGGTCTGCCGGTGCAAGCAGCGAGCAAATCGTTCCTCGAAAATTACAAGAAAAAATTCAACGTTGATCCGATTCTCTACGCGCCATTCACGTATGACGCGGCGAACTTGCTGATCGCAGCAATGCAAAAAGCCAACTCGACCGATCCGGCGAAATACCTCGCGACACTCGCTGCGATCAGCATGGACGGCGCATCCGGCAAGATCGAGTTCGACGCCAAGGGCGACCGCAAAGATGCCGAGATGACCATCTTCACGATGAAGGCCGGCAAGATTGAGCCGGTAGCGATCATCAAAGGCGGCAAGTCCACCAAGTTTGAGGACTTCATCAAAGCGGCGGCACCAGCGCCCGCAGCGGCGGCGGCAGCCCCGGCAACGGCACCTGCTGCAGCGCCAGCAGCAGACGCCAAGAAGGAAGAGCCGAAAAAAGAAGAAATGAAAAAGGACGACGTGAAGAAGTAAGCACCGCGCCCTTCACGTTTTACGCTGCATTAAAACGGCACCGATGGCTCACTCCCCGGTGCCTTTTTCTTTTGTGGATTGCTGAATGGACATCTTCATCCAGCAGGTGATCAACGGCCTGACACTGGGCTGCGTCTACGCCATCGTCGCACTCGGCTACACGATGGTTTACGGCATCATTCAGTTGATCAACTTCGCGCACGGCGAGGTGGTGATGATCGGCGCGATGGTCGCCTTCAGCGTGATCAGCGCGCTGGCGAAATCCGGCCTGCCGCCGCTGGTCATCGTGTTCATCGCCACTGCGTGCGCGGTGCCGGTGTGCGTGGTCGTAGGCTTACTGCTCGACAAATTCGCCTACAAGCCTTTGCGCAATGCACCGCGCTTGGCGCCGCTGATCACTGCCATCGGCATGTCGATCATCCTGCAACATCTGGCGATGCTGATTTTCAGTCGCAACCCGCTGGCGTTTCCGCAGATTATTCCGGTGATCAATTTCGACATTGGCGGTGCCACCATCACTGCGGTACAGATCGGCATCATCGTGATGTCACTGGTGATCATGGCGGCCTTAAGCGTCGTGGTGTACCGCACGCGCCTCGGCACCGCGATGCGCGCGACCTCACAACGCCCCGATGTGGCGGGGCTGATGGGCGTCAATATCAATAGCGTGATTGCCCTGACATTCGCTCTGGGAGCTGGTCTTGCGGCAGTTGCCGGGGTGATGATCGGCAGCTACTACGGCATTGCGCATTACTCGATGGGTGCGCTGTTGGGCCTGAAAGCGTTTTGCGCGGCGGTGCTCGGCGGCATTGGCAATGTGCCGGGGGCGATGCTCGGCGGCATTTTGCTTGGCCTGGTCGAAGCGCTTGGCGCCGGCTATATCGGCGACTTCACCAACAACTGGTTCGGCAGCAACTATCAAGACGTATTTGCCTTCATCGTGTTGATTCTGGTGCTGGTGTTTCGTCCGCAAGGACTGATGGGCGAGCGGAGTGGTGATCGTGCCTAAGCATTCCGGCAGAGAAGAAAACGGCCAGGAACCGCCCTGGGAGCGACTCTCCGGCCATCAGCATGCCCAGTGGATTGGTGCCGCCTGCATCGCGCTCGCGCTGATTCTGCTGCCCTTTGCGCTGGCGATGGCCGGCACCGCTTGGGTCCGTATCACTAACGTTGCGATCCTGTTCATCCTGCTCTCGCTCGGGCTCAACATTGTGGTCGGCTTCGCTGGCTTGCTCGATCTGGGTTACATCGCGTTCTACGCCGTCGGCGCGTATGTCTACGCCCTGCTCGCGTCACCGCACTTCAATTTGCATTTGCCGTTTTGGGTGATCTTGCCGCTCGGCGCCCTTACGGCTTGCATCTTCGGCCTGCTTCTCGGTGCGCCGACGCTCAAGCTGCGCGGTGATTACCTCGCTATCGTCACGCTCGGCTTCGGCGAGATCATCCGGATTTTTCTCAACAACTTGTCGCGGCCGATCAACATCACCAATGGGCCGCAGGGTATTTCGCGGATCGATCCGATCCGCATCGGCAGCTTTGATTTCGGCAGCAACGAGACGATCTTCGGCCTGGCATTCTCCGGCCCGATCAAAATTTATTACCTGTTGATCGTCGTGTTGTTGCTGGTGATCGTGGTGAACCGCCGCCTGTCCGACTCACGGATCGGGCGCGCCTGGGAGGCCATCCGTGAGGATGAAATCGCGGCGCGTGCGATGGGCATCAACACTACGCGCATCAAGCTGCTGGCGTTCGCCATCGGCGCATCGTTCGGCGGCATCGCCGGTGGCCTGTTCGCATCGATCCAGGGCTTTGTCAGTCCGGAGAGTTTTGGCCTGACTGAATCAGTGATGGTGCTGGCGATGGTCGTGCTCGGCGGCATGGGCAATATTCGCGGTGTCATCGCAGGCGCCCTGCTGCTCTCGTTCGTACCGGAGCTGTTGCGCTATACCGTCGAGCCAGCGCAAAAATTCTTGTTCGGCAAAATGCTGATCGAACCGGAAGTAATTCGCATGCTGTTGTTCGGTCTCGCGCTGGTGCTGGTGATGCTGTATCGCCCCGCCGGGCTGCTGCCCTCGGCTGTGCGCAAGCGTGAACTGGCTGAAGGCCGGCAATGAGCGGCACCCTCCTCACCGTCACTGATCTGTCGAAATCCTTCGGTGGCATTCAGGCACTCTCCGGCGTATCGATGTCGATTGCACGCGGAGAAATTTACGGCTTGATCGGCCCGAATGGCGCGGGCAAGACCAGCTTCTTCAACCTTCTGACCGGCATCTATGCGCGCGATGCCGGTGAGATTTCATTCGACGCTGCACCTCTCGACACTTCCGCGCCAGATGCCGTCGCCCGCGCCGGCGTCGCACGCACGTTTCAAAACATTCGCCTGTTCGCCAATTTGTCGGCGCTGGAAAACGTCATGATCGGCCGCCATGTGCGTACCGGCGCCGGGGTGTGGAGCGCCATCCTGCGCACCCGTGCCCAGCGTGCAGAAGAGGCGGCGATAGAATCACGCGCGCGCACGATACTGGACTTCACCGGCCTCGCGGCTGACGCAAATACGCGCGCCGCCAGCCTGCCCTACGGCGCCCAGCGCCGTCTCGAAATCGCACGCGCACTCGCCACTGAACCCAAGCTGTTGGCACTCGACGAACCGGCGGCCGGCATGAACGCGACCGAGACGGTTGAACTGGCGGCATTGATCCGCGCGATACGCGCGCAACGCATCACGGTGCTGCTGATCGAACATGACATGAAACTTGTGATGTCGCTCTGTGACCGTGTGCTGGTGCTCGACTACGGCAGGAAAATCGCCGAGGGTACGCCCGCCGAAGTGCGCGCGAATCCCGCCGTCATCAGCGCCTATCTCGGCACTCCGCACGAGGCGGCGGCGTGACCGGCGCTAAAGAAAGCGGCAGGATGAGCGCGCCCGGCGAACCGAACGCGCCCCGCGCCAGCGAGGCCGGCACAGGAACGGCACTGTTGCAACTGCAAAACCTGAGCGTCGCCTACGGCGGCATTCAAGCGGTCAGAGGCATTTCGCTCGAAGTCCATGCGGGTGAAATGGTCGCGCTGATCGGCACCAACGGCGCGGGCAAGACCACGACATTGAAAGCGGTGGCCGGCATGTTACCGGCGGCGCGGCCAAGCATCGTATTCAACGGCCACGCCACCGGCGGCCTGCCCGCACACCGGCTGGCACGGGCCGGCCTGGCGCTGGTGCCCGAGGGGCGCGGCATTTTCCCCAAGCTCAGCGTCGCCGAAAACCTCGAGATGGGCGCGTATCTGCGTACCCGCGCCGAAGCTGCAGAAGACATCGAACGGGTTTATAACTTGTTCCCGCGTCTGCAGGAACGCTTGCGCCAAACTGGCGGCACCCTCTCCGGCGGCGAACAGCAGATGCTCGCCATCGGGCGCGCGCTGATGGCGCGCCCAAAAATGCTGCTGCTCGACGAGCCGAGCATGGGCCTCGCTCCACTGATGGTTGAAAAAATATTTGAGACGATCCAGCAGATTGCCGACAACGGCGTGACGATCTTGCTGGTCGAACAAAATGCCCGCCTTGCGCTGCAAATAACGCAACGTGCCTACGTGATGGAAAGCGGCTTGATCACACTCGAAGGCAGCGCATCAGCGCTGCTGTCGGATCCGAAAGTGCGCGCCGCTTATCTTGGCGAAAGCGCGGACCAATGAGCACGCCGGACTCTGCCCAAGCGGCGGCCGGCCAACTTTGCCAGACCGCCGAGACGCACGCGCACTTCGGCCGTGACGAGGACGCCATCAGCAATCTGCGTCACGCCCTCACCCTCGATCCGCAACGCCACACCGCGCACCGGCGCATCTGGCAGTTGCAAAATAAGCTTGGACGGTTACAGCCCGCGATAGCGGCGTTTCGCGCCGCCTTGCAGGAACGCTACCGCACCGCAGCGCCGCCGATTGCCGCCGGCCCGCGCCAGCGCATTGAGCACACCACCCTGTGCGCAATTGATTGCATCAACCCGGAGTTGACGATCCCGGCGCTGCAGCGAAGTCTGGCCGGTTGCGAGTTTGATGCCGTCAAACTGTTGACGCACCTGCCGGTGAGTGCGCCCGGCATCGACATTGTGCCGATTGCACCGCTCGACTCGATCGAGGCGTATTCAAATTTCGTCATCAAGCAGCTGATCCATCACATCGACACTGATCACGTTCTGCTGATCCAGTGGGATGGCTTTGTCTGTAATCCAGCCGCGTGGACCCACGCCTTTCTGCTCTACGACTACATCGGCGCACGCTGGCCGCTAGAGGGCGATGAGATTACGCCTGGGCGTACTGTCGGCAATGGCGGCTTCTCGCTACGCTCGCGCAGCCTGCTTGCCGCCTTGCAAGACGAAGCCATCGAGGCGGCGAATCCGGAGGACGCCGTGATTTGCCGCCGCTACCGGCCTTTTCTCGAACGCCGGTACGACATCGCCTTTGCCGACGACGCGACGGCGGATCGTTTTTCATCGGAGCATTGCGCGCTCGATACGCCCACCTTCGGCTTTCACGGCCTGGTTAACGTCAGCCGCCATTTGCCATGGCCGGAGTTTCAGCGTTTCGACTTTTTCGCTTAGGCTGGCCTTGTAGAATGGCTCTGGCTGCGGTTTACCGGCACACACCGGGCGCAGAACGCCATTCCATGCGGTTCTCCGGCGAAGGAAGATTTGAAAATCAGGCCGCGCGCGCAAGATCCGCCTCGGTCGTGAAGCTGTCGGCGTAAAACTCCTCCTCCGGCAGCTTGCACTGTGCGAGGAAATCCTGCTTCGCCGAGTCGACCACAATCGGTGCGCCACAGGCGTAAACCTGATAGCCGCTCATGTCGGGAAAATCTTCCAACGTCGCGCGGTGAACAAAACCGGTGCGCCCGCTCCAGTTGTCTTCCGGCAGCGCGTCGGACACCACCGGCACGAACTTGAAGCCGGACACTGTGGCCGCCCACTGTTGGCACAAAGCCATCATATAAAGATCTTTGGGCCGCCGTCCGCCCCAGTAGAGTGTGATCGGCCGGCTGTTCTCGCGATAGATGGCGTGCTCGATGACCGCCTTGATCGGCGCGAAGCCGGTGCCGGACGCGACCATGATGATCGGCTTGTTCGACTCTTCACGCAAAAAGAAACTGCCGAGCGGGCCTTCAAAACGCAGGATGTCGCGCTCTTTCATTTTGCCGAACACGTGCTCGGTAAAATGCCCGCCCGCCATGTGGCGAATATGCAGTTGCACGAAGCCGTCGTCGTGCGGCGCATTCGCCATCGAGTAGCTGCGGCGCTTGCCTTCTTTGAGCAAAAACTCGATGTACTGCCCGGCGAGAAATTGCAGGCGTTCATTGGCCGGCAGCTTCAGCGACACCACGATCACATCGTCCGCGACGCGCTCGATCGACTGCACCCGCGACGGCAAAATCTTCACCTGCAAATCCTTGATCGCGCCGACCTCGCGCGCCTCGATCACGACATCGCTGAGTGGCTTGGCGCAGCAGAACAGCGCCTTGCCCTCGGCCTTCTCGGCGTCTGACAATGCGTTCGCCGAGTAATTGCCGTAGTCGATGCTGCCCGATACCACTTTGCCCTTGCAAGAGCCACACGCGCCATTGCGGCAGCCATACGGCAAGCCAATGCCGTTGCCCAGCGCGCTTTGCAGAATCGATTCGCCAGGTTTGGCCTGATACTCGTGGCCGGAAGGCTGGATGCTTACTTTGAAGGTCATGGCACACTACGAAAAATGAAAAACAAATTGTTAGTGATTGGCGCTGGTGATATTGGCCGGCGCGCAATCGGAAAATTGGCCCGGCGCAGTGTGAATCACGGTTTCGCGTTCGACGCGCTGCACGCCGTGACGTCGAACCGCAACCACCTTGCGCCTCTGCATCGCCTAGGCAAACCCGGGCGCACGCACGCGCAAGTGGCTGATCTGGATCGCCCCGGCACGCTGCGACGCCTGCCGCGCGACTGGACGGCAATGCTGCACGCCGCGCCGCCGCAATCTTACCCGCAATCACGCTCCAATCGGCCGGACAGTCGACCAGACTATCGACCAGAAAATCGACCGGAAAATCGCGATCAACGCACGCGTAATTTATTGCGCATGATCGCGACTTCCCGAAGCCCAGCGCGCGGCGCAAAATGGCGTAATCGCACGCTCGTTTATCTCTCCACCAGCGGCGTCTACGGCGACTGTGGCGGCGCGCGCATCACCGAGGCACAGCCGGTCAAGCCGCATCACGCGCGCGCCAAACGCCGCGTCGATGCCGAGCGTTGCCTGACACGCGCCGCCAAACTTGGAATGTTTCGTCTGATCATCCTGCGTGTGCCGGGCATTTACGCCGCGAATCGCCTGCCAATCGAGCGCCTCAAAGCTGGCATACCAGCGTTGCGCGACGAAGATGACGTCTATACCAATCACATTCACGCTGGCGACCTTGCAACTATTTGTATTGCGGCCCTGGCACGCGCACGCCAGCGACATCGGCCCCAAGTGCGTATTTATCACGCGAGCGACGATGGCGAAATGAAAATGGGCGCGTGGTTCGATTGCGTTGCGGACACCTTCGGCTTGCCGCGCCCACCCCGTGTCGCGCGCGCAGAAATCGCCGCCAAGGTCTCGCCCGCCCTACTTTCATTCATGAGCGAATCACGCCGTCTCGACAACGCGCGGACGAAACGAGAATTGAAAGTACGGCTTCAGTTTGCCACTGCGGGAGTCGGCGCCGCCGCAGCACGACTGGTCATAAGCCAGGCGTAAACCAAACCGCCCAGTTCGTTGCATGCGGAATATGTTTTGTTCATCGCGGTAAGCGAAGGAATAAAATTTCTCACGCTTATGTTCGGCATGCCTCCCGTAGAGTTGGACGGCGCAGTGACCACGGTCAAACCATTGCGTTCAAACAAATAGGCGGCACGGCGCATGTGTATCGCGTCCGTCACCAGAACGATCGTCCCAATGCGCTCCCGCTTGAGTATCCGCGCCGAGAACTCAGCGTTTTCTACCGTGTTGCGCGACTCTGGTTCGATCCATTTCGGCGCGAAGCCAATATCACGTAGTAGCACGTTTTGCATCACCACCGCCTCCGCCGGATCAATACCATCCGGCTTGCCGGAAGACAACAATAGCGGCAAACCGGTTTCGCGCGCTAGACGCACGCCGTGCAACAGTCGCTGTGCCGTCTCAGGCCCAGGAAACGCATCGACCACTTTCCCCGCCGCGTCAAACCGCAGCCCACGCCCACCGGCCAGCACCACAATCGCCTGCGCACGCCCCGGCACATTCACATCAGCCGGGCGGATCACTGCATAGCTTAAGCTGGCTGCCACGTATGAACTTGCGCTGGCGTACGTCAACAACAGAGCAACGCCAATACTCCAACGCGCCGCCCGCGGCCGCCGCTTGAACATGACCCAGGCAAACAACAACAGCCAGCCGAACCCGATCGGTGGCAGCAACAGGCCTTTGACCGAATTGCCGATTTCCCAGAGCAAGGTCGTCTCGTTGGCTCAGATTGCTGGTGACGTAATAGGCGCGTGAAGCGGCGCTTAAAGCTTGCTGAAAGACTGTGCTTAAACCGCGACCGGTTTGCTCTCGCCCGGCCCCCAGATCGACTCAGGCGCAGCGCGCGCATCACGCGTGACCCAACGTCCGGTCTCAATCTGATGAAAAAACTCATCGACCGCTGCATTGACACGCAGCGGCTCTTCCAGATTGATCGCATGCCCGGCCTGCGGCAGGATCACCAAACCAGCCTTTGGCACGACGCGCTTGATCAGCAAGGACGGCTCAAGACAAGGCTCGTCTTCATCACCGCTCATCACCAGCACCGGCACGTCAATCGCCGCCATCCGATCCGTCAAATCATAAAGGCAGGGACGGCGGCCTTGATAGCCTTCCATGGTGTTGGCGGAGCCTTCGGCCGAGTGCTCTGCCAGTTGCTTGGCGTACTCGGCAAAACCGCGTGGGTCCTTGTTGAAATATTGGATGCGTGCTGGGCCGTGCCCATAAGTGGCAGCGAGTTTTGCCATGCCTTCTTTGCGGATCGTGCCAGCACGAACCACCGAGTCCGCCTGAAATTTGGCGTAGCCCGCCGGGTGCGCGCCCGAGCCGCAACCGATTAGCGTGAGCGACAGTGCGCGCGCTGGTTTAGCCTTGGTGCCGTACTCCATGCCGAAATGTAGCGCGGCGAACGCGCCCATCGAGCAACCAACGATATGCGCACGATCAATCTTCAATCCATCGAGCACGCAGCGAATGTCGTCACGCATGCGCTCCTGCGAATATTGGTCCGGGCTGGCCGGCACGTCCGACGGCAGATAACCGCGCGCGCTGAAAGTAACGCAGCGATAGCGCCGCGCGAAGTGGCGCATCTGCGGCTCCCAGCTACGGTAGTCGCCGGCGAATTCGTGAACAAACACGATCGGCGTGCCGCTGCCCGCTTCTTCGTAGTAAAGATTAACGCCATCGTCGGCTTTGATAGTCGGCATGCTCGTCTCCGTAAATTGTTTTGGGAAAGTTGAAAAGCAATGACACCAAGCAAAACGGCCTGGCGCAAAAGAGCGTCAAGCCGTGGATTTGAATCTGGTGCCGTTGGCCGGAATCGAACTGGCGACCTACGCGTTACGAGTGCGTTGCTCTACCGACTGAGCTACAACGGCGAAGGCGGGATTATAACGCAGCGCGCGCGTAAAACAATCCACTGTGTTGCCGAATTCGTCATGCAGCGAGCATTTCCTTCGCCGCTTTTTTCGTCGTCGCGGTGATCTCGGTGCCACCGAGCATGCGCGCGATTTCATCAACGCGACCGGCTGCGTCGAGCACCGTCAAGGTCGAGCGCGTTACGCCCTTCTGCGCCGATTTGCCGACCAGCCAATGCTGATCGCCTTGGCTTGCCACTTGCGGCAGATGCGTCACACACAACACTTGACGCTCTTTGCCCAGCTCTTTCAACAAGCGCCCGACCACTTCGGCCACCGCGCCGCCGATGCCAGCATCGACTTCGTCAAAAATCAGCACTGGCACTTTGGCGGCTTTGCTGGTGATCACCTGAATCGCCAGACTGATCCGCGACAACTCACCACCGGACGCCACCTTCGCGAGCGAACGCGGCTCGACGCCTGCGTGACCGGCGACCAAAAACTCAATCCGCTCCAACCCATGCGCGCCGCCATCCTCCAACGGCTGCAACGCAATCTCGAACTTGCCACCGGACAAGGCGAGGGTCTGCATCGACTCAGTAACCTGGCTTGACAACTTTTTCGCTGCCCGAAGACGCTTGGTGGACAAGGCTTTTCCGGCGCTGAGGTATTTTTGTTCGGCTTCAGTCAGCTCGCGCTTGAGCGCCTCAATATCGGTCGAGAGTTTGAGCTCGGCCAGATGCGCGGTGTTACGTTCCAACTCTGCGTGCAACTGGGCCGGCGAGGTGCGAAATTTTCGCGCCGCGCTATGCAGCGCTTCGACGCGCACTTCCACTTCGGCAAGACGCGCCGGGTCCAAATTGGCGCGGCGCAAATACTGCGACAAATCACGCGACGCTTCTTGCACTTGAATCCGCGCCCCATGCACGCCCTCATTCACGCTCTTGAGCGACGGGTCGTAATCGGTAAGCGCATCGAGTTTGCCCGCCACCGAGGAGAGCGACTCCAGCACTGCGCCCTCTTCTTCAGTTAACGCCGCCACTGCCGCCTGCACGCCTTCGATCAAGCTCGCTGCGTGTGCGAGACGCGTGTGCTCCTTCTGCACCTCATCCCACTCGCCTTCGCGCGGCGCGAGACGCGACAACTCATCAACCGTCCAGGCAATCCGATCACGTTCGGCTTCGAGTTCCTTCGCGCCACTCTCGGCAGCACTCAAGCTATCGCGCAAGTGCTTGTAGCGTTTGTACGCAGCGCCGACCTCACGCACCTCGTCGTTCAACCCGGCGTGGCCATCGAGCAACGCGCGCTGCGCGTCCATCTTCAACATCGACTGGTGGGCATGCTGGCCATGTATATCGACGAGGAACTCACCAGCCTCGCGCAACTGCGCCAGCGTCGCGCTGCGGCCATTGATGAAGCCGCGTGAACGTCCCGAGGCGTCGATCACCCGGCGCAGCATGCAGCCGCCTTCGTCTGACGCCATCTCATGTTCTGCGAGCCAAGCTTCGAGCGGCTTGCCGCAATCAAACTCGGCGCAAATCTCCGCCTGCTTCGCGCCCTGACGCACGATGCCAGCGTCGCTGCGCTCGCCCAGCGTAAATGCCAATGCGTCGATCAAAATCGACTTACCGGCGCCGGTCTCGCCAGTGAGGATGGTGAAGCCGTCAGTAAATTCGAGCTCTAACTGCTCGACAATCACAAAATCGCGAATACTCAAAAAACGCAGCATGGGTTAACGCGAACCGGTGATCGATGCCGCCGGCGCAGACTCTGTTTGCGCGCCGGCCGCTGCAGGCACCGCCCGACGTTCCCCGCTCGTACCCATACCGGGTGCAGCACTTGGCGCAGCCCAAGTCTCTGTCGGCGGCAGTGCCGACCACTGCAACTTCTCCCGCAGCATGCGGAAATAATCGTAGCCCTTGGGGTGAAGAAAACGAATCCGATGCTCCGAGCGCCGCACCGTTACGGTATCGCGCTCATTCAAAGTGATGTGCGCCTGTCCATCGAAATGCGCACCGGCGTCGCGCCCGCGCGTGAGCATCAGCTCCACCGTGCAATCGTCGGACAACGCAATCGGCCGGTTCGTCAGCGCGTGCGGCGAAATCGGCACCAGCACAATCGCCGACAGATTCGGATGCAGGATCGGCCCATTGGCCGACAGCGCATACGCAGTCGAGCCGGTCGGCGTCGCGATGATCAGACCGTCAGCACGCTGGTTGTAGACAAAGCGGCCATCAATCGACACGGTCAGCTCGATCATCCCACCGACCGTGCCGCGCGACACCACCACATCGTTCAACGCCAAGGTGTCAAGCATCGCCTGCCCTTGGCGCCGCACCGTGCCTTGCAAAATCTGCCGCTCTTCAGAGTCGTATTCGCCACCCAAAATCGCTTCGAGCGCACCGAGCTTGTCGTTCAACGCAATGTCGGTCATGAAGCCGAGCCGCCCTTGATTGATGCCGATCAGAGGCACTTTATGCGGCGCGAGGATGCGCGCAATCGATAGCATCGTGCCGTCGCCGCCGACCACGATGGCGCAGTCGCACTGCGCGCCGATTTCGCCCACCGGCGCAATCGGGTAACTGCGGATGCCAGTGTTCTCGGCAGTGTCCTTCTCGATCACCACGCCGTGGCCGGACGCATGCAAAAACGCCGCAATCTCCGCCAGCGGGTCGGCGATTCCCTGACTCTGGTATTTGCCGATGACGGCGACGGTTTTGAAGGCAGAAGGCATGGTCTGAATTAGACCATAAGCATTCTTGCGCCAGCCGTTTCCGCAGCGATAAAGGCAAAACAAAAAAGCAAAACGAAAAACCAAACGCCACGTCTGGTTGAAGACGTGGCGTTTCGGCCAGACGAATCTTCGCGGCGGGTTAAATGACGACAGCTACGCCGTCAAATTGCCCCGGCTACGCCGCAGTTCGCCGTAACCGGAGTGCGCCGTCCAAATTACTGCTTGGCGCCCTCCACCAGACGGCGGCCGAGACCCACCGCGTAGGGCGCGGCGCGTCCTGACAGCATCGGGTCGGTCGATGGCTCTACGCCCTTGGGCAACACCATCGGGTTATAGGTGATGGTGAGGCAATCGCCGGTGGCGTCTGCCGCTACCGACTTGATCACCAGACGGCCCAACGTAACTTTCTTGCGGCCTTCAGGCAGTGGCACCACAGCGCTATCGATCTTGTCGCCCGCCTGCGCCAGCTCCAGATTGAAGTCGAACGCCACTTTGCCAGCAGCGGCGCGCTCGCGTAAATCGGCAAACAAGAACGTCGCCCCTTTCGCGCGGGCTTCGTCGTCGGTCAAGGTCTGCACCCCGCCCACCGGCTGAAAAATCCACTTGCCCCACTGCTTGTCATTGCGCGAATTGACGAACGCGAAACCATGCACGCCCCAGTAGTTCACCGCGCCGAAGCTGGCCGGCACCGGTTGGCTGGAAAAGTAGCGTCCCTGATGCAGCACGTCTGGGTTGGCATCAGCAAAGGCTTTCACTTTGGCCGGATCGGCCGCTTTGGTAGCCGGGTCAGGCTGCAACGACGCCAGCCGGCCGATGAATTGTTCCGGGCTCGATGCGCCAAACACCGGTGCGTTGATGTTGCCCATCTGCCAGGTCTCGCCTCCCGGCAGATTGAACTGGAGCGCCATGTTGCGCTGGGTGCGCGCGTTGTCAGGTGCGTTTGGATTGGCACCACCAACCGAGAAGCGCGCGACCACCGGCACTGGCTGGCCGCTAAACGCAGACGCCGAGGACAACGCGCGTCCATCGGCGCTGCCAATGAATTCACCGGTCGCACACACGCCCTTTGCACCCGAGCGGCGGTAGCCGGCAAATTTGCCAAACGTCGCTTCGAATTGGTCGAGCGCTTTGCCCGGGTCAACTTGAGCGTAGGCCGGCAGAGCAGTGAGGGTGGCGGCAACTGCAAAGGCGGATGCGGCGTAACGGACGGGACGAGGGGTCATCGGTGAAAGCCTCCAGAAATTGTGGGGAAATGATTGGCCCGGCCTTGCATTGGTGTGGTGCCAATTACAGCCGGGACAATTGACATTACGTGCCTGGCAGGCAGTTGGATGTTTGCCGCCGTATCAGTATCTCTACCTACCCGGTCCCCGCTCCCCGGTTCCCTGTGTCGCCGTGCCGCCGGCGCTGCGGCGCGACGAGCACGCCGCATGGAAGAGTAGACTTGACGCGGGAGTATGCAGACTTCCTGCAGGCTTACCATCACTCCCGCCTTGTTGGTCAACGACTACATCCGGAGGAAACCATGCGACTCTCACTCACCACGTTGCGGCTTTTACTCACATCGTTTAGCACTCTGGCGTGTTGCGGCATCGCGCAGGCCGGCGGCGACAAAATCGCCTTCCCGGAAAATTGGGCGAAAGGCACGCTGTACAGTCAGGTCGACCGCTACGACATCAAGCAATACCGCGAGCTCTATGCCAGCCCCGGCGTGGTCGAAGCAGTCAAACGTGGTCTGCCGGTTCCTGACGGCGCCGTGTTGACGCTGGCGGCCTACAAAGCCCGGGTAGACGCGCAAGGCAACCCCACCAAAGGCGCGAACGGCCGGTTTGAAAAAGGCGACCTGGTCGCGATTAACGTGATGGAAAAGCGTAAGGGCTGGGGCACCGAATACGCCGCCGATCTGCGCAACGGCGAATGGGAATACCAGAGCTTCATGCCGGACAAAAAAGTCAACGACAAGGCCAATCTCAAAGCCTGCTTCCAATGCCACAAGCCGCACGAAAAACAAGACTTCGTCATGTCACTGGCGAGCTTCACCGGCGGGCCGGGCGGCGCAGTGGCCAAGCGTTCCGGCCCTGGCATCGTCAGCATTGCCGAGTTCCTGTTCGGCCCGGAAAAAATCGTCGTACAAAAAGGCCGCACCATCGAGTGGACCAACACCGACGATTCGCCGCATCAGGTCACGGTAGCGCAAGGCACGCCGTCCGAGTTGCGCACCGACATCATCTTGAAAGGCAAGACCGCGGGCTTTCGCTTTGATCATGCTGGCACCTACAACTACATTTGCGGATTTCATCCTGGGATGAAGGGGGTAATTGAAGTGCAGTAGCTTGGGTCACACATCGTTGCGCGACCCGCTGGCTATAATGAATTTCATTGCCCAACCCCAGCCAACGGAGCGCGTGCGTGTGAAAAAAATCCTGTCAATCGCCATGAAATCGGCTCTGGGAGCCATTTTCAGCTTTTTCTCCCTCTGTAGTGTTAGTGCAGATTTGCGCATCGGTGTCTCCGCCGACATCACGTCGCTTGACCCGCATCACACCAACATCGCGCCGAATAACAACGCGTTGTGGCATGTGTTTGAAGCGTTGACGCATGTCGATGCAGATGCGCGCCTGGTACCTGGCCTCGCCGAATCCTGGCGTGCAGTCGACGCCACGACGTGGGAATTCAAGCTGCGGCGTGGCGTCAAGTTTCACGACGGAACCGATTTCGCTGCCGACGATGTGCTCGCCTCGATCGAACGCGCGAAACGGATGGAGGCGTCTGGCGGGCAGTTTGCCGGCTTCGTCAAGCCGATCAAAGAAGCGAAGGCGGTCGATGCGCACACTCTGCGCTTCAGCACCGAGAAGCCCTACGCGATGCTGCCGTATGACTTGAACTCACTGTTCATCATCAGCCGGAAAGCGGCGTCGGCTGCGACCGAAGATTTCAACAACGGCAAGTTCACCATCGGCACCGGCCCGTTCAAACTGGCGTCATTCAAACGTGGCGACCGCGTCGAGCTGGCGCGCAACGATGCTTACTGGGGCAGCAAAGCGCCATGGGACAAAGCCACGCTGCGGATTCTGCCGAACGATCCCGCACGCATCGCCGCATTGGTGTCGGGCGACGTTGACATGATCGACAGCATTCCGACTGCCGATGCGGTCAAGCTCAAGAGCAACGTCAACTTTCGTCTCGCCCAAAAAGTGTCTTGGCGTACGCTGTTTTTTCACCTCGATCAAAGCCGTGACAACCCGCCCGGCGTCACAGCCAAAGACGGGAAACCGTTGGCCACCAACCCTTTCAAGGACATTCGCGTGCGTCAGGCTATCTCCAAGGCGCTGAACCGGCAGGCCATCGCCGACCGTGTGATGGAAGGCTTCGCCCTGCCCGCTTCCAACATCGTCTCGCCGCCGGTGTTCGGCCACGTCAAAGCGCTGACGCCGGATGCGTTTGATGCTGAAGGTGCAAAAAAACTACTCGCCGAGGCCGGCTTCAAGGACGGCTTCGCCCTCACCGTCGCCGCGCCGAACAACCGCTATGTCAACGACGATCAGATTGCGCAAGCCACGGCGCAAATGCTTGCGCGCATCGGCATTCAAACCCGCGTCGAGACGCATCCAGCGGCGACCTACTTCACCAAGGCGCGCAACGGTGAGTTCGCCTTCGCGCTGTTGGGCTGGGGCTCGTTCTCAGGCGATCTGGCGCTGCGCACACTGCTGGCGACGCCCGATGCCGCCAAAGGTTACGGCGGCTGGAACTGGGGCAAGCATTCGCTGCCACGCGTCGATCAATTGCTCGATCAAGGCTTCGCCACCACAGATGAAAAGAAACGTGAAGCGATGGCGATTGAAGCCGCGACCCTCGCGCTGAAAAACTATGGCGTGATTCCGCTGCATCATCAAATCGCCTCGTGGGCGATGAAGAGCAATCTCGACTACGCCGCCCGCACTGATGAGTACACCTTCGCGCAGCAAGTGCGTCCGCGCTAGACCCGCATTGTCTTCACTGGTCGTGCTACTGAGGAGGCCGGTAAATAGTGCGTGATTTTATCGGGCAGCATATTGGACATGCTTTTCTTGAAACAGGTTTTGAATAATATGCGGTTGCTTTTGTC
>JAYVSR010000144.1:0-4017 GCA_043775155.1 Burkholderiales bacterium | reverse complement strand
CAATACAAGAAAGCGCGCTTCGGCGCGTTTTTTCGTTTCTGCCCAGAGAGAAGTCCCTGCGGACTTCTCGCGAAGGGACGCGAAAGGATTGCCATGCAGGGCAATCCGGGGTCGCGCGAGCAACGCGAGTGTGACCGAGTATGCCAACATGGCGAGCACCGCGAACCTGACTGGGCACCAGTCATACATTAAAAAAACGCTTCGGCGCGCTTTTGTGTGTGGCCTGCAGAGAAGTCCCCGCAGACTTCTCGATACTGGACTCAACAGGCGATTCCGAGTTGAGGTTAGACGCCCTCCTGTCCACATCGGTTGGAACAGTCTGTTAAGCATGTTGCGGAAGCACGTTATGAGGACTCCGCCGCATGCCGTGTATCACCACTACGCGCCAAGCTCCCCAAACCTTCTCAAGTGTTCACGCGCGTAGGCAACCCACCCTACTTTTCGCCGCGACAATCCACCGGCAAGAACATGCCGGGCAACGTCGTCTGGTTCGTGCCGAATGCTTTCATGCCTGTGGGCGGCTCGGCAGTTCCGCAATTCCAGGCGAGCGGCACCTGCGAATAGCCGGCGACGGTAGCCGGACGTAATGTGAGAATCTTGCCGACTGCGTTCTTGTTCGCGCGATTGCCGAATTTGACGTGAACTGCACCGTCGGCGACCTCGATGGCCGCGACGTGATTGCCGATAATCTTTTCGGCCGGCGGCAGACCGGCCTCGGCATTGTTCTTCGGCATGCGCTGTTTGGCGCGGTAGAACGCGGTGACGCTCTCCTTCGCATACTCGGCCAGCGCAAGCCCTTCCTGAACCTGAGCCTTGATCGCTCGCTCCTGGTAACTCGGTAACGCCATCGTCGCGAGGATACCCATGATCGCGACAACGATCATCAGTTCGATGAGGCTGAATCCGTGCTGCGGACGTTGCTGTTTTGGCCGTGACATCGTGTTCTCCTAGAGCACCGAGCTCATCTTGAAGATGGGGAGGTACATTGCAATGACAAAAAAGCCGACCATTAGCCCGACCGCGATTTGCGAGATCAGCGTGAATCGCTCGATGGCGGCGTCGGTATTAGCGTCCAGGCTTTTGGCGTAGTTGATGAGCGCGCCTGCGTCCCCAGCATCGCCCTCGAACATCTTGCCAAGGCCGGGGGACCATTCATCGCCGGTGAATGCCTCCGCTAGCGACCGTCCTTCCGCTAAACGCTGCGAGGCCGCCGCAACGCGCCGTGCGAAATCACCCGGGCCGGCCATTTCAACCAAACAGGCGAGGTCGCGCGTGGCAAAATCGCCACCACCGCTCGCCGCCAGCCACGCCGCGACTTGGCGAGTTTGCAGCATCAGCATGCCATGCCCGAACACTGGGACCAATCGTGCATATCGATCCATCTTGCCTGCCAGCGGACCCAGCCAATGCGGCTGTGTTTTCCACAGCCGCACGATGACCAGTCCCGCGACGATCAGTAATCCGACCGGGGCCAGCAGCCAGTCGGAAAGATGTAGTGCCAGGCGCGTCGGCGCCGGTAAGTTTGCACCGAGCAATTCGAACAAGTCATGGAACGCTGGCACCACGACAAACGTGAACAGGAGACAAATCGTTCCTATCATGGCCAAATTGACGTTTAGCGCTGCGGTCGTTGGTCGGTTGCTCTCGGCCGCGTCGAGCACATCGGCGATCGCCACCAGCAATGGGCCGCGCTGGTCGGCAGGCGCGTCGCCGATACGTGACCGGGTCTTGGGAAATTCATCCGGGATGAGCGAAAGCAAATCGCCCTCCATCGCGGCGCCGCGCGCCTCGTGCTTGTGCAGCGGATTGTCGGCGAGCGACACAGCGAGAGCCGTGTCGGTGGCCACCCCGGCAGTCACGAGGCTGCCCATTTGCCGCAGCCGTGCGGCCAATCTTGAACGCTGTTTCGTTTTCATAGTCGCGATCTACAGGAAGAGACAAGTAAGTGTTCGGGGACAGTGGGTTCGCGCGCTTCCGGCGCAATCACGCCGGGCGGCGGCATTTGTTTGCCGCACAGCCAGTTGATGACGGCGGCGTCGTGTGCGGCGTAGGCGGGACGCAGTTCCACCAGCGTCGGCTGGCGCAGAAACGAGACCGAAATCGCTGCGGTTGGCACGCCGTCACTGATGCCGATGATCGAGCTGGTCGCCTTGCTGGTGCTGATCTTGCGCCGACCGAAGCCTTCCACTTCGAGAACCATCTGCTCCACCTGCGCGACGCTTTGCTGGGCTTCCACCAGGTCGCGCGCACTGGCAATGCGCCGTGCTCGCGGCAGCCCGCCGACCGCATCGGCCGCAATCGGATCGCCGCCTCGGTTCAACTCCCCGGTCAGCGCAAACAATTCGACAACGCGCAGCATATCCGCCCGCAACACGTTGATGGGTTCGAACATCTTGGCCTTAAATACGCTGTCAATATAGAAAAACACCTGCGCCGAAGCGCAAACGATGATCACGACGACCACAATACAGAGCTCGATGAAGCGGAATCGTTTGCGAGGGCGTTGGGATGTGCGCGCGTCCATTGTGCGTACTTAGGGCCGACAGGCGTGCGGTAACACGTCGTTTTTCTGCGCCGTATCCTTGCCGATTTCACCCGAAATGACAAACTCCTTTTGCGTGTCCTTTTTGCCCTCATCGCAGATCCAAGAAATATTCCCGTTTTCGCTGCCGACCCGCATTGCCGGTCGAAAGTAGACGGAAAAGGCCGGGACATATTTTCCTGTCAGCTCGACCTGCACGCGAATCGCGCCTCCAGAGTTGACTTCGATCGAGCGCACGTAGCGGCCTCGATACGCTGCGGGCGGCGCAACACCCGCCGCTGCATTACTGTCGGGAAACCGTCCCCAGCGCGCGTAGTAGTCCCGCACCGCGGTTTGTACCGGCTCGACCAGCACAAACGCCTCGGTCGCCTGCGCTTTCGACGTGTAACTGCTATACGAAGGAAGTGCCACCGCTGCCAGGATACCAATAATGACAACGACAAACATCAACTCGACTAGGGTGAAGCCACTCTGGTGATTGTATGGTCGCGCGGCGCGCAATATGACCTTAGCGCTGTCACTGCCACCGATTGCATGGGGTCTATTCATTTGATCTGTACTCCGTTACGAGATGCAACATGATTCAACCACGCCGGCCACCAAAGTGCCGCCGATTTTGCGGGTTCGGTGGGAGCGCCCGCTGGCCGCTCGAGTTCTACCCCAGCAAGTGCCGCGACGGTGGGCACCAGCCAGTCCGGCGGCCGCTCAGGAAAACCCAGCCCCAGCATCAGGGTTTCAAAGCGCCCCTTGTCACGTTCGATGAGCGCCCAGGTGCCGCGGCCCAGAAGGGAAAAATCGCGCTCGTTATCCGGCAACGCGACCGCGTCGACCATCAATTGTCCACTGCGATGATCCCATACACGCGCGAAGCCGTCGAGGGTGATCGTCACCAGCCAGCGACCATCATTGCTGGTGCTCATCGCGACAATGCTATTGCTGTGGCGCAAGATAGGGCCCTGCTTCATGTGCGGAAGGTCCCAAGTCCATGCATCGCCATCAACCGAGAACGCCGCCAGCACTTGCCCGTCATCCAGATAGCGCATGCCGACGATGAGTTTCTTCGACGCTTTCACACGCCCATCCTCGGCGTCGAGTCGTTGCGCCAGCGATTGGCCCGATTTGTTTTTGTCTTCACGCGCAGCGAACTGCTGACCCAGTCGCGGCCGCCAGATGGCGACATTTCCGCGCGTCGAAAACGCGACTTCCGACTGGGTCGGGTGAACTGCCGCAGCCACCACGCCACCGGGAATCAGGTTGGCGAGCGGATAACCGGTGCGCAAATCTGCCACCTGTACCTGTGCGCTGCTGACTGCCGTGACACGCTGGCCGTCGGCGGAAATGCCGACGTCGAGCAAGGTTCCATCGAGCTTGATGTCGATACCCGCTTGCCGACCGGAGGCAAGTTCGTAGGCGCGCAGCATGTCGTTCGCGAACTGAACGACCACATGCTGATTGCCCGGCGCAATCATCGCCCG
>JAYVSR010000143.1:0-7952 GCA_043775155.1 Burkholderiales bacterium | reverse complement strand
TCCAAACGGAGCAATTCGCGCATGGCTTCTTGCGCAGATTCGATTTTCCCCTGAAACACTAGACCCACAATAAGTGCTCGCCAAGTCGAAGAATGCGTCCGGTTGAGGCGCAAAGACGAGCGCGCGAGCCGCTCAGCACTCACGTATTCACCAGCACCAGTTGCCGCTGTCGCTGCCAACGACTCAAAATAGTACCGCTGTGGATCCAGAGGAGATAGCAGAAGTGCGCTGCGCGTCGCCGCCATTGCGTCTTTATGGTCACCACGAAACGCATGCACTATGCCTTTGTACAACCACGCCAACGCCTGATTCGGATTGACCGCCAGCGCTTCTTCGCAGCGCCGCTGCGCGGTATCGAGATCTTTGAACAAGTGGCAATGAACGAAGCCTTCGACCGCGAGCGCAAGGGAGTCGTAGGGATCGGCATCGAGCGCACGCTTGGTCATGTCGAGCGCGGTGCGTGCGTCGCGTTCGCGGTCGGACGACAAACCGCGCGTGGCGCGCAGGATGTACCAGTTGGCCATCCAGGTGCGCGGAGCGGCGACGCGCTGATGGCGTTCGATCAGGTATTCGAGCATCTGGCCGGTGCGCTCGAATTCATCCTTGCTCGATCGATGCATGCGGTTGATGCTGCCCAAGAGGAGTGAATAACTTTCCAGTGTCGGCATCGGCTGCGCAACGGTGCGGGCCATTTCGATATCGTAGATCTGCGCACTGACGGACTGCGCAATCGAGTCAACCAGAGCGCTTTGCACTTGCAGCAGGTCACCGACTTCGCCGTTCATGCGGTCGGCCCAGACCACGCTGGCGTCGCCGGTGCGCGCCAGCTCGGCGGTGACCAGCAGTTTCGATCCGAGCGCGGCGTAGCTGCCGCTGAGGACGTAGGTCGCGCCGAGCCGTTCCTCGACCTCGGCCAGATCGGTGGAGCGGTCGCGGAACGCGCTGGTCGATAACCGCGAGACGACGCGTAAATCCTGGCTGCCCGAGAGACGCGCGATCACGCCGTCAGCGATCAAATCGCCAATCGCAAATTGCTGGCTATCGCCACCGCGAGAGGAAAATGGAATCACTGCCACCGTCGGCTGCAGCAGGGCGCGTTCGTCGCTTTGCGCGGCGGTGTGGGCGGAACCAGCCGGGCCGAGGCGGTAAGCGCGCACCGGTAAGTCAAGATGCTTGAGGTAGCACTCACCCAGGTCTTCGCAGGATGCGTCAAGGCCGGACGCGAGTTCGTCGCGCACCTCGGCGCTGGCCACGGTTTCACCCGGCCCGGCCAAGGTGACCAGCCGCGCGGCGAGATTGACGCCGGCGCCGTAAATGTCGATGCCGTCGGACCAGGCTTCGGTAACGTTGAGCCCTGCGCGCACCAAAATACGCTCGGCTTCCGGCCGGCCGCGATTGTCCAGCGCGAGCAGTTCGTGAATCTCCCGCGCGGCGGCCACCGCGTCGCGCACCTTGTCAAAGCGCGCCAGCAAGCCATCGCCCAGGCTTTTGACCATCTGGCCGCGATGCCGCGGCAGCACGGCATCACGCACCCGGTGTACGGTGTGCGACCAGCGCTGCACCACACTGTCTTCGCAGGTTTGCATCAGACGAACTGATTCGACCATATCGACCACCAGTACGACAGCGTTCTGCCGGTGCATGCCGGATGCGGTCTCGCCTGCAACCTTGCTGGCTGGCTGGGGTGGGTCAATTGCATGGGTAGCCATACTGAAGTCCTGGCGGCGATTTGTCATCCTCAAAGTTGATGATACAGGAGCTTGTTTCACCAATTTTGAGGATGGGAGCGGCACCTCTCCCGCCCACCCAACGCGCTACCTGACGTAGTTCTGAGTCACGAAAAGGGTTTTTTCGTCCCGACCAACTTTCGCAGATTGGCCGCTCTTGCCGACGCTACGACGGCAGATGTGCAACCGTACTGGTATTGTTGTGTTTTCGCCCCCTCCGACGAACCGCCATGAATCCACTTCTCAACACCACACGCATCGTTCACGCTTGGCTCAACATCACGCTCTGCGCCGTCGCCTTGATCGCCGCCCTCCCCGCCGCCGCACAATCACCCACGCCATCAACCGCCCCCATCACCATCGTGATGACCTTCCCGGCCGGCTCGGGTGTGGACATCGTTGGCCGACTGCTGCAAGACTCGATGCAAAAGTCGCTCGGCACCAGCATCGTGATCGACTATCGCCCCGGCGCAGCGGGCAATGTCGCCTCTGAATACGTCGCGCGCGCAAAGCCCGATGGCCACACGATTTTGTTCGGCACCGCCGCCACGCACGGCGTCAACGCGGCGCTGTATAAAAAGTTGCCCTTCGATGTCGAAGCCGACTTCACGCCGATCACCACCATCGTCGATGTCTCGAACGTGCTGACGATCAACCCGGCGGTGGTGGATGTAAAGACCGCGCGCGAACTGATCGATCTCGTGCGGGCGAACCCCGGCAAATACAACTACGCCTCGACAGGCAACGGCACCGGCACGCATCTGGCGATGGCCGAGTTCGTCGCCCGCGCCGGCTTGACCATCGCGCACATTCCCTACAAGGGTGGCCCGGACGCCGTGACCTCGGTGGTCAAAGGCGAGGTGTGCTGCTACATGAGCCAAGTGCAGGCGATGCTGCCGCACTACCGCGCCGACAAGGTACGCCTGTTGGGCGTGACGACCAAAGACCGCGTCTCGGCGATTCCCGAAGTGCCGACGATTGCCGAGGCGGCGGTGCCGGGCTTCGAGAACTACACCTGGTTCGGCTTGTTCGGGCCGAAGAATATGGATGCTGCGATGCTGGGCAAGATCAACGCCGCAGTCAAAACTGCGCTGGAGACGCCGGCGACTCGCCAGCGCCTGATCGACACCGGCAACACACCGCGCTGGGAGTCGCCTGAGCAATTCAAGGCGACGGTCAAGCGTGATCGCGCCAAGTGGGCCGAGGTGGTGAAGGCGTCGGGCGCGTCGATTGATTGAAGCGGACGCGTGAGTTGCGCCATCGGTTGTCTACGCAAAATTGGTTGAATGTGATCCACAACGAGCTTGGCTTGAAGGCCGAGTGAGGTGCGCGCGATCTCACGAATGGCATGGGCGGGCTCGCGTGTAGCGGCGCCGGACTACCCGCGATTGGCAACACTCCAGGTCGCCGCAAACTCCTTCGCACGCGAGCGCTCGGCCAGCCATTTCTTGAATTCTTCGTCGGGCGAATCGGTGTCACCGTAAACGTGAACTTGGTTGCTATCCTTGTCGGTGCGCGCGGTGAATTCGAGGCGAATGCCGTTCGGGTCGAACAGATAAATCGATTTGATGAAATCGTGATCAAGCGGCCCGACGCTCTCGACCCCCACGCCTTCGAGCTTGCGCTTGATCGCGTGCAGTTCATTGAGGCTGCCGACTTCAAGCGCAATGTGATTGATCCAGCGCCCGGTGTTGGGCGAGGGGATCGACGCCTCGTCGTCGCCGAGGTCAAAGAACGCGATGTAGCTGCCGTCGGTCATGCGGAAAAACATGTGAAAGTAATGCACCGGGTCGCCCCCGGTAGTCGGCACGTGGGTCGCGCGGATCACGTGTTCCAGCGGCATGCCGAGGGTGTCTTCCCAAAAATGGCGCGTCGCTACCGGGTCTTGGCATTTGTAGGCGTAGTGATGCAGCCCCTTTACCGCGAAGCCCGCAGCAGGTTTGGCAGACGCGCTTTGCGGCGCAAGCGATTCGGCGTTAAGCGGTGCGTTCATGTGGTTTCTCCTTTTGCAATGGCACGGGGCACAGTGACACAGAGTCGCGGCAACCCGGTGACGCAGTGACACCAAGGCAGGGTAAAACTGGCTGGCGCGATCGCCTTGACACGATTCATCTTACTGATTTACCGTTGTCCGTACAAATATTTCATTCGCGTCAACTGCCCGCTGGGCATGACTGGCGTAAAACTATCGGGAGACCACAGATGAATCGCCGTTCACTATTGCGCGCCGGCACGACCGGCGGCGCATTGCTTGCTGGCAGCAGCCTCACCGTGGCAACGCGCGCATTTGCACAAGCTGCGTTCCCCTCGCGGCCCTTGCGCATCCTCATCCCCTTTGCGGCCGGCGGGCCGACCGACACGATGGCGCGCGGCCTGTCGCAAAAACTCACCGAGGCCTTGGGGCAGCCGGTGCTGGTGGACAACCGCCCCGGCGGCGGCGCGCAGATCGCCGCTGGCGCGTTGAAGCAAAGCCCGGCTGACGGCCACACGCTGATGATCGGCGACATCGGTGCGCTGGCGATCAACGCGTCGCTGTATCAAAACCTCTCCTACGATGCATTGAAAGATTTCTCGCCGCTCACGATGCTAATGTCCGCGCCGATTGTGCTGATGGTGCGCGCCGACAGCCCGTTCAAGAGTATGGCGGATGTGGTGGCGGCGGCGAAATCCGGCGCGAAGCCCGTGTCGTTCGCCTCGCAGGGCGTCGGCACCGGCGGCCATCTGGTGATGGAAATGTTCAAGAGTATGGCCGCCATCGACCTCGCGCACGTGCCGTACAAAGGCTCGGCACCGGCGATGCAGGACATTCTGGGCGGCCAGGTCGATGCGCTGTTTGAGTTGCTGCCGGTGGCGCTGGGCCAGGCACAAGCGGGCAAGGTACGCATCCTCGCCATCGCCGCGCCGCGGCGCAGCACGTTGTTGCCTGATGTAGCGACGACAGCAGAACTGGGCTTCACCGGCTTGGGGATGGAAGCGTGGTTTGCCGCCGTCACTCTGGGAGGCACGCCAGACGCCGCTGTGCGCAGGCTCAGTGCTGAACTGGGCAAGGCAATTCGCGACCCCGGTGTGAACAAGCGCTTTGTCGATCAGGGCTTCAACGTTGACCCCGGCACACCGGAGCAACTGGGGGCATTGATGAAGGCGGAAACCGAGCGCTGGGGTGCGGTGGTCAAGCGCTCTGGCGCGCGGGCGGACTGAGCGAACCATGGCCACCTTCGACCGCATCCCCGTGATTGTCAGCTTCGCCGAACAGGTGAAGATGACCGAGACCTATGGCTTCAATGGCAGCCAGGGCAAGACTTTTCTCGAAGGCCAGCGCCTGGTGCCGCGCGATGCAGCGGGCGGTGGCGAGGGCAGCGCCGGCACCATCACCGGCACCATCACCGGCACCATCACCAGCACCATCACCGGCACAGGCGGCACGGTGTTCATCTTCATGCACCCGTCGTCTACGCTGCAACTCTTGCCGATGCCCACCGCGCTGGCCGAAGCCGGCCTGCATGTGCTGTGCGCGGGCAGCCGCTATGCCAAGAACGACAGCGCCCTCATCATGGAGAAAGTGGTCTACGACCTCGGGCAATACATCCGCCACGCGAAGGAAGAGTTGGGCTACAAGAAAGTCGTGCTGGTCGGCTGGTCGGGCGGCGGCTCGCTCTCTCTGTTCTATCAGGCGCAAGCCGAGCGGCCCGACATCACGCACACCGCCGCTGGTGACCCCTACGACCTGACGCAAGCCACACTGCCGCGCGCCGACGGCATCGTCTTCATCGCCGCGCATTTGAGCCGCGCCGAAACCATGACCGAATGGCTCGACCCCTCGGTACGGGATGAACTCGACCCCGATGCGCGCGATGCAGAACTCGACATCTACTCGCCCGCCTGCCCCAACAAACCGCCCTTCACGCAAGAATTCGTCACCCGCTTTCGCGCCGCGCAAGTCGCACGCAACCGCAAGATCACGCATTGGGCCGAAACCATGATGCGGAATTTAAGCGCACGCCGCGACGGCGAAATCGAGCGCGCCTTCGTGGTCCATCGCACCATGTGCGACGTGCGCTGGATCGACACCAGCGTCGACCCCAATGGCCGCAAACCGAACTGGTGCTACCTCGGCGACCCGCGCACCGTCAACGTCGGCCCGGTCGGCATGGCGCGTTTCTCCACCCTGCGCTCCTGGCTCTCGCAATGGTCATTCGACAAATCGAACGCCAAGGGGACGGTCAACGCCGCCAAGGTGCGCGAGACTCCGGTGCTGCAGATTGTCAACCAGGCCGATGACGCCGTGCCCGCCACGCACAACCCGGCGATCCGCGCTGCGCTTGCCACGCCGGACAAGGAGTACTTGGAGATTGAAGGTGCGAACCATTACTACCTTGGGCAACCCGAGCAGTTGAAGATTTGCATCGATGCGGTGATTGGGTGGAGCCGGCGCAAGGGATTGTTGAACGACTGACGAACTTCGAGGAGTTGGGAGTATGAAAAAAGCGATCACCAAATCGCGAACCAGCACGCCTTTCGGCCCCGCCGGGTCGGAAAGAAAATCACGTGGCAGGAAGCGCGGCGGTGCCTCATTCCCCGCAACCATCGCGAGCTCGGAATTGCCCGATGGTTATTTGGATGTCCTTGGCAAGATCAAACACCATATTCAGGCGGCGCGCTTGCGCACTGTCATGGCCGCTAACGCGGCCATGGTCACCTTGTACTGGAATGTCGGTGCGCTGATCCTCGAGCGCCAGGCGCGTGAAGGGTGGGGCGCCGGCGTGATTGACCGCCTGTCTACCGATCTTTGCGCGGCCTACCCAGAAATGAGCGGCCTGTCGCCGCGCAACCTGCTCTTCATGCGCTCCTTCGCGGCAGCCTACCCGGAAGCGCCAATAGTGAAACAGCTTGTTTCACTATTGCCTTGGGGCCATATCATCCGGCTCCTGCAAAAGATTAAGGACCCGGACACACGCCTCTGGTATGTCAAGGCGGCGATTGAAAATGGCTGGTCGCGCAACATCATGGAAATGCAAATCGATGCCCGCGCCCATCAACGCCAGGGCAAAGCCATCACCAACTTCAAAGCCATGCTGCCGCCCGCTCAATCGGACATGGCGGCGCAGGTGTTCAGAGACCCCTATTTGTTCGATTTTCTCGGCACCGCCGACCCGCGCCGCGAACGCGAAGTCGAGCAGGCACTGGTCGATCATATTCAGCGCTTCTTGCTGGAACTGGGCGCCGGCTTCGCGTTTGTAGGACGCCAGGTGCATCTGGAATTTTCCAGCGCCGACTACTACATCGACCTGCTGTTCTACCACCTCAAGCTGCGCTGCTATGTCGTGGTCGAACTCAAGGCGGTGGCGTTCGACCCGGGTTTCGTCGGCACCATGAACATGTATCTCTCGGCAGTAGACGATTTGTTGCGCCACCCCGACGACAAGCCAGCCATCGGACTGTTGCTGTGCCGTAGCAAAAACAAACTCGAAGCCGAATACGCCTTGCGTGATTTCAACAAACCCATCGGGGTGGCCGAGTGGGAAACAAAAATCGTCAGCGCGCTGCCGGACGATTTGAAAGGCAGCCTGCCATCGGTGCAAGAAATCGAGGCGGAACTGGCGCGGGATAGACGAGTAAAACGAAAGTGACGTTGAAGCAAAAGCAGTTCGAGAGGGTATACGAGACGCCGGTGCTGCAGATCGTCAACCAGGCCGACGACGCCGTGCCCGCCACGCACAACCCCGCGATCCGCACGGCCCTCGCCACGCCCGACAAGGAGTATCTGGAGATTGAGGGGGCGAACCACTACTACCTCGGCCAGCCCGAGCAGTTGAAAACCTGCATCGATGCAGTGATTGGGCGGAGCCGGAGGAAGGGATTGCTTGCTTCGTAAGATGTTGGGGCAGATCACTTTGCCTGTGGTCAAGCGCCGGTTCCGCATCCGAGCGCTTTCAACGCACACCCGCCAGCAGGCTTTCATAAGGAATTTGCAGTCCCTCGTGCAGGCGCTTGATCATGCGCAAACTCAAAGGCCGCTTGCGGCTCAATACTTCCGACACGCGCCCGCTGGCGCCGATGTAGGGCTGCAAATCGGCCGGCGACAGCCCTTGCTGCTCCATGCGAAATTTGATCGCCTCGACCGGGTCAGGCGGGCTGATCGGGTAGTGCTTGTTTTCATAGGCCTCGATCAAGGTCACCAGCACTTCCATTTCGTCCGCTTCGGGCGTGCCGGCGGGCGCTTGAAAA
>JAYVSR010000142.1:0-14288 GCA_043775155.1 Burkholderiales bacterium | reverse complement strand
GCGGCTTGCGCCGTTTTACGACTTGATGTGTACGCGCATGTATCCCGGCTTGTCGCCGGAGTTTGCCTTCGCTATTGGCGGTGAGACTGCGCCGGGGTCGATTACGCAGCAGCACATCACGGCGATGGCGGAAGTATTGAACATGCGGCCTGCGTTCGTACTCTCGCTGGCGGATGCATTGGCGCAGCGGTTGCCATCGGCGCTAAACGGAGCGATTGACGCATTGCAGCCTTCGCTCTCGTCCGGCGCAAAAACCCTGGCGGCGCGGCTGAAACAATTTGTGTTGTCAACGACAGCGAAGACGGCTGCACGCATCGGCGGCAAATGACAGAATCCCCGATTCCACAATCGGCAGATCAGGTGCCCGCACTTTGTTCGTAGCCATCTTGTTAGTGGGAGATACTGGAATCTCTCGGCACCAATCCGCTGAAATCGTTGGTGCATGCGGTTTTGCGGCACGCAATGCCCGGCAACCGCTGGTGGAAAAAGCTCTTGATGATTTCGTATTTTTAGATCGAAAGACCCAACTTAGCGGATGTACCCGCCTGTTGATTGGTGCCTTTGAAAAATACACTCACATTGACTACGCGGGCATTATCGAGTGTGATGACCACGAATTTGGACGAATCAGGTTCCGTCGATTGATGACTGTTTTGGGGCAATACGGTGCTCCAAAACCTCTATCACCTCACGAATGGATTCCAACTTCATTCCAGTCCTGACTTGGCGAATTCGAAGGCGCACCACGAGCTGATCGCCCTTGCCAAAGCGCTCCACGCCAGCGTCGATGTCACGCAGAAATTTCAGGTCCTTTATTTCAGCCGCAAAGGAAACCGATCCGTCGGAAAACCGCCATTTATTTCCATCCTTGAAAGTCGGCGCTTCAATTATCAAACTGATCCTCATTTCTACATCGGCGGTTTCTTCAGCGAGCCTGACAGGCGTAAAGCTACCGGCATCGCTCTTCAATATGGTTGAACTCTCGCCTGATTCGTCGCCGATCTTAACTCTCTCAATGCCGGGCATTTCAAGAGGCCGTCGGATGAATCTCTCTACTGCTTCACCCGCACCGTCTTTATTGAGCACGATGTTGAACGTACTGTGAGAGATGTTTATCACCTGACCATTATTATTGGTCACACGAAATTGATTCCCTTCGGGTTTGATTTCCTTCGGCGGTAAGCCACCGAGATGCTTCCAAAGATCCAGCGACTCTTTGATGATCTTGTATAGATCGCCAGCGCTAACCGCGCTCAGAAGTGATGCGACTGGGCCACCATATTGAAATATCAAGTCTGTGAAAAACGACCCCTTGCCGAAGCCGGCGACATCCGCTTTAACTCTAACGTCTTGGCCGTACGTGGCTTGGGCTGCCGCGACGACAAAATCGGAAAAGGCGACCAAGTTCGCGGCCACTTCGTAAACGTCCATCTTGCCAGCATCAACTGCCGGTCCTTCATATCGCAAGCTCAATTGACGCTGCATTTTCCCCTCCCCAGACCAGTTTTCCCGCCGCAGTTGGACTCTATCATGACCACCTCGATCAAATTCGCGACAGCTTCTTTACGACTCTTGGCGCAATCGGCACGCCGCTCAAAGTCGCTTGGTATGGTCAACGATCAATCGGCTATAGAAGCAGCATCGCGCGAAAGTCGTTGACGTTGGTCAGCGTCGGCCCGGTGCGCAGCAAATCGCCCAGCGCATCGAATAGCGGATAGCAGTCATTCGCTTCTTGCTGCTTCACCGCGTTAAGTCCCGCGCGTTCCGCGCGCTGCAACGTATCGGGCGCAACGAACGCGCCGGCCGCATCGCACACGCCATCAATGCCATCGGTATCCGCCGCGAGAGCATGAATGCCTGCTGCACCCTTGAGGGCAAGCGCAAGGCCCAGCGCAAATTCCTGATTGCGGCCACCCTTGCCTTTCCCGCGCACGGTCACCGTGGTCTCACCACCGGAAAGGATGACGCAGGGCGCGGCCACCGGGTCGCCGTGCTGCTTGCAACTGATCGCAATCGCTGCGTGCATCTTCGCCACTTCGCGCGCTTCGCCTTCGATGGTGTCGCCCAGCACCAGCGGCGTGACGCCGTGTTCGCGCGCGAGGGCGGCGGCGGCGAGCAGAGAGTAGCGCGGGGCGATCACGACTTCGCAAGTGGTGCGGGCGAGGCGGGCGTCGCCAGGCTTGAGGGTTTCGTTGTCCGCGTTGTCGAGTGCGCGTGCGATGCCGGGCGGAGCTGTGATTTTGTATTTCTCCAGCAATGCCCGCGCATCGGCGAGCGTAGTGTCATCCGCCACCGTCGGGCCGGAGGCGATCACTGCCGGGTCATCGCCGGGCACATCCGAAATCGCGAGGGTAACGACGCGCGCCGGTGCTGCCGCCGCGGCGAGACGCCCGCCCTTGATCGCCGAGACGTGTTTGCGTACGCAATTCATTTCGTCGATGCTGGCGCCGGCGTTGAGCAGCGCGATGTTGAGCGCGCGTTTTTCTTCCGGTGTGACGCCCTCGACCGGCAGTGAGACGACCGCCGAGCCGCCGCCTGAGGCGAGGCAGATTACAAGGTCATCTTCTTTCAAACCACGCACGGCGTCGAGCAGCGCCTGCGCGCCGGAAACGCTGGCGGCATCCGGCACCGGGTGCGCGGCTTCGAGTACGCGGATGGTGCGGGTTGGCACGACGTGGCCGTAGCGCGCCACGACGACACCGCGCACCCGCGCGCGCGCGGCGGCGGGCCATTGCGCATCCAGCGCGTCTTCGAGCGCCGCCGCCATGCTGGCCGCCGCTTTGCCGAAGCCGATGACGATGGTGTCGCCTTTAGGCGGTACCGGCAAATGGCGTGCGAGCACTTTGGCCGGGTCGGCGGCGGCGACAGCAGCGTTAAATAGCTGGGTGAGGAAGGTGCGTGGTTCGATCATGTGATTTGCTTGACGCGATGTGAGAGTGAGCGCTGCCCCGATTTTAGTCAAGCGCCAGGCAAGCGCAAGGCAAGCGCGCCACGCCCGGAACACGATGCGCAGCGGTGTATGCTTTCCGCGATCCAACACGTAACACTGTGCGGCAAAACCAAAAGGGGCAGGACATGAGCAGTTCATCAACGGGCGGCATTTCGATTCACGTAGTGGATGTGTCGCGCGGTGTGGTCGCGACCGGTATGCGCGTTGAGGTGTTCGCTGTCGCGCCCGAACGCAAGCTCTTGTGTAGCGGCGCGATCAACACCAACGGCGTACTCGACGATGCTGTGTTGATGAGCGATGCAATGCAGGTCGGCTACTACGAAGCCGTGTTTTACGCAGCAGAGTATTACCGCGCCACCGGCGTCCCTCTGCCGGCCACGCCATTTCTCGATGTAGTGACCTATCGCTTCGCGATTGGTGATACGCGCCAGCACTATCACCTGCCGATGAAGCTGACGCCTTGGGGTTACTCCTGCTTTCGTGGCGGGGCGTAGCAGTCGAGAGTAGAAGGGGCGCGAAGCAACGCGGCAAAGCAGCGCCGCGTAGCGCTTCACGCTACCGCCGCGCGCGCTGCATGCAACTCTACGCGCGGCGCTAGGCACATCACTGAGTCAAACCGATAGTGGCGTCGCGGGCATGTGCCTGCTTCACACGAACGGAGACTCATTATGAAAACGCTTGCTACCCCCGACACCGCCAGCAACAGCGCCAAATGCGCCGCTAAAACCGGTCTTTTCGCCGCCAAACGCACCGCCCTCGGTCTGTTGCTCGCGACACCGCTGCTGACGGCGTGCTACGTCGTGCCGGTGCATCCTGATGGCCGGGTCTATCCACCGTCGGCGGCCAATTCGGCAGCCAGCACGTTCCCCGCACCAGTGAACATGAGTTCTTATCCGGTGGTGATCGCCGCCGCGCCCGGCCCGGTGGTACTGACCGCGCGCCTCTACCCGTCGAACGACATCGCCGGGCGCAATGGCGTCATCGCCGGCACCGTCACCAGCCCGACCGATGGCAAAGGCGTGTTCACGATTCCCTACGGCGGCGAATCGCTCTCGGGCGAAGCGACGCGCACTACGTTGGGCGGTGTACACAACGGTGTCGCCAACGCCTCCGGGCCACGCGGCAACTATGTGCGCTGCACCTACCGCATGAATGGCGCAGCGCAAGGCACCGGCGAATGTCTGTTCTCCGACGGCGCGCGGTTTCAGTTGCATGTGGGTAGCTGAGTCAACCCTTACAGTGGCTCAGTCGAAGCGGCTCAATCAATCAGCCTGAAACCCTTGTCCACCAAGGGTTTCAGGCATTTTCCCCTCTAGGCGGCTTGCGAATCTTGCTGCATTCGCGCCGGTGCGCGTCCGGTCACGCGCGCTTCGGTTTCACCATGCTCGTGCAACAGGGCAATCAGCATTTTGCGCATCATCATGCCCGGCTGGTCTGACGGCATGTGCTTTTCTTCGCCGCTGGCAAGGTCGAGCGGCGCATCCCAATCGGTGCTGGCGAGCACGCCTTTGTCTTCACTCGTGACCTGGCGGTCGAACGCCACCACGTCCGCTGCTGGCGCATCAGCCTCGGTGTCATTCCGATAGGCCCACTGGCACACTTGGATTGACGCATCATCGATCGGCGTGGCGCAGGTGACGATGGCATGCACCAAACCATTCGGGTAAGTGATGTGCAGCTTGCGCACGAACGGCAGGTACCACTTGTTGCGCATGTGGCGCACGGTTTGATCGTCCTGCATGCCGAGTAATTTCTTTTGCTCGGGCGGGTTGTTCACCGGTGCTTTGGTCTCGAACAAAAATCCGTAGTCCGTCGGAGTGAGTTTGATTGAGGCCGGAATGGTCTGGTGGCTCTGGCCAAAACTGGCGCGATGGACAAAGCTGAAATGCGCGTTGTCGAATGAGTTCTCCATCAGCCGCAGCCCTGACGTGCGCCACACTTCATAAAACTGCGGAATGCGCCGAAAGCCGGGCGCGCCATCTTCTTCAAAATCGGGAATACCGGCCAGCGGCTCCGCCGCGAGACAGACCCAGACATAGCCGTAGCGGTCTTCGGCATGAAAGCGCCTAGCGCGGGCACGGGCGCTGCATAGCTTGGGCGCCAGCTCTGGCTGCTGCGGAATCTTGATGCACTTGCCGTCAGTCGCGTAGTTCCAGCCGTGATAACCGCACACCAAAGCGTCACCATCGACCCAACCTGCGGAGAGTTTCGCGGTGCGGTGCTGGCAGCGGTCTTCGAGCGCGCTGATGGTGCCGGCCGAATCGCGCCACAGCACGATCTCTTGACCAAAATATTTAAGGCCAACCGGCTGGTCTTTCACCTGATCGGATGGAATCACCGGATTCCAAAATCGTTGCAACACGGGTTGCTGGGTTTGCAGCATGGCAAATCTCCTCTCAAGAACCCAACGGCCCGGCACCCGCCGCAGGTTGCTTGAAGAGATGAATGTCACGAATCAGCCCGGCCCAGCCCTGGCCCAGCGAGTCCAACAATTTTATTCCCATCGCTGCGGTTGCGAGCGTGGCGTCACCCAGCACGCCGCTCTTGCTCAGGTCGTGCGTCATCCATGCGAACGACGCCGTGCCGGGGCGCTCGCCTTCGATGCTGACAGTTCGACGTACTGCGGGGCGGTGCATTGGGGGCCGCCGCACGGTTTGATTTGTATACAATCTCGCTACACTTTGTACCCTCAATATTTTCCACCCGCAGAGGCGCAATGACCGCATTTATTGATTTCGACCAGGTCTGGCTCAAGTACAACCCGGTCTCTGACTTCGCCATCGAAGACGTTTCAGTCTCGATCAAGGAACACGAGTTCGTCGCCATCGTCGGGCCGTCCGGCTGCGGTAAATCAACCTTCATGAAGCTGTGTACCGGCTTGAAGCCGCCGACCAAAGGGACGGTGATCGTCGATGGCAAACCAGTGACCGGGCCGCTGAAAATCACTGGCATGGCATTTCAGTCGTCCAACTTGCTGCCCTGGCGCACCACGCTTGACAACGTGCTGCTGCCGCTCGAAATCGTCCAGCCCTACAAATCAAATTTCAAGGCCAAGCGTGCGGAGTATGTGGAGCGCGCGATGAAGCTGATCGAAACGGTTGGCCTCAAAGGCTGGGAACACAAATTCCCGTGGGAATTGTCCGGCGGCATGCAGCAGCGCGCGTCAATCTGCCGCGCACTGGTACACGAACCAAAGTTAATGATGTTGGATGAGCCGTTCGCCGCGCTCGATGCCTTCACCCGTGAGGAGCTGTGGTGCGTGCTGCGCGACTTGCACGCCGTCAATCCGTTCACCGTGGTGTTGGTGACCCATGATTTGCGCGAAGCGGCGTTTCTCGCCGACACCGTGTACGTGATGAGCAAGCGCCCGGGCCGGATCGTCGCCAAGCGCGAGATTGACTTGCCGCGCCCGCGCGATCTTGAAGTCACTTACAGCAAGCCGTTCGCCGAAGTCGTGCATGAGTTGCGCGAACACATCGGCGCGCTGCGCAAATCATAAGAGGAGATGCGCCATGTATCAAAGCTTCGCTGAAAAGCACGCTCCTACACTGCTAACGCTTGGGATGCTCCTGCTTTGGGAGCTGATCTGCCGCGCCTTCAAGGTGGACCCGTTCGTGCTGCCGATGCCGAGCGCAATTTGGGATTCACTGATTGAGTACCGCGGCCCGGTGTTTCACCATGCGCTGCAAACCTTTTGGACCACCATGGTGGGCTTTGCGATTGCCGTCGCCGTGGGTGTGGTGCTCGGCTGCCTGTTGGGATCGTCGGCGCTGATTTATCGCGCCTGCTATCCGCTCCTGGTGGGTTTCAACTCGGTGCCAAAGGCAGCGTTTGTGCCGATCCTGGTGGTGTGGTTCGGGATTGGCACCACGCCCGCCATCATCACGGCGTTTTTGATTTCGTTCTTTCCGATTGTGGTGAACGTTGCCACCGGCCTCGCCACGCTGGAGCCGGAGCTTGAAGACGTGCTGCGCGCACTGGGCGCGACGCGCGTCGAGATTCTGAAAAAGGTCGGCCTGCCGCGCTCGATGCCGTTCTTTTTTGCGTCGTTGAAAGTCGCGATCACCCTGGCTTTTGTCGGCACGGTGGTGTCGGAGATCAGCGCGTCGAACGCTGGTATCGGCTACTTGATGATGAGTGCGAGCTCGTCAAGCAAAACGCCGCTGATGTTCGCCGGCGTGATCGTCATCTCGGTGATGGCGATGGTGATGTACGAAGTGTTTGCGTGGATTGAAAAGCGCATGACCGGCTGGGCGCATCGGGGACAGCAGGCTAACGCATAAATCTCGACTCGCCTGAAACCCGCTCCCACCAAGGGTTTCAGGCATTTTCTCCGCTGCTGATCCCCGGCGGCTCCGCTCCGCGGCTCAGTAAGCCCAGCCTGCCGCCTTGATGTGCGCAGCGCCGCCAGGCGCGCCATCGATCTCATCAAACCCGGCGATCTTGCCCGGGTTCATCAAGTTGAACGGATCCACCGCGCGCTTGAAATTGATCTGCGCTTCATCGACCAGATGCATCCCGCCGTTTTGCAAAAAATAGGTATGCACGTTGGCGATCTTCACGCCCAGCGCCTGAAACGCCGCTGATAGCCGATCAATCTGTTTGGGGCCGGTGAAACGAAACACCGGAATGCCTTCGACCACGAGCTGACCGTTGAGGCGCTTGTATTCGAGATGCAACGGCGCTTCGGTGCCGAGCTGCTCATGCGCCTGCCGCACCTGCTCCAGCGGATCAGCGCCGCCAAAGATGCAGATCAGGTAGGTCACATCCGGCTGGTGCTCCAGCACGCGCATCGTCGTGTGGCCCCAGGTGAATTCGTAGATCGGCGTGCCGAGGTGTTCGCCTTCGGCGCACTCAAGCGTGATGCTGCCGCCGAATTCTTGGACCAGCTCACGCAGCGCTTCCATGCTCTCAGGCGCGATCATCGCAAAGACCGGATGCTGCCCGGCGGGAATCACCGGGCGCAAGGCGTGAAAGTGCTGCGCCAGCACCGCCGTGACCGGCGAGATCAGCTTCTTCACGATGCCGTCGGACGAGGCCAGCGCCCAACCGAAGCGCGCGGCCTGCATGAAATCGTTGAAGGTGATGATGAGGTCGCGCCACGCATAGGCTGGCGCGAGCGGCAGTTCCACTTCAAGCATCACGCCGTTAACCCCGTAGGCGTGATGCACGGTCGCCAGATCAGCGCCGCGAATCTCGAGAATGCGTGGCTCGGGTTCGATGGTCGCGAGTTTCAGCCCGAGGATATTGCCGCGATCACGCAGAATGCCGTGGTTGACCGAGCCGACGCCCGCGTGGCCACCCGCCATAAAGCCGCCCAGCGTGGCGACTCGTTTGGTCGATGGATGCATGCGCATCTCCCAGCCCTGCGCGCGCACCGCACGGTCAAAGTCGAGCGTGAGCATGCCCGCTTCGGCGCGCGCTGAAGCGCCGCGCATCCAGACCATCCGGTCGACCTGGGTCATGTCGAGCAGCACGCCGCCGGCCAGCGGCACGGATTGGCCGAAGTTGCCGGTACCAGCACCACGCGCCGTCAGCGGCACGCGATGCCGCACGCAGGCTCGTATCACTTGCAGCACTTCTTCTTGTGTGCGCGGGGACACCATCAAGTCGGCGGTGAGGCCTTCGAGTTCGCTCTTGAGGATCGGGCTGAACCAGAAGTGGTCGCGGCTTTTTTCAGCCAGCAGGGCCGGCTCAGCCGAGAACGGAATGCCGCCGAGATCGCGGATCACTTGCTGCAATGAAGTACTCACACTGGTGCTCATATACTGCTGCTCATATTCATGCCGCCAGCACACGATGATATTTTTTCTTGCCGGCGCGCAGCAGGATCGCGCCGTCTTTCAGATCAGCCGCCGTGACGCGCGCCTTGTCGTCCGCCACCACTGTGTCGTTGACGTAAGCACCTCCTTGCTGCACCAGCCGCCGCGCTTCGCCTTTTGAGGCGCATACGCCGCACTCGGCGAGGAGTTCGATCACGCTGACGCCGGCATCGAGCCGTGCTGCATCAATGCCGGTGCTGGGCATCGCACTCAGGTCACCGCCGGCGTTGCTGCCGGCACTGCCGCCCGCACCGCCACCACCACCAAACGCCGCTTTGGCCGCCGCGCGCGCTTCATTCGCTGCGGCTTCGCCGTGACACAACTTGGTCGCTTCAAACGCCAGCACTTGCTTCGACGCATTGATTTCTGCGCCCTGCGCCGCACCCAGCCGCTCGACCTCAGCCATTTCCAAAAACGTGAACAGCGCGAGAAAGCGCTTCACATCGCGGTCGTCAGTATTGACCCAGTATTGATAAAAATCGTAGGGGCTGGTGCGCGCGGCGTCGAGCCAGATTGCACCATTCGCAGTCTTGCCCATCTTCTCGCCACGCGCGGTGGTGAGGAGCGGAAAGGTAATGCAATGCGCCTGTTTCGCGTGCTTGCGGCGGATCAAATCGCAACCGGCGAGGATGTTGCTCCATTGGTCATCGCCGCCCATTTGCAGCACACAGCCGTGGCGCTCGTAGAGGCGCAGGTAGTCGAACGCTTGCAGCAACTGGTAGTTGAACTCGATGAAGGACAAGCCTTCTTCGCGCTCCAGCCGCGCGCGGTAGGCATCGGCGCGGATCATTTCGTTGACGCGAAAGTAGCGCCCGATGTCGCGCAAAAATTCGATGTACTTCAATTCCATCAGCCAGTCAGCATTGTTGGCCGAGATGCCGGCCGCGCCGTCGAGCGTGAGATAGCGCTTGAGCTGGCCGAGCAGGCCGTCGCCGTTGGCGGCAATCGCTTCGGCACTGAGCATCTGGCGCATTTCGGTTTTGCCGGACGGGTCGCCGACCATCGCGGTGCCGCCGCCGACCAACCCCACCGGCTTGTGGCCGGCGCGCTGCAATTGCGCCATCGCCATGATCGGCACCAGCGAGCCGCAGTGGAGCGAACTGGCGGTCGGGTCAAAGCCGATGTAATAGGTGATCTTTTCCCGCTCCAGCAAGGCGCGCACGCCCTCGGCATCGGTGGTTTGGGCGACGAAGCCGCGTTCGGTCAGTACGTCAAAGGCGTTGCGGGTCATGGGCGGGTCATGGACGGGTTTTGGGAGGCGGATTGGAGCGGCAGTCAACGGTGGTTTTTTGGGCCGGTTTCGGGCCAAGTTGCTCGATTGGATTCGGGGCGGGTTTCGGAGCGGTCCCGGGTGACGGCTTTGCTATACTGCGCGCTTCGCCTGTGCCCGCCCCGGCGCGTTGGTTTGTATTTCCGGGAGCAGCGGCACCGCAAGGCATTTCACAAAGATCATCTCAAGTGAAGTTCGAGATTTTATCCCGCCTGACACCTCTTCAAACTCGCCAACTGCGGTTTAGCGTCATTGCGCTATGCGTCTCGGGCGGTGCCTTCGCGACCTTGGGCGTGGTCGCACCGGAAACCATTCCTACCGCTGTGCTGACGCAGCCGCTGGTGCTGGCGAACACCCAATTGGTCAGCATCGATGGCGAAGATCAGGGCGTGTTCCGCGAAGAGCGGGTGCAGCGCGGTGATACGCTGGCGACCCTGCTGGCGCGCTTGGGCATCAGTGACAGCGCGGCGTTTCAGTATTTGCGCAGCAACGCCGAAGCGCGGGTGCTGACCAACAATTTGCGTCCGGGCCGGGCGATTCGCGCCGAGACCGATGGCGATGGTGAACTGGTCAATTTGTCGTACTCGCTCTCGCCCACCGAAAACGTCACGATTGAGCGCGACGGCGATCAGTTCACGACGACCAAAGCCGAGTTGCAGCTTGAGCGCCGGGTGCAGATGAAGAGCGCGGAAATCCGCAATTCACTGTTTGGCGCAGCTGACGCGGTCGGCTTGCCCGATAGCGTGACGACGCAAATCGCCGAAGTGTTTTCCGGCGACATCGATTTTTACAAGGACATTCGCAAAGGCGACCGGTTTCAAGTGGTCTACGAAATGTTTTATCACCAGGGCGAATTCGTCAAAGCCGGGCGCGTGCTGACGGCGGAGTTCAACAACAACGGCAAAACCTTTGCCGCCGTCTGGTACGACAACCCGTCGGATAAAGAGGCGTCGGGTTACTACACGCCGGAAGGCAAAAATCTGCGCAAGGCATTTCTGCGCTCGCCGCTGGAGTTCTCCCGCGTCACCTCCGGTTTCGGTGGCCGCATGCACCCGATTCACAACACCTGGCGGCAACACAGTGGCGTCGATTATGGCGCGCCGACCGGTACGCGGATTCGTGCAACGTCCGACGGCGTGATTGATTTCGCTGGCCGTCAGGGCGGCTATGGCAACGTCGTGATCGTGCGGCACCAAGGCCGCTTCACCACGCTGTACGCGCACCTGAGCGGTTTTGCGCCCGGCATGAAAACCGGCGCACGGGTGAGTCAAGGCGAAGTAGTGGGCTACGTCGGCCAGACCGGCTGGGCCACCGGGCCGCATTTGCATTACGAGTTTCGCGTCGCCAACGCGGCAGTCAATCCGCTGACCATCACGCTGCCAGCCGCTCTGCCGCTGGAGGCGAAGCATCTGGCGGACTTCCAGCAAAAGGCCGCACCGCTGAACCTGCGGATTGCCAAACTGCGTGAAGCGCCGTTGCTGGCGGCTGCCAACTTCGAATAGCGTTGCGCGGCGTCGTGATGACGGACGCGCACGCAGCAACTACGTCTGACGCCCCGGTCGCTGCCGCACTCGCCGGAACCGTCACCGCAACCCCCGCCACAACATCGGGCCGCGCGCTGTATATCGGCCTCATGTCCGGCACCAGCCTCGATGGCATTGATGCCGCGCTGGTCGATTTTTCTCATTCCGCGCAGCAAACACTGGCGACTCATTACGCCCCGTTTGCACCGGCGCTACGCGCCGAGCTGGCGGCGCTGCAAGCGCCTTCCGAAAATGAAATCCATCGCTCTGCCCTCGCAGCGAACGCGCTGGCGCGCGAGTATGCCGCCGCCGTGCAGGCATTGCTGTTGAGCGCGCAGGTTGACGCCAACAGCGTCACCGCAATCGGCGCGCACGGACAAACCGTGCGGCACCGCCCTGAGCTGGGCTTCACGGTTCAACTTAACAACCCCGCCCTGCTCGCTGAGTTGACGGGGATCGCGGTCGTCGCCGACTTTCGCAGCCGCGATGTGGCGGCGGGTGGTCAAGGCGCGCCGCTGGTGCCGGCGTTTCATCGGGCGCTGTTCGCCGACGCAACGCAGCATCGGGTGATCGTCAACATTGGCGGAATTGCCAACCTGTCGAACTTGCCGGCCGGCCTGCTCGCCGATGGGCAAGTGCATGGGCCAGTGCGCGGGTTTGACACCGGTCCAGGCAATTGCCTGATGGACGGCTGGATCGCCCAGCACTTGGGACACCCTTACGACAGCGGCGGGGAGTGGGCGGCGTCGGGTCGGGTGCTGCCGGCGCTGTTGCAAGCGTGTCTGGCTGAACCCTATTTCAAATTGCCCGCCCCAAAAAGTACCGGTCGCGATTTATTCAATCGCGATTGGCTCTCCAAACATCTCGCTGGCGACGAGGCAGCGGCAGACGTGCAGGCGACGCTGTGTGCCTTGACCGCGCGCAGCATCGCCGATGCGGTGCTGGCGGAAACGGCGTCGGAAACCGCGTCGGCTGCTGGGGCGATGCCCGGTGGCGTCGCCTCTTACGTCTGTGGCGGCGGCGCGCGCAACGCGCATCTGCTGGCGGCGCTGCGCGCAGCCGCCCCTAGCGTTGCCTGGGACATAACGGATGCGCTCGGTGTACAGGCAGATTGGGTGGAAGCGGTAGCGTTTGCCTGGCTGGCGCGTCAGACCGTATTGGGCCAACCGGGAAACCTGCCCGCCGTCACTGGCGCGCGCGGCACCCGCATACTGGGTGCGCTGTACCCCGCGTAAACTGGCGCACCGCAGACCCACCCGAACCGTCCGAACCACTCGAACCATCCGCACAGCAACGATAGTGACGAAAGCAACCATGCAGACCCCGGCCCATCCGCCCGCACCTGATCCATCCCGACAACTGGTTCCAGTGGTGTTGTGCGGTGGTGCCGGCACGCGCCTGTGGCCGTTGTCGCGGGCGCAGCACCCGAAACAATTTTTGCGCCTGGTCGGTGACGCCTCGTTGCTGCAAGACACGGTGCGCCGGGTCGATGGCATGGCCAGCGTTGGCAGAACCATCATCGTGACCAACGAAGCGCAGCGCTTTTTAGTGGCCGAGCAGTTGCGTGACGTCGGCGCTGCGGCGGATATTTTGCTCGAACCCGCCGCGCGCAACACCGCACCGGCAATCGCCGCCGCCGCCGCCTGGGCCTGCCGCAGCACGGCCGGCAACACGACAAGCGCGCCGCTGTTGCTGGTGTTGCCGTCGGATCACGTGATTGCCAATGTGGCGGCGTTTCAACGCGCCGTAGAGGACGGCGTGACGTATGCCCAAGCCGGGCGGCTGGTGACCTTTGGCATCGTGCCGGAGCGGGCAGAAACCGGTTATGGATATATCCGGCGTGGCGCGGCAGTGGCCGGTGGCTTTGCGATCGGCGAATTTGTCGAAAAGCCCGATGCCGCAACCGCCGCCGAATACGTCGCCGACGGCAGCTACTACTGGAACAGCGGCATGTTTTTATTCCGCGCTGACACCTTCCTCGACCGGCTCGCCCAACTGGCACCAGACATCGCCGGCCCAGCCGGTGAGGCGGTTGCCGCTGCCCAGACCGATCTTGATTTTGTCCGTCTCGCGACCGATGCGTTCGCGCGCTGCCGCGCCGATTCGATCGACTATGCGGTGATGGAGAAAACCCCTGATGGCGTGGTGATTCCGCTCGACGCCGGCTGGAACGACATCGGCGCGTGGGACGCCCTGACCCGCAGCCAGGTGGCCGATGCGGCCGGCAACCATTGCCGTGGCGATGTCGTGTCACACGAGACTCGCGACAGCCTGATTCGCGCTGAGTCGAGAATGGTCGCCACCATCGGCCTTGACAACATGATCGTGATTGAAACCGCCGACGCCGTGCTGGTGGCACCGAAAGCGCGCGCCCAGGACGTCAAGCATATTGTCGAGCGCTTGCGCCAACAAGGCCGTGCCGAAATCGACCTGCACACCGTCGTGCAGCGCCCGTGGGGCAGCTACGAGGGCATCGCCAATGGCCCGCGCCATCAAGTGAAACGCATCGTCGTCAAGCCGGGGCGGACGCTGTCGCTGCAAAAACACCACCACCGCGCCGAGCACTGGGTGGTGGTGCAGGGTACGGCCAAGGTGACGCGCGGCAGCGAAACGATTTTGCTGGCGGAGAATGAGTCAACTTATATTCCGCTTGGCACCGTCCATCGGCTCGAAAATCCGGGGAAAATAGACTTGGAAATTGTAGAAATTCAAACCGGCAGTTA
>JAYVSR010000141.1:0-25209 GCA_043775155.1 Burkholderiales bacterium | reverse complement strand
CGGTGAATCTGGCAAGAACGGCGCGGACATCAGCATCAATCTGATCCCGCACACCATCGCGATGACGACGCTCAAACACCTCAAGCCGGGGCATCGGGTCAATCTCGAAATCGACTTGATCGCGCGCTACGTCGAGCGCATGCTGAACGCGAAGTGAGCGTGCCCACTCTGGCGGCAGAGGCCGCGGTGGCAGCGGTGGCCGTGCCGGTGCTGCACTCCAAAGCCGCGCGTCAGTGGTCGCTCGCCGCCGCAGTGTGCATGATGGCGATCTGGGGTGCCAACTTCGCGATTACCAAAATCATCCTCGATGAAACCGGCGTCGCGGTGTTTCTGTTTTTCCGCTTTGTCTCGATGCCGCTATTGGGCTTCGGCCTGATCGCCTGGGTCTATCGCGGCCGCTGGCGCGAGGCCGTGCCGCTGCGCGCTGACTTGCCGCGCTTCATCGTCTGCGGGTTGATCGGCCACACCGTGCATGTCGCCGTCGTCACCTGGGGCATCAGCTTTTCGACTGCATTTTCCAGCGCGCTGGTGCTGACCAGCGGGCCGGTCTTTACCCTCCTGATCCTCGCCGCGCTCACCGGGGACAAGCTGCACCGCCCACAGTTGATCGGCACCGGCTTGGCGTTCGCCGGCATCGTGGTGTTTTTGTCGGACAAATTTGTCACCGGGCTGGCGCGCGCCGGCTTGGGTGACCTGGTGCTGTTGTCAGCCGCGTTCTGCTTTGCCCTCTACACCGTGCTGGCGAGGCCGCTGACGGCGCGCTACGGCCCGCTGCTGCTCCTGGCCTGGACGCTGGCCTTCGGCGCGCCCTGGATCGTGCTGGCGACCCTGCCTGCCGCCGTGGCCGCGCCGCTCGCCGCCGTGCCGCTCAAGGTCTGGCTGTTGATGGCTTGGTCGATCACCGTGTCGGCGTTTCTCGGCTGGCTGGTGTGGGCCTGGGTCAATCAGGTGCGCGGCGTTGCCAAGAGCGCACCGCTGCAATACCTGATGCCGCCGATTGCCGGGCTGGTGTCGTGGCTCACCTTGGGCGAGGAGTTTTCCGCGATCAAGATCGGCGGCGCTCTGATCGTGATGACCGGCGTCGCCTATGCGCAGTTTGCGGGGCGCAGCGTCGCGCCGGTGGAAAAACACGTCGATGCCGGTTAGCGCGAACAGTTTGCCGGCACCGGAAAACTGTTCAGACCGGCTCAGGCGAGTGCCGGAGAATGGCTCCTACCAACAGTTACATCGATATACACTCATTGTACAGACGTACAATCTCTGCCAATCAATAAAATAATTCAATGTTGAATAAATATATTGTAAAATATAGTCAAATATGAATTAATTCACTTTTGACTATATTTTAGGAGGGTGCGATGAGAGTAGGCGCTCCTGCTACTGGCCCAGACTTTTGGGGGCGTGAAAAAGATCTGGCCGCGATCTGGCGCTATCTTGAAAAAGAGCATTTGGTGTTCCCAGGTGTGCGGCGCTTGGGTAAAAGCTCGATTCTTTTGAAATTGCAAGACGAAGCGAGTACCCACGGCGCTATTGGGCGTTGGGTCGATGTGTCAGGAATCCATCACGCCTCAGACTTTGTAGCCCTGCTTGATCGCGAATTTCCGGTAGCAGGAATCAAAGCTTTCCTCAAAAGCAATGCCACAGCCGCGACGGATTGGCTAGGCCGCATCCAAAAAGTCAAACTGACCACGCCTAAAGAAATCGGTGGAGCAGGCGTTGAGATCGATTTGCACAGCAAGAGCGCCGTCACATGGGATGCTCAAGCACTCCAAGTCCAGCAACGCCTGCAAGACCAGCCCTTGCTGATTTTGCTCGACGAGTTTCCAGTCATGCTGCAAAACATCCTTGGGCGCAATGCTGCTGAAGCCGCCAGCTTGCTGGTTTGGCTGCGCACCTGGCGGCAAACTGCTGGCAACACCTGCCGCTTTGTGTTCACCGGCTCGATTGGCCTGCAATCGCTGTTGGAGCAGCATCAACTGGCAGCGCATATGAACGACTGCTATCCCTACCCGCTGGGGCCATTTTCGGCCAGTCAAGCGCAGGGCATGTGGCAGCACTTTGCGCAAGAGGCGGGGTGGGACAGCAAGGCATCGCTCGCGCAACATGCCCTTGATCGCATCGGCTGGCTCTCGCCCTTCTTTATTTGTTTACTGCTCGATGAAAGCGTTAAAGCTGCAAGGATACGCATCGAAGAAACCCCCGCTCCACCACCAGCGAACGGGAGCGGCTCACCGCTGACCCCCCTGACAAAAGAAGACAGCGACAACGCGTTTGAAAACCTGCTCGCCCAGCGCTCGCGCTTTCACCACTGGGAGCAGCGCTTGCAAAAGTCTTTGAGCGTGTCTGATTTCAAATTTTGCCAAACTCTCTTGACCCATTTGTCGAAAGCCAAAGACGGCTTGACGCTCAAGCAATTGAGCAACCGCCTCGCCAAATTGCAAGCCGATGCCAGCCTGCGCGAAGATCATCTCCTGAGCGCCCTGGCCCGGCTGACTGACGAAGGCTATACCAGCCCGGTCAACGCCGCGCAGCGCGTCCACTTCCGATCATTTTTGCTGCGCGAGTGGTGGAGGCGCAACCATGTCTGAGCATGAAGGCCGGCCCCTGCCACTGGTTCTGCCCACACCGCCCGCAGGCGGTTTTTCCGCGATCAGCAAGTACAACCCCCATTTGTGGAGCGCAGAGCAACTGCGCGCGATTTTTGTGGCCAGAAAAAGCGAGTTGGCAGACTTGCTGGACAGCCTGCGCAAAACCCAAAAAGGCACGGTCGGGCAGCACGCCCTCTTGGTCGGCGCGCGTGGTATGGGCAAATCCACTCTCATGCAGCGCCTGGCTTTGGCGGTAGAAGATGACCCAGAACTCGCCCCGCAATGGCTGGCGCTGCGTTTCCCGGAAGAGCAGTACACCGTACGCACCCTCGGCCAATTTTGGGCCAATGTGCTCGACGCTTTGGCCGACGCTATTGAACGCAAGCATGAGCCAACCAGTGGCTTGGATGCAGCGTCTGAGCGAATTGCCGCGCTGCCCCAGGCCGAACAGCCACAGGCCTATTTAGACGCCATTGCCGAGTGCGCAAGCGTGCGCGGGCAGCGATTTTTGCTACTGGTGGATAACACCGATTTGCTCTTGAACACCATTGGCAAAGAGGCGCACTGGGCATTGCGCCAAGTGCTGCAATCGCAAAGTCATTTGCTCTGGGTCGGGGGCAGCTACGAAAGCCTGGAGGCCAACAGCGAGTACCACGATGCGTTTTTAGACTTTTTCCGCGTCATCGAGTTGCGCCCCTTGCAATTGGCCGAGATGCAGGCTGCGCTGTTGGCGCTGGCGCAAACCTTTGGCGGCGCGGCGATGCATCAGCAGATGCAAGAGCAGTTGACCCAGCAGCCTGAGCGTTTGGCCACGCTGCGCCAGCTCTCGGGCGGCAACCCGCGCACCACCGTGATGCTCTACAGCCTCTTGGCCAGTGGGCAGGGCGGCCATGTGCGCACGGATTTGGAGTCGCTGCTGGACGACATGACACCGCTTTACAAAAGCCGCTTTGAGCATTTGGCCGATGTTCCCCGCAAGCTCCTGGCGCACATCTTGGAGCACTGGGCGCCGATCTCGATGGGCGAATTGGCCAGCGCTTCACAAGAAAAAGCGGGCACCATCAGCCCACAGCTCAAGCGCCTGGAGCTGGAAGGTTTGATCCAGCGCACCACACTGCAAGGCACTACGCGCAGTGGCTACCAAGCGGCCGAACGGTTTTTTAATATTTGGTACTTGATGCGCTTGTCGCCACGCCGCCAGCGCACTAAGCTCATTTGGCTGGTGGAGTTCATGCGCCTGTGGTTTAGCACGACCGAGCTGCAACACCTGGCACGTGGCCGCATAGGCTCGGCATCTGGGTCATCCAGCACATCGCTCTACGAGTTGGAATACGACCGTTCCTTGGCCGAAGCCCTGCCAGACAACTGCGATGAGCGCCACGCGCTGCGCTGGAGCATCTTGAAGCAACTGAGTCAACACAAAGAAAAAGTCCAGGAGCAATTGAGCGGTTTTTTCGATTTTGAACATGACGACGAAGCTTTCAAAGGTGTACCCGACTATTTGCGCAGACTCAATGCCTTGCCAGCTTTGCTACAACACTGCCGCCACCCTGCCACGCCGCAAGAGATGCAAGAGTGGGTAGACGCAGTACTGGGTTCGCTCAGCCTAAGTCTCTCCCAAAAAGAGCGCTGCGCCCGTGAAGCGCCACGCCTCAGTCGTTTTCAATACGATTCGATGGCGGACGTTTTTAGAGACGAAGTGAAAGAATTTAAGGAGCGTCTCGGTGAAAACGACTTTGCAGCCATCCGGCACAGAGTTTTAAACCAAGACTTTTTTCCAGACCTACCAAATTCACAACTGGCATACGAGCAAATGCGCCACTGCTTTTCCACACATCGTGGAGCAGCGATTTCTGTTAGCGAGACTGTGCTGAAGAATCATCAAGATGATTGGGCGCTCAAGTGCCTGGAATGGGTGGAGCAGCAGTTTGCGGTTGATCAGTCCAATCCTAAAGGCTGGCTTTTGCACTACCACCTCAATCGCCACAAGGAAGCCGAAGCCCCCTATCGCAAAGCCATTGAGCTGAATGGCAACTCCGCAATCCCATGGAATAATTTGGGCAATCTACTGCAAGACCACTTGAGCCGCTACGACGAGGCTGAGGCCGCTTACCGCGCAGCAATTGAACTCGATGGCAAATACGCCCACCCTTGGAATGGTTTGGGCAGTTTGCTGCAAGACCATTTGAGGCGCTACGACGAGGCTGAGGCTGCTTACCGCACAGCCATTGCGCTCGATGGAAAATTTGCCTTCGCCTGGGATGGTTTGGGCAATCTGCTGCATCAGCACTTGAGCCGCTACGACGAGGCTGAGGCCGCGTACCGCACAGCCATTGATCTGGATGGAAACCAAGCCACTTTGATCGCCAATCTTGCGCGTTTACTGGTGCTGCAAAAGCGAAGAGATGAGGCGCTACTCTTGTTTCGCCAGGCATCGATGCAGCTTCAAGCCGATGAGAGCCACCTCTCTTTACAAGTGCATTTATTTCTTGGCAATCAGCAGTTGGCGCTCGATGCGCTGGAGCAATTGGTCAGCGAGGCGCAAAATAGCAATGCCCTGGCTTTCTACCGACTCAAAGAACAAGTGTGGGAATGCCACGAACTGGGGCTGGCCGAAACCTTGGCTGACTGGATGCAGCTGAGCCGGCACGCGCAGTTTTTACAGCCCTTTGTTCAAGCGCTTTACAGCCTGGCTGGTGCCGACACGAAGCTGCAAGACCTCCCGCAAGAGACGCAGCTACTTGCTGATGAGATTGTGCGCAGCAGCCATGCGCGAGGGTAGAAATTTCGGGTGCCGCCGCGCTTGTCAGGCTCCCCAAGTAGTGCGCTGATCGTGATGGCCGGAGAATGGCTACCACCAAGGGTTTCAGCGATATGCATTCGATCCAACCGCAACTACAGCACGTTGATTTCGCCTGTCACGCCGGCGGGTTCGCCGGTCACCGCGCGTGATTCACTGGCCGGTCACTCGTGGTTCGATACCTCTGTCCAGTCAGTAACGTCAAGACCGCGCACGCGGTCAAAATGTTTGCGGTTCGCGGTGACGCAGACGAGATTGGCATGCAGGGCCTGCGCGGCGATCACGCAATCGTTAAGTCCGATGTCGCGCCCCTTGGTCTGCAATTCAACGCGCAGCGCAGCGGCGATTTCGGCAACCGCGCCGGTGACAGGGAGGATCAAGCGCGGGCTGAACTGGGCAAAAAAACTTTCCAGTCGTGCGATGTTCTCTTGCTTCACCCGACCCGGCCCGCGCAGGATCATGTAACGCAATTCATAAGCCGTCAGCGCCGAAATGGCGCACTGCTCGATGCCTGTGCGCCGCAGATTTTCTGTGATGTGCTCGAAACCCCGGCTTTTGTTGGTGACATGCACCAGCACGTTGGTGTCAAGCAGAAATTTCATTTCAATCGGATGCCGAGCAGGGCGGCGATTGCGGCCTCGGTGCGCTTGCTGCCACGCGTGACGGCATGGCCGTTTACCTGGCTGACCGCGGCGTGCGCAGCGGTGCGGCGGCGCTGCGCGGGTGCCTTGGGCGCGACGTTACGCGCGCCGTTTGCAGTTTTGTTGAGGGTGGGTTTCATGGCGGCTCCCGGGACGGAAGAATTTGGGTGAGAAGGATTGTAGCCCCGCAATCACCAGAGTATCGGATTGACCGTATTCGCGAGAGCGTTTTTCACGGAGAACCGCTCCCACCAACGGTTTCAGGGTGTACGAAGCGCGCGGAGAAACCGCAACAACCATTTTGCCGGCACCGGCAAAATGGTCGAAACAAAATCAACGCAGCGAGGCGTTGATCTTCTCCAGCATCGCGCTACCGGGACACAAATCCTTCGCATTCATCCGGTTGAACGCCGTCATCGAGGTGTTCAGATGGGCGTGCAGGTCTTCCGGCTCCGGATCAATGTAGAGCAGCCCGGTCGTCACTTCGCCCTTGGCCTGATGCTCGGCGACGTAGTTCATCGCGGCGACGCGGTTGGTTGGGTCATAGCCGGGATGCAGCTTGCGCAGGCGCAGAATGGTGCCGTCGTGCTGTGGCACGTTGACCACTTCGCCTTCCGGATAATCAACCGTGATTTCCGCACGCGTCTGGATGAAGTCGATCCGGCTCACCGCTTCGTTGTGCTCGCGCACGTAGTCGTAGCTCTTGGTGCTGCCGGGGTGGTTGTTGAAGGCGACGCACGGGCTAAGCACATCGATGAAGGCCGCGCCCTGGTGGGCTAGCGCGCCTTTGATCAGCGGCACCAATTGGCGCTTGTCGCCGGAGAAACTGCGACCGACGTAGGTCGCGCCGAGTTGCAGCGCGAGACTGACCATGTCCACTGGCGACTCCGAATTGGCGACGCCTTTCTTCGACTTCGAGCCTTGATCTGCGGTGGCCGAAAACTGGCCTTTGGTGAGGCCGTAGACGCCGTTGTTCTCGACGATATAGGTCATGTTGACGCCACGGCGCATGACGTGGGCGAACTGGCCGATGCCGATCGAGGCGGAGTCGCCGTCGCCCGACACACCGAGATAAATCAGGTCGCGGTTCGCCAGATTCGCACCGGTCAACACCGAGGGCATGCGCCCATGCACGGTGTTAAAGCCGTGCGAATTGCCGAGGAAATAATCCGGCGTTTTCGACGAGCAACCAATGCCCGACAGCTTGGCGACGCGGTGCGGCTGGATGTCGAGTTCCCAGGCCGCCTGAATGATCGCGGCGCTGATCGAGTCGTGGCCGCAACCGGCGCACAGGGTGCTGATCTTGCCCTCGTAGTCGCGCCGCGTGTAGCCGGCCTTGTTGCGCGTCAGGGTGGGGTGATGCAGGGTCGGTTTGGTGATGTAGGTCATTTTTGTGCCGCCACTTTCTTGATCGGAGTCACGTTCAGTCCTTTGATCCGTTCGGCCACTTCACGGATGATGAAGCGCGCGGTGATCGGGGTGCCGTCGTAGTTGAGCACCGCGACCATCTTGGCCGGGTTGACGTTCAGTTCATTGATCAGCATCGAGCGCATCTGGCCGTCGCGGTTTTGCTCGACGATGAAAATGGTCTCGTGTGCGGCAATAAATTTGGCGACCGACTCGGGGAACGGGAAGGCGCGCAGGCGCATCAGGTCCACCGGTGCGCCCCCGGTTTCGAGCGCGTCGAAGGCTTCGTGCATCGCCGGGCTGGTCGAGCCAAAGTAGAGCGCGCCGAATTTGGTCTTGTGCTTCGAGGGCGTCTCAATCGGTTGCGGCACGAGTTTCTTGGCGGTGTCGAATTTCTTCAACAGGCGGTTGACGTTGTAGAGATAGTCCGGCCCGGCTTCGGAGTAGCGCGCGTAGGCGTCTTTGGTGGTGCCGCGGGTGAAGTAGCCGCCCTTGGTCGGGTGGGTGCCGGGGTAGGTGCGGAACGGCACGCCGTCGCCATCGACATCGAGATAGCGGCCAAACTCTTTGCCCGCTTCGAGCATCTCGTAGGTCATGATCTTGCCGCGGTCGTACTCGCGCGCGTCGTCCCACTTGAACGGTTTCGACAAGCGCTGGTTCATGCCGATGTCGAGGTCGGTCATCAAAAACACCGGCGTTTGCAGACGGTCAGCCAAGTCAAGGCAAGCCGCGCCAAACTCAAAGCACTCGTGCGGATCTTCCGGGAATAAGAGCACGTGTTTGGTGTCGCCGTGCGACGCATACGCCGACGAAATCAGATCACCCTGCTGGGTCCGCGTCGGCATCCCGGTCGATGGCCCGCCGCGCTGCACGTTGATGATCGAAATCGGAATCTCGGCGAAATAAGCCAAGCCGATGAACTCGGTCATCAACGACACGCCCGGGCCGGAGGTGGCGGTGAACGCCCGCGCGCCGTTCCAGCCTGCGCCAGTGACGATGCCGATCGAGGCGATCTCATCTTCTGCCTGGACGATGGCGTAGTTGGCTTTGTTGGTGCTGTCAGTACGCAGCTTTTGGCAATAGCGGATGAAGGCTTCGGCTACCGACGACGACGGTGTGATCGGGTACCACGCGCACACTGTCGCGCCACCGTAGACCATGCCCAGCGCGGCGGCGGCATTGCCCTCGGCGAAAATCAGGTCGCCGATGTTGTCGCGTTTTTCAACCCGGATCGGCAGCGGGCATTCGAGCTTGGCCATCGCGTAGTCGCGCCCCAGTTGCAGCGCATGCACGTTGGGCTTGAGCAACTTCTCTTTGCCCTTGTACTGTTCGCCGATCAGCTCGGCAATCGCTTCGGCGTCCATGTCGAGAAGCGCCGACAGCACGCCGACATAAATGATGTTCTTGAACAACTGCCGCTCGCGCGGGTCGTTGTAGGTCTCGTTGCAAATCTCGGTCAGCGGCACGCCGATGACGTGAATATCGTCGCGAAATTTCGAGGCCGGCAACTGGCGCGTCGAGTCGTACAGCACATAGCCGCCCGGCTCGATTTCGGCGATGTCCTTGTCCCAGGTTTGCGGGTTCATCGCGACCATCAGATCAACGCCGCCACGGCGGCCGAGATAGCCTTTTTCGGTCACGCGAATCTCGTACCAAGTCGGCAGACCCTGAATGTTCGACGGGAAAATATTCCGCGGCGAAACCGGCACGCCCATCCGCAGAATCGCCTTGGCGAATAATTCGTTGGCCGAGGCGGAGCCCGAGCCGTTGACGTTGGCGAACTTGACGACGAAGTCGTTGACGCCGGCAATTTTTTTCATGCTGCCCTCCGCACTGGTTGCGTGAGTGATTTGTCTTTCGAGGGGCGCGAGGCCGGCCCGGCTTTTGCCGTCTGCATGAAGAACTTTTGCATGTCCCAGGCGCCGGTCGGGCAGCGCTCGGCGCACAGGCCGCAGTGCAGGCACATGTCTTCGTCCTTCACCATCACCCGGCTGGTCTTGAGCGTGCCGGAGACGTACAGGTCTTGGGTCTTGTTGGTGGCCGGCGCGTTGAGGCGATTGCGCAACTCGTCCTCTTCACCGTTCAAGGTGAAGGTGATGCAGTCCATCGGGCAAATGTCCACGCACGCGTCGCACTCGATGCACTTGGCGTCAACGAATACGGTCTGGGCGTCGCAGTTCAGGCACCTCTGCGCTTCTTTCCACGCTAACTGCGGATCAAAGCCCAGTTCCACCTCCACCTTGATGTTGCGCAGCGCCAGGTTGATGTCTTTCATCGGCACCTTGAAGCGGGTGTCGTTGGCCACGCCGTTGTCGTAGCTCCACTCGTGAATGCCCATTTTTTGCGACAGCATGCGCACATGCGGCGCGGGCCGCTCAGCGATGTTTTCGCCCTGGCAAAACTTGTCAATCGACACCGCAGCGTCGTGGCCATGCGCCACCGCCCAGATGATGTTTTTCGGGCCAAACGCTGCATCGCCGCCGAAGAACACATTCGGCACCGTCGCTTGCATCGTTACCTTGTCAACCACCGGCAGGCCCCACTTGTCGAACTCAATGCCGCAATCACGCTCGATCCACGGGAACGAATTTTCTTGACCGACGGCGACCAGTACGTCATCGCATTCAATCGTCACATCGGGCTGGCCCGACGGCACCAAGGAGCGGCGGCCTTTCGAGTCATACAAGGCTTCAACGATTTCAAACGTCATGCCGGTGAGCTTGCCGTTGTCGTGCAAAAACGCTTTCGGCACATGGAAGTTGAGAATCGGGATGCCTTCGTGCATCGCGTCTTCCTTCTCCCACGGCGAGGCTTTCATCTCGTCGAAGCCGGAGCGCACCACCACTTTGACATCGTCGCCACCCAGGCGGCGCGACGAGCGGCAGCAGTCCATCGCGGTATTGCCGCCACCCAACACGATGACGCGCTTGCCGATTTTTTCGATATGGCCGAACGAGACTGACGACAGCCAGTCGATGCCGATGTGAATGTTTTTCGCCGCTTCTGTGCGGCCGGGAATCTCGAGGTCGCGCCCACGCGGCGCACCGCTGCCGACGAAGATCGCGTCGTAGCCGCCATTGGTTTTGTCGTCGAGCAAGCCTTTCAGGCTGTCGATGTGTTTGCCGGAGACAAAGTTGACGCCTAGGTCGAGGATATAACCGCACTCCTCGTCGATCACGCTCTCGGGCAGACGGAATTTTGGAATCTGGCTGCGGATAAAACCGCCGGCCTTTTTTTCGCCGTCAAACACGGTGATGTCGTAGCCGAGTGGCGCGAGATCACGCGCCACCGTCAGCGAAGCCGGGCCGGCGCCAATGCAGGCAATGCGCTTGCCGTTTTTCTTCGCTGGCACTTTGGGCATCCGTGCCGACACATCGTCTTTGTAGTCGGCGGCGACGCGCTTCAAGCGGCAGATCGCCACCGGCTCGGGCTTCTCGATGTTCTCTTCTTCCACCCGGCCGCGGCGGCAGGCCGGCTCGCACGGGCGGTCGCAAGTGCGCCCCAACACGCCGGGAAACACGTTCGACTCCCAGTTGATCATGTAGGCATCGGAGTAACGCCCTTGGGCGATTAGACGAATGTATTCGGGAACGGGCGTATGCGCGGGACACGCAAACTGGCAGTCAACGACCTTGTGAAAGTAGGCCGGATCGCCGATGTCGGTGGGCTTCAAACGAGGACTCCTTGGATTGCTTAGGTTCGTTGTCTCGATGACCCGAACTGGTTCGGGCCGATGCGCGGATTTTTTGGTCGCAAAGCGCCCGGTGCCGCTGCCGGGCGCGAGCAGTTTACGCCTTGAACCGGGACATGAAAAGCACCGGCTAAGACGCTGTTGCATAAAGGGGACGGCGCGGCAGGGGACGACGGGGACCGCGCACCTAAACCCTCGCCATGCCACGGGTTTTGACCGATCTTTGAACTGCCAATGACAATCGCATAATTTGCCGCAAAAACCTTGACTAATGACCGCGAGTCATTTTAAAATGACCGCAAGTCATTTCGCGTTTCAAAAGTGTTTACTCGAAGGTTGAAGGCATCACATGGTTGTCCTGCACCGTGCCGTTCAGGCCGAAGACAAAGCCGCGCGCCGCGCCGCAATTATCGAGGCGGCAGCGCGGCTGCTCGCGCGCGACCCGGAAAATTTTGCCTCGGTAGCCGAGGTTGCCGAAGAAGCCGGCCTCGCCAAAGGCACGGTCTACCTCTACTTCAAGACCAAAGAAGAAATGCTGATGGCGATTCACGCCGAGCAGGCCAGCCGACTGTTCGACGATGTCGACGCGATGATCGCTGCCAAGGGCGCGCAGATGTCGGTGGAAGATTCGGCCGATTGTTTTTGTTCCTACGTTCAGCGCACGCCGCTTTTTTTGCAGGTGGCGAGCGTGTGCCACTCCAGTTTCGAGCGCAACGTCGATGCCGACTTTATGTATCAGTTTCGCCTCGGCATCGTCGCGCGGCTCGGCGCCATCGGCCCGAAGCTCGAGGCGATTTTCCCGCGCCTGCAACCCGGCCAGGGCGTCGAACTGCTCAATCACACCTACGCGTTCGGCATCGGCACCTGGCTGTTGTGCGACCCGAGCCACGACCCCGAAGGCCTGGCGCGCCCCGGCCTTGACGTGTTGCGGCGCGATGTCGGCAAAGCGCTGCATCGCGGTTTGATCGCACTTTGGCGCGGCTATGTGTTACCTGAAGGCGGGCCGGAAACCGGCACCGTTAGAGACGGATATTGAAACTCTCTAGATGCACACTGAGGACGATTCAAAGTGAATTCAACGATGAAATTATTGAGTACAAGGACCGCCTCTGCGTTGCTCACCGTGTTACTCACCAGCTTGCTTGCCGCTTGCAGTCCGAAAGCCCCGGTGGCCGAAGAACCGCGCCCAGTGCGGGTGACACGGGCAATCGCCAGCGACGCGCAAGGCATCACCACCTACGCCGCCGAGATCCGGCCGCGTTTTGAGACCGACATGTCGTTCCGCCTGGCCGGCAAAATTTTGACGCGCAATGTCGATCTTGGCGCGACGGTGAAAAAAGGCCAGGTGCTCGCCCGCCTCGACGCGCAAGACGCCAACCTCAACGTCGCCGCTTCCCGCGCCACCCTAGCCGCTGCCGACAGCGATGTCGAATATGCCAAGGCCGAGCTGGCGCGCTATGAAGACCTGCTGGCGAAAAAATTCGTCAGCCAAGGTGTGTATGACCAAAAGCAAAACGCCTACAAAGCGGCTGCCGCCAAGCGTGATGCGGCGCGCGCGCAGGCGGGGGTATCGGGCAACCAGGCCAACTACACCACGCTCACGGCAGATGCCGATGGCGTCGTCACCGCCCTCAACGCCGAGCCGGGGCAGGTGGTCAATGCCGGGCAATCGGTGGTGCGCGTCGCTCGCTTGGGCGAAAAAGACGCTGTCATCAACGTCGCCGAAAACCAGCTCGCCGCCGTCAAAGCCCAACCTAACGCAAAGATCGCGCTGTGGGCCAACCCGAACAAACTCTACTCAGGCAAAGTGCGCGAAATCGCCGCCTCGGCGGACGCAGCGACCCGCACGTACACCGTCAAACTCACGCTGCTCGACGGCGACGACGCGCTGCGCTGGGGCATGTCCGCCAACGTCGGTTTCACCGGCAATGACGCTGAGGCGAATGGCAGCGCGAAACGTATGATCGTGCTGCCGATGACGGCGCTCACGCAGACCGACGACAAGGCTGGTGCCAAGCCCGCCGTGTGGGTGGTCGGCGCGGACAACAAAGTGAAATTGATGCCGGTGGAAATCGGGCGCTTCGGCGAAGCGGGCGTCACCGTGCTGGCGGGCCTCAGCGGTGGTGAGACTGTGGTGACCGCAGGCGTCCACAAGTTACAGAGCGGCCAAGCGGTGAAACCGTTGGTGGACAACGGTCTTGGGCCGGTGGCTACCTCTGCGGGCGGAGCTGTCGCCGTGCCGCCCGTGGTGCCGGTTGCGCAGGCGGATACGCAGCCGACGAAAAAAGCGAACAACTGAACCCGAATCCGAAACGCAATCCAATTATCCGGAGCGGCACGCATTGCCGCTTTTTTAAGCACCTCGCACTGACCGGCAGTCATCATCAGTAGTCACAGCGCAAAGCCTCGTCATGACCAATTTCAATCTTTCCGAATGGGCTTTGAAGCATCAAAGCTTCGTGCTCTATTGCATCATCGTGTTGGGTTTCATCGGGATTTTTTCCTACGGCAAACTGGGCCAGTCGGAAGACCCGCCCTTCACTTTCAAGGTGATGACGGTACGCACTGGCTGGCCGGGTGCCACGGCGCGCGAGATCGAACAGCAAGTCACCGAACGGGTGGAGAAAAAATTACAGGAGATGCCGGAGCTCAATTTTGTGCGCAGCTTCTCGCGGCCCGGCGAGTCGCTGGTGTTTGTCGCGGTGAAGGACTCCGAGCCGGCCGCCAAAATGCCCGAAATTTTTTATCAGATCAGAAAAAAGATCGGCGACATTCGCGGCCAGTTGCCGCCCGGCGTTGTCGGCCCGAGCTTCAACGACGAGTTCGGCGACACCTTCGGCAATGTGTATTCGATCACCGGTGATGGCTTCACCTATGCCGAAGTGAAAGACGCTGCCGAGCGGATCAAAAAAGAACTGCTGCGTGTCCCCGATGTGGCGAAGGTGGAACTGATCGGCGAGCAGGACGAGAAAATTTTTGTCGAGCTGGCGAACGTCAAGATCGCCAATCTCGGGATCGACATCAACACGGTGTTGGCAACGCTGCAAACGCAGAACGTGCTGACCCCTTCGGGCAATTTCGAGACACCTTCTGAGCGCATCTTTTTGCGGGTGTCAGGTGATTTTGAATCGGTCGAGAGCGTGAAAAACATTCCGATCCGCGCCAACAATCGCACCTTTCGCTTGGGCGACATCGCCACTGTGACGCGCGGCTTCAGCGATCCGCCACAGCCCAAGATGCGCTACATGGGCCGCGAAGCGCTCGGCATTGGCGTGTCGATGCGTAAGGGTGGCGACATCATCACCCTTGGCAAAAACCTCGACACTGCGTTGGACCGAATTGAAAAAACCTTGCCGGTCGGTCTCGACATTGATCGCGTCAACGACCAGCCGCGCTCGGTGCGCACCTCGGTCGGCGAGTTTGTCCGCTCGGTGGCGGAGGCGGTGATCATCGTGCTGGCAGTGACCTTTCTCTCGCTCGGCGTGCGCACCGGCATCGTGGTGGCGCTGTCGATTCCGCTGGTGTTGGCGCTGACCTTCATGTTCATGAACGTGCTTGACGTTGGCCTGCACAAGATTTCACTCGGCGCGTTGATTCTCGCGCTCGGACTATTGGTAGACGACGCCATCATCGCCGTCGAAATGATGGCGGTAAAAATGGAAGAGGGGATGGATCGATTTAAGGCGGCGAGCTTCGCCTATACCTCGACGGCGTTCCCGATGTTGACCGGTACGCTCGTTACCGCCGCTGGCTTCTTGCCGATTGCGACCGCCAAATCGAGCACCGGCGAATACACGCTGTCGATTTTTCAGGTGGTGGTGACTGCGCTGATCATCTCGTGGGTGGCGGCGGTGATCGTGATCCCCTACCTTGGTTATCACCTGCTGCCGTCGAACGCGCATGGTCACAAAGGTGAGTTGCCCGACGCCAAGCCAAACCGGTTCATGCGCATCGCCGTGGTGGCCCGCATCGCCTCGCTCGGGCGGAATTTTTACGCGCATTTTCGCGACATCGTCGAATGGTGCATCACCTGGCGCAAGACCGTGATCGCGATCACGGTGCTGCTGTTCGCCCTCTCGGTGTTCGGTTTCAAGTTTGTGCAGCAGCAGTTCTTCCCTTCGTCGACGCGGCTCGAAGTGCTGGTCGATTTAAAGCTGCCCGAAGGATCATCGTTCTGGGCGACCGAAACAGAAGTCAAGAAAATGGAAGCGCTGCTCGACAAAGAGAAAGCTTTGTTCGACAACTATGTCAGCTATGTCGGCACCGGCAGTTCACGGTTCTTCCTCTCTCTCGATCAGCAATTACCCGCGCCCAGCTTCGCCCAGTTCGTCATCACCACCAAAGACCTGAAATCGCGCGAGGCGTTGCGCGACAAGTTGATCAAGCTGCTCGACGGCTCCGAATTCACCGCGTTGCGCGGTCGCGTGCTGCGGCTGGAAAACGGCCCGCCGGTGGGCTACCCGGTGCAGTTCCGTGTCGCCGGTGAAGACCTTGCGCGTTTGCGCGCGCTGGCTGAGCAAACGGCGGCAGTGATGCGCGCTGACAGCGCGTTGTCGAACGTCAACTTTGACTGGAACGAGCGCTCGAAGACGATCAAGCTCGACATCGACCAGGACAAAGCGCGTGCGCTCAACCTCACGACCCAAGATATCGCCAACTTTTTGCAATCCTCGATCAACGGCGTGTCGGTAACATTTTTGCGCGATCGCGACCGTCTGGTTGAAGTGCTGTTTCGTGGCGACAAGGCCGAGCGCGTGGGGCTCTCGCAAGTGCAAAATCTTGCCGTGCCGACGCGCTCCGGCAAGAGCATTCCCTTGAGTCAGATCGCCCGCGTCAGTTACGACTTTGAAGAGGGCATCATCTGGCGGCGCGACCGCTTGCCGACCATCACGGTGCGCGCCGACATCTACGACAGCAGCGTGCAAGCAGCCACCATCAGTGCGCGGCTGGAGCCGAAGATGGCTGAGATTCGCAACACCCTGCCACCGGGCTACCGTCTCGAAGTCGGCGGCGCCGTCGAAGAAAGCGCCAAGGGCGGCGCATCGATCGGGGCCGGCGTGCCGCTGATGCTCTTGACCATGCTCACGCTCTTGATGATCCAACTGCAAAGCGTGCAGCGGATGATTCTCGTCGTCCTCACCGCGCCGCTCGGCTTGATTGGCGTCACCGCCGCGCTGCTGTTGTTCAACCAGCCATTCGGCTTCGTCGCCATGCTCGGCACCATCGCGTTGTCGGGCATGATCATGCGCAACAGCGTGATCCTGATCGACCAGATCGAGCAGGACATCAAAGCAGGGCACAACCCGTGGGACGCGATTTGCGATGCGACAGTGCGGCGCTTCCGCCCGATTGTGCTCACCGCGTTGGCCGCGATTCTCGCGATGATCCCGCTCACCCGCTCGGTGTTTTTCGGGCCGATGGCAGTGGCGATTATGGGCGGGCTGACGGTAGCGACAGCGCTGACCCTGCTGTTTTTGCCGGCCGCTTATGCGGCTTGGTTTCGGATTCGGAAAACCGTTGTTGCGTAATTTGCGATCAGCAAGACTCGTGACGTGTTACTGCTCGTACGCTGAATCATGATCCGGATGCAGCGACACGCAACGCATCCATTCACCGTCGCGATAGGCGACGGCGCGGAATTTTTGCGTTACTCGAAGTGAGTAAAGCCGCGTACTGTCTTTGCGTGAGCGCGATTCAATAGCTTCCCAGTGCAAACCTTTGTCGCGATAGACCTGATCCCAAGTTAGTTGCGAAATCTTTCGCAATGAGTGGATGCGATGTGATCCGGCTGTAACGCAAACAGTTGTCGCTGGAATACAAGGTTGTTGAGGTCCGGTTTGACGAAACTGCTCATGCGGCGCGGCGTACGCGAGCGCGGACTGGTGCCGCCGTCTGGGCTGGCCTGCTTTTCTTGGCCGCCTTGGCTTGCAAGGCATTGGCGCGCGCATCAAGCGCGGCAAAGTCCGTGGCACGCGGCGGATTGGAGACATCCCATTCGAGTGCTTCGTCGAGCGCAGCTTTCGCTTCCGGGGTATGCAGCCATTTTTCGTTGTCGGGAACGAAAGCGCCCAGCTTCATGTGCCATACGCCCGGCTCCGGCTGGTCAACGAGTACAAGTCGCCCCGCAAACTCTTTACCGAGGGTGATCTGGCCGTTGGCACCGATGGATTTGACGATCATAATGGCCTCTTCAAATTATTCGTGCATTCGTGCGGCACTTTAACATGTTTCTCGTGCTACTTTGCGATTTCTTCGGGCCGATGGCGGTGGCGATTATGGGCGGGCTGACGGTAGCGATGGCGCTGACGCTGTTGTTTTTGCCGGCGCCTTATGCGGCGTGGTTTCGGATCAAGCTAAGCCGCACCTGCGGCAGTTGCGGATGCTGCCGTATCATTGAACCTTGATTTTTGTCTGCACGCGCGATGACACAACCTTTTCTGAACTCAAATCCGACAGATGACCAGATTCGCGCCTTGGTCAAATATCTCAGCACGTTTCGCGACGGTAGCGGCAACATTCGCGAACACGACCCCGAAAAGAGCACACGCGCGGATTCGCGGCAGATAGAGCGAAGCCTTGCAGAACTGTTCGGCGTCAAGCCGCCGGAGAGCAAGTCGTACTATGACTTTGCCGTCGAGATCAACAAGGGCGGCGGGGTCGTCATCAGTGCGGCCTCGGTGAAGTCGAAAGAGATTGAGAAACTCAGGGACTTTCGCGATCGCAAGGCCCAAAAGCAGTTGCGCGCCTATCTGGAAATTGCGAATGCCAGCGCAAAGGATTGGAAGTTGTGCCGGGAACTGGGACTGACCGAAGACCATTTCAGGGAGCACAAGCATGCTGCGAAGTTCGGAGAAGCGATCCTCCGGCGTCAGGCTGACGAGCGTGCAGTGGCGGAGGCAAAAATCCAGCGGCAGCGCAAACATGCCGCGCATCGCGCGGTGGATGCCAACTCGAGCGTGTTCTTGTCCGTGTTGTATTCGCCGATGGACAAGCACCATCAGCGAGACTATTTGGTGTCGTCCTACGCCATCGTGTTGCCACCGCCGGTACGTTGGGAATTCAGAAGCAAGGCACTGGCCGGTTTCGACAAGCACGGCGGGGTGCTCTACGAGTGGTATGCCCTGTCAGGTAGCCAATTCAAGTACTACCCATTAATGGCTGACCGCAAGTATGGGTCGAATCTTTTTCAACTGCTCAAGCCCGCGCAGGAGTCACTGCATCAGAAAGCGGTGCGCATGTTTGGCCACAGCTAAGCTGGGTACAGACAAGTGGCAGCGCGCGATTCGCTGCGCGTGTTGAATCCGATCGAAGAGTGCGAGCGGATTGAACGCCGCAGCTTCAGGTTTTCACCCAAAGAATTTCCATGCGATCCGCTTGCTTCTCGACTTTGGGCGGCTTGACGCGAATCTTTTTCCAGCTTCCCAGATGTTTGTCGTAGAGGGCGTTGTCGTAGCCTGAAATCACTGCCGGCCCCGGATGCAATTTGAGGGTGTCGAGCATTTCGAGATGGTCGTCCTGGCTCATCTCGTGCGCATACATTTTCTGCGTGCGGGTTTCCATCAGGTAGGGTGGATCTGCATAGATTAGTGTGTCCTTGGTAGCAAACCGGCGCATCACTTCCAGCGCTGGGCGGTTTTCAATCTCGGCGTCCTTCAAGCGTTCCGCCATGGCTGCGAGTTCTGATGGCACGCGCTGCCAGCGCACCGACATGCCGCGCGCGGATTGCTTGGAACCCCGGTTCTTCCAGCCAGTCTTCTTGGCCAGATCAGAGGCATGCGCCTGCCAGACTCGCGTCACGAACCGGCGTGCATCTTCAACCGCATCGCCGGTCTGAATATGGCTTTGGTCATATTCATCGCGGCTCCACGGCGTCGCTTCCAAAGCAAACACAAAGTCGTCGGTCTGGTCGCGGAGAACGCGAAAGAAATTCACCACGAGGCTGTTCATGTCGTTGATCAGCTCGTGCGGGCTGACCGGCTTGGAAAAGAACACCGCACCAGAGCCGAAATACGGCTCGACGTAGTGGTAGTGGGTGCCGAAGAGATTGACGATGTCCTGTGCGAGCGACCACTTGCTGCCGGGATACCGGAGCGCCGCAGGCTGGCGTTTGGGTGCCAAGATGGCACCGCTGTCCTCGAACAACGTCTGTGTAAGCGTCATGGTTGTCTCAATCGACCCGGAAAGAAAGTGTATAAATGAACAGCATTATGGGTGCTTCTGAACGCCATGTCAATGTGAGTGTGCGGAGGCGGCGCTGGTGAATTTGAGAGCTTGCCGGATCAATTTTGGAGTAAGCGCGACCCGCTTACCCGCTCCCAGAGCCATTCCTGGCGCTTGTGGCTCGAAGAAGCCCAATCCATGCGCCTCTCCAGCCATCCCGCTCAACCATTTCAAGCAAACGCCGGCTGCGGCGGCGTGGGTGTCTTGGGCGGCGGGCGCTGCAAGGCCGCCGCAATTTGCAACGTTCCCGCGACGAGCCCCACCGCAACGCCCACCTGCCACGCTGTGTTGTAGTTACCCAGCGCGTCGTACAGCATGCCGCCGCCGAAGGCACCGAGAAAGCTGCCGAGCTGGTGGCTGACAAACGCGACGCCACCGAGCATCGCCTGCCAGCGCAGGCCGAAGGTATCGACGATCCAGCCGGCCACCAGCGGGCCGACACCGAGCCATAAAAATCCCATCATCGAGGCGAACACCAGCGTGCCTTCGACTGACGGTGGTGACCAGAAATACCAAGCCAGCACCAAAGAGCGCAGGGTGTAAATCAAGCCGAGCAGCAGGAGCTTGTTCCACCGGCCACCGGCCCAGCCAAAGAACAAGCTGCCGAGAATGTTGAACGCGCCGATGGCACCCAATGCCTTGGCGCTGAGCATCGGGTCCATGCCGCACAGTTGCAAATAGGCCGGCAGGTGCGTGGTGAGGAACACCAGTTGCATGCCGCAGACAAAGTAGGCCAGCGACATGATGACGAACGGTACGTTCTGCATCGCCGTGGCGAGCGCGGCAGAGGCGCTTTGATTGTCGGTCGCGCCCGACGCGGTGGGGCTTCTGACTTCATCCACCTTGCCGGCGAACCACGCGGCCGGCAGCATGACCAGCGCCATCACCACAAAGCCCGCCACGCCCCAGCGCCAGTTGCCGGCCATCATCAAAGTCTGGCCGATGGGCGCGGCGATCATCGCGCCAATCGAGCCGGCGGCCGAGACGATGCCCAGCGTCGTGCTGCGCACTTGCGCGGGGACGGCGTGCGCGGCGGCGGCCATTGCAATCGCCGGGCCGGTGCAGGCGAGCGCCATGCCGATGGCGATGCCCGCGCCGATGATCACAGCGGTCACGCCACTTGCCAGTGCCAATACGGCGAGGCCGATGGCGTAGAGCACCGCGCCGCTGAGCGCGAGCTTGCGGTAGCCCCATTTGACCGCGAGCAGGCCGGCGAACGGCTGCAACATCCCCCAAGCGAGGTTTTGCACCGCGATGGCAAGCGTGAAGTCGGAGACCGAAATGTGAATGTCGCGCGTCAGATCGGGCATGAACACGCCCAAGCTCTGGCGCAGACCCATCGCGAAACTCAGCATCACGGCGGCGCCGATGATGATCGGCAGGGCCGGGCGGATCGAGGCCAAGAGCGAGGTGGCGGGCGGGCCGGGCGGAGTAAGACGATTCATGCGCTGTTCAATCTATGCTTCTCAATCTATGCTGGTCGATCTATCCGAGCGTGGCCATCATCTCGATCCGGGGCGCAATCGAGCGCACGACTTTCTGAATGCCGTGTCCCGGGTTGACCTGCCGCTGTGCGACCAACAGGCCAAGCTTTTCCAGCATGCCGATATCCTTGGTTACGGATGCGCGATGGCGATTGAGTGCCTGCGACAGATCACTGATCGACTTCGGTTCGTGCATGACTTCGGCCATCAGGCGCCGGCGCGCGTCCGAGAGCACTGAAAACATCTGCTGCGGGTCTTCAAACGAGAGTGTCACCGTTCGCGAAAATTTGCCGCGTCGGTCAGCGCGCCGCGCCGCATCTTTTGCCCGCGCGAAAAAATCTTCCACAGTACCGGTGCGAATCACGGCTTTGGTCATCACTTCTTCCTTCCGCTGGTCTTGACGATTGCCAACCACTCCTGTTCGAAGCGTTCCTGAATCGCTTCGAAACTCACGAATGCAACCGACTCAACTTTTCCCATGTAATGCCGGTGATGGTGGCCGTGGGCGTTGTCGAATCCGAGAACCCGTCCGTTGTCGCCTCTGAACAGGGCATGGTTGATGTAGGCCAGGTTGTATCGCGTCACCACTGGCACGCTTCCGCCCGGATAACCCCACACCTCATAGCTCAGGATGCCGCCACCTGATTTGGCGCGCAACTCAAATTGCTCCTGTTCCAGTAAAACTTCAGCAGGCGGTTTGGGCATTGGCGGCGGCGTTTACAGATGTGATGCATCGTAGCACATCTGATGGAATTTCAATCTGGCTGTCCGCAGCGCAATCATCTCTGCACGCCGGCTCGTTCGTAACAGCAGTTCGATCAGAGTTTCGCCATAATCGGGCTCAGCAAAGTCCGAATCCGGGCAGATCACCGGCAGCTTGCGAGCGGATCATGCGCAGGCCGGTGCATAGACTGGGCATGCACAACGATGCAACGAAACGAGGGGAAACAACATGCGGTTGGCGTCGAGTGTGGTGCGGGGTGCGCTGCGGGGTGGGCGGTCGGAAGTGCTGCGGGGCGCGCTGCTGGGTGCATCGCTGATAGCGGGTACCGCCGCTGCCGCCACCATCGAGCGCTTCTCGCCCTTGGGCGAAGTGCGCGCGGTACGCCAGGTGGCGGTGCGCTTCTCGGACGAGATGGTCAAGTTCGGCGAGGCGGCGTCGAAAAACGCGCCGCCGAATCCGTTTGCGATGGAGTGCAGCGAGGCCGGCCAGGGGCGCTGGCTCGACGGGCGCAACTGGGTGTTCGATTTCAATCGTGACCTGCCGCCGGGGGTACGCTGCACCTTCAAGCTCAAGCCCGAGACCCGGCCGCTGGCTGGAGGCGCGTTCATCGGTGTGACGCAGTACACGTTTTCGACCGGCGGGCCGGCCGTGTTGCAGTCCACGCCTTACGATGGTTCGCGCTCGATTGACGAAGAGCAGACCTTCATCCTGCGTCTCAACGGCGCGGCGCATGAGGCTTCGGTGTTGGAAAAAGCCTGGTGTGTGGCCGAGGGCATCGGCGAGCGGATTCCGGTCGCGGTGATCGCGGGCAAAGAGCGCGCGGAATTTTTCAAGGCCTTGAAACGCGAGAAAGACGCGGCCGACGACAAGCTGCTGCTGGTCAAATGCAAACAGCGCTTGGCGGCAGGCGCGAATGTCACGCTGATCTGGGGGCGCGGCATCACCACCAACGCGCCGGACGTGAAGCTGCGCGTCCCCACCAGCCTTGACCAGCCGCTCAAGTTCAAGGTGCGGCCCGAATTCAAAATCAGCTTCACCTGCCCGCGTGACAACGCCAACGCGCCGTGCTCGCCGTATCAGGCGATGAGTTTGGAGTTCAGTGCCAACGTCGCGCGCAGCGTGGCGGACGGCATTCGCATCCAGACTGCGCAAGGCGAGAAAAAACCGGTCTGGACGCAAGACGATCAGGACGCCGCTGTGAACCGCGTGACATTTAACGCGCCGTTCCCGGAAAACGGCGATCTCACCATCACGCTGCCGGCCAAATTTGCCGACGACACCGGGCGCGCGCCGGTCAACGCCTCGATGTTCCCGTTAAAGAGCCGCACCGGCGAAGGCTCGCCCCTGGCCAAGTTCGCCGCCAATTTCGGCATCATCGAATTGGCGCAGCCGGTGTTGCCGGTGACGCTGCGCAATGTCGAGCCGCAGTTGAAGCAGGCGACGCTGAGCATCCGGGCGGGGGACGCGGCTCCCGTCACGTCAAAACCCGTCACGCCAGCGACGGGCACCGCAGCCGGCAAAGGTGCCGCTGCTGGAAGCAAACCCGCCGCCGGCCCCACGCTCAATCGTGTACGCATTACTGAAGACGCGCGGATCATCGATTGGCTGCGCAAGTTGCGCCGCGCCAGCAACGACGAATACAAGTCCCGTGAAGCGCCGCTCCTCAAAGGCGAGAAGAACCTCAAAACCGGCACACTGCCCGCGCCCGGTGGCGGCAAGATGTTCGAGGTCGTCGGCATTCCGCTGCCAGAGCCTGGCTTTCATGTGGTCGAGCTTGCGAGCGAAAAATTGGGCGCGGCACTGCTTGCGCAGCCCAAACCGATGTACGTGCGCGCCGCCGCGCTGGTGACCAACATGGCGGTGCATTTGAAGATGGGGCGTGCTGAAGCCAACGGCGGAACCGGCGGCAGCGCCGTCTGGGTGACTTCGCTCGATGCCGCGAAACCGTTGGTGGATGCGGCTGTCCGCGTTTCGGACTGTACCGGTGCCGAGGTGTGGAGCGGCAAGACCGATACCAACGGCGTGGCGATGATCAAGCAATCGCTCAAGCGCAATGCAAGCGGCGACGGCGGCCGCTGCAACGACGGCATGCCGGCCTACTTCGTCTCGGCTCGCCTCGGCAATGATCTGTCGTTCACGTTGTCCGACTGGCAAGACGGCATCGAACCCTGGCGCTTTAATGTGAATCAGGACTACCAAAGCGAAGCCAATACCGCAGCGCACACGGTGTTTGACCGCCCGCTGTTTCGCGCTGGCGAAACCGTCTCGATGAAGCATTACGTGCGCAGCGAGACGCTCGCCGGTTTTGCGCCGGTGGGCGCTGGCAACCTGCCCAATGGCCTCACCATCACGCATGTGGGCAGCGGCACCGACTATCAAGTGCCGGCGAGCTTTGGTGGGCGCGGCTCTGCGGCCAATGCCTGGAAAATTCCGGCCGATGCAAAGCTGGGTGAATACAGCGTCACGCTGACCACGCGCAAGGCTAGAAACCAAGGCGGTGCCGGGGACCAGGGCGGCGCATCGTTCCAGACCGGCAGCTTTCGCGTCGCCGAGTTTCGCCTGCCGGTGATGCAGGGCGCGGTCACCGCGCCGAAAGACGCGCAGATCAAATCATCTGAGGTGCCGTTCAATCTTGCGCTGTCGTATCTCTCCGGCGGCCCGGCACCGGGGCACGCGGTGAAGATGACGGCGGTGGTGCGTGGCAAGAGTGTCACCTTCCCCGATTACGAAGAGTTTGGCTTCGGCATCGCCGGGCAGCGCGGCGACGGCAACGAAGAAGTGGAAGGCGAGTCGCAGAGTGGTGGAGGAAGCGCCAGCGGAAGCAACAGCGGCGAAGCCGACAAACTCGTTGCCGACAAGAACCAGATCAAGCTCGGCCCCGACGGCACCGCGAAATACGTGGTGAAAAACTTGCCGAAGATCGACCGGCCCAAAGAACTCCTCACCGAGATGACCTATCGCGACCCGAACGGTGAAGAGCAAACCCTGCGCGGCAGCACCACGCTGTGGCCGGCCGGCGTGATCGCCGGGATCAAGAGTGAGAGTTGGGTGCAGGTGAAAAAAATCGCGCGTCTGCAAGTGCTGGTGCTGGGCCTCGACGGCAAACCCAAAGCCGATGCCCCAGTGAAAGTGAAAGGCTCGCAGCAGACCACCATCTCAACGCGCAAGCGCACCGTCGGCGGCTTCTACACCTACGACAACAAGACGGAAGAAAAAGACCTCGGCACCGTGTGCTCGGGTAAAAGCGACGCGCGCGGGCTGATGCTGTGCGAAGCCACGCTGAGCGAAACCGGCAACGTCACGCTGCTGGCCGAAGCGACGGACGCCAACGGCAACATCGCGCAAGCGTCGAGCTCGATCTGGGTCTCGGGCAGCGACTGGTGGTTCGGCGGCGACAACGCCGACCGCATGGATGTGCTGCCCGAGAAGAAGCGCTACAACCCCGGTGACACGGCGAAGTTCCAGGTGCGCATGCCGTTCCGCAACGCCACCGCCTGGGTGTCGGTCGAGCGTGAAGGCGTGATCGAAACGCTGGTGCTGCCGGTGAGCGGCAAAGACCCGGTGATCGCGCTGCCGATCAAGGCGAGTTACGGGCCGAACGTATTCATCTCCGTGCTCGCCGTGCGGGGCCGGGTGCGCGATGTGCCGTGGTAT
>JAYVSR010000140.1:0-21915 GCA_043775155.1 Burkholderiales bacterium | reverse complement strand
GCATGGCGCGGCTGAGCAGGGTGGGGCTGGTTTGGCCGGGGTTGAGCACAGCGCCGATCAGCACGTCCGCATCGGCAATCTCGTGCGTCAGTGCGGCGGCATCGTAAACATGCGTGGTCAGTTTGTATTCGCAGGTTGCATTCAAGGCTTCGAGTGCGTCAAGGCGGCGGCGCGTGCGCGCGAACACCACCGTCCGGCAGCCGAGGCTCGCCGCGACGTGCGTCGCGCTCGAGCCCGACGCACCTGCGCCGATGATCACCACTTTACCGGGCGCAACCGAAGGCGTACCTTGGAGCAGAACGCCCGAGCCACCGTTCGATGTTTGCAGTGCCCACATTGCCATCTGGATTGACAGCCGGCCGGCGATTTCTGACATCGGCCTAAGCAGCGGCAGGCCACTCGATTGGCCGACGGTTTCAAACGCAATCGCGGTGACGCGTGCGTCGAGACACGCTTGCAACAGCTTCGGCGCAGGTGCGAAATGCTGAAAGCAAAACGTGATTTGGCCAGGGCGCAGCAGTGCATATTCCTGTGGGTAGATTTCTTTGACCTTGACGATCAATGAGGCGGTGTAGACCTCGGCGGCGGCGCTGGCTATCGCCGCACCTGCGGCCCGATAGTCGTGATCGGTGAAGCCGGCCGCTGCTCCAGCATCTTGCTGCACCAGCACGCGATGGCCGTCGCTCACCAACTCGCGCACGACATCGGGCGTGATGCCGACGCGAAACTCGCCGTCTTTTACTTCACGCGGTACACCGATGATCATGTGGGCGGGGGGAATCGTGGGTGCAGACGACTGGCGCGGCGGATCGACTCGTGCGGTGAGCTATGAGCGCAAGCCAAGGGGACAGGCCAAGGCGGCAGATTCAGGCGGCGCCGCATCGTGCCGCGTCCGCTACGCGCGCCGCAACGCCCGCGCGGTCTCAGCCACCAGCCCCGGCCCGCGATAAAGCAGCCCGGTATAAAACTGCACCAGACTGGCACCGGCTTCAATCTTCGCGCGCGCATCCTCGCCACTCATGATGCCGCCAACACCGATGATCGGCAGTGCGCCATCGAGATGTTTTGCCAAGCCGCGAATTACGCGGTTCGATGCTTCGAACACCGGCGCGCCGGAGAGGCCGCCGGTTTCTTCCGAGTTCTTCATCCCGGCCACCAGATCGCGTGCGATCGTGGTGTTGGTAGCCGTGACACCGTCCATTTTGTGTTTCACCAGCAGCTTAGCGATGCCTTCGATCTGCGCGTCGTCGAGGTCAGGGGCGATCTTGATCAGCAGCGGTACGTAGCGGCCATGCCGGTCCGCCAAGCGTTCTTGTTCGCGCTTCATCCGTTTCATGATCGACGCGAGTTCGTCCTCGTTTTGCAACAGACGCAAGTTTTTGGTGTTGGGGGACGAGACGTTGACAGTGGCAAAGCGCGCGTGCGGATACACCTTGACGTAGCAGTGCGCGTAGTCGTCCGCTGCGGCGTCGAGCGGCGTGTCGAGATTTTTGCCGAGGTTGATGCCGATGATGCCTTGGTACTTGGTCGTCTTGAGTTGTTCGACCAGATGATCAACTCCGAGGTTGTTGAAGCCGAGGCGGTTGATCACCGCGCGCGCCTTCGGAATGCGGAATACGCGCGGCTGCGGATTGCCCGGCTGCGGGCGCGGCGTAACGCCGCCTAGTTCGAGAAAACCGAACCCGAGTGCGCCGAAACCTTCGATGCATTCGCCGTTCTTGTCGGCACCCGCTGCCAGTCCTACCGGGTTGGGGAAGGGGATGCCCATCACGGTGCGCGGATCGGCAGGGATCGCCGGTGCGACCAGGCGCGTGGTGCCAAATGCCGCCATTGTGTTCAGGCTCTTCATCGTCAGCGCGTGCGCGGCCTCGGGGTCGAGGCGGAACATCAGGCTGCGCGCGAGCGGATAAAAAGCGTTGAACGTCACGCGTTCAGTTCCGGTCAAGACGGTTGGGCGTCATACGTTGATTTTCAAATTCGTTTCTGGATCTGCTTTTTTAGATCTGTCTTTTAGATCCATTTAGAGACTTCGTGCGGCTCGTAGCGTGCGAGCGCATCAAGTGCATGCGCGGGCTCGGCGCTGACCACCAGCCATTGCTTCTGCTGCGCAGGCAAAAAACCGTCGGCGATCATGCGCTCGATCTGCTCCAGAAACGGGTCGTAGAAGCCGTTAGTGTTGACGATGCCGATGGCTTTCTTGAGGCCACCCAATTGCGCGCGACTCCACATGTCGCCGGTCTCTTCGAGCGTGCCGATGCCACCGGCCAACACGAGAAAAGCGTCAGCCAGCTCGGCGAAGCGGTGCTTGCGCTCGGCCATCGTGTTGACCACTTCGCACACTTGCAGGCGTGGATGCATCAACTCGTGCGATTTGAGATATTCGGTGATCACGCCATGCACTTGCCCGCCGGCGTCGAGCGCGGCGTCCGCCACCGTGCCCATCAGGCCGCGATGCCCGCCGCCATACACGAGGGTCAAGCCGCGCGCGGCGATAGTCTGGCCTGCGAGCACGGCGGCGGCTTTGTAGGCCGGGTGATTTCCGGCGTTGGAGCCGCAAAATACCGCGACAGATTTCATTTTTTTGTGCTCCGAATGTGGTTTGAATGTGCGCGAAATGGGGCGCGAAATGGGCGCGAAATATGCTGATCCATTTTACCCGCCGCTGATGGTGGCGATAAGCGAGAGGCGCGGAGCTCGTGGGCAAAACTGCGGCTTCCATCAGATACAATCCGCGCCGTTGCAGCCAGACCAGTGGCCCATTTTCTGCTTTCACTTTCCAGCTTGTTCAAGTGTCGAAGAAAGCTCTCAACTATTTATGGCTGCCGAATCTCTTGAGTTTGTGATCCTGGGGACGACCCAGGATGGGCAGACTTTCCGCCCCAGCGATTGGGCCGAGCGGCTGGCTGGTTGCATGTCGTCGTTTGGCGGCGATGGCCGGCTGGGTTACTCGCCGTATTGCTTTCCGATCACGTCGGCGGGTGTGCGCTGCGTCGTCGTGGATATCCGGCTCAAGGAGTGGGAGCCGATGGCGCACAAGTTTTTGTTCAACTTTGCCAAAGAAAATAATCTCAAATCACGGCCTGGACGGATCAAGGAGCGCGATGATGGGGAAGCAGAAAGTTGATCGGGAAAACTGCGACGAGAAACTGTGCTGAGAAACTGCGGCGGACAACTGACGCAGCGTTCTGCGTTCGATCATCGAGGCGGCACACCGGTTCAACGCAGGGCGTCAGATGCAAAAAAGCCGCCCGAAGGCGGCTTTTTCTGATACAGCCCAAGAGGTAGGCTCAGGCCATCGCCTTGACCGCAGCAGCCAGACGGCTCTTGTCGCGCGAGGCTTTGTTCTTGTGCACGATGCGCTTGTCGGCGATGGTGTCGATCACGCCTTGGGCGGATTTGAAAATCTCGCCAGCGGCTTTTTTGTCGCCAGCAGCAACTGCCTTGCGCACCGTCTTGATGGCGCTGCGCAACTTCGAGCGCAGGCTCGAATTGCGGGCATTTTCTTTAATTGCTTGACGTGCGCGCTTCCGGCCTGAGGCCAGGCGCACGGTTTTTTTCTTCGTTTTTTGTCCGGTAGCCATGAATCTTGAATGAATCCTGTGGTGAAAGGGGTCTCAGCAGAGACGGGAAAAAATGAGAGACGAGAGAGCAAACGGGTTGAGCAAAAGCTGAAAATTTGCTTAGCCACTGATTATAGCAAATTCAGGCACTTAAACGCAAATAAAGTGTGTCAATTCGGTGGCTGGCCGGGAAATTCGGGGTAAACGTGGCGATCTGCGGCAGGAATCGTGGCGCCTGTGCGGAGCAAATCGGGTGGAGCGGTGAATTTGCGTGAGTTCGCACCGGGGGCCGCCGTGAAGCCGCTGCGACGCGGCCGTTAAGCTCACTCCCAACGGTATACTGCGCGCCGTGAATCTTCTGGGTGCTCTCGCAAAAGTGAGCAGCTTTACGCTGCTCTCACGCATGACCGGTCTCGTGCGCGAGTTTTTGATCGCCCGCGCATTCGGCGCGAGTGTCTATACCGACGCTTTTTTTGTCGCGTTCCGGATCCCCAATTTGCTGCGCCGCCTGTTTGCCGAAGGTGCTTTCTCGCAGGCTTTTGTGCCGATTCTGGCGCAGGCGAAAAATGCCGGAAATGAAGCAGAGACGCGCTCACTGATTGACCACACCTTCGGCATGCTGGCGTTTGCGCTCGGCGTGACCACGCTGATCGGGGTGATCGCTGCGCCCGTGATCATCTATGTCAGCGCGCCAGGTTTCGCGGCCGATGCGCCGAAGTTCGCCGTCACCGTGGCGATGTTGAAGCTGACCTTTCCGTATATTTTCTTTATCGCGCTGACGGCGTTTGCCGGTGCCGTGCTCAATACCTGGAGCCGCTTTTCGGTGCCGGCCTTCACGCCGGTGTTGCTCAATCTGTCGTTCATTGGGTGCGCGCTGTGGCTCGCGCCGCACGTCGAGCCGCCGGTGATGGCGCTGGCCTGGGCGGTGCTGATTGGTGGCGTATTGCAACTGGCCTTGCAGTGGCCCGCGCTGAAACGGATTGGCATGGTGCCGCGCTTCCGGTTCGACTTCAAACATGCGGGAGTGCGGCGCATTCTCAAACAGATGGCGCCGGCGCTGTTCGGCGTGTCAGTGGCGCAAATCAGCTTGCTGCTCAACACCATCATCGCGTCGTTTCTGGTTAGCGGCAGCGTCTCTTGGCTGTATTACGCCGATCGGCTGATGGAGTTTCCAGCGGGTATGTTGGGCGTGGCGCTTGGGACGGTGCTGCTGCCGAGTCTTTCCAAAGCGGCGGCGCAGACTGACGGTGCGCAGTTTTCAGCGCAGTTTTCAGATTTGCTCGATTGGGGATTGCGCCTGACTTTTTTGTTGGCGCTGCCTGCTGCGCTGGGGCTCGCCTTGCTCGCTACGCCGCTGGTGACAACCCTGTATCACTACGGTGCGTTCAGCGCAGCGGATGTGGAGCAAACGCGGCTGGCCTTGGTCGCGTATGCCGCCGGGTTGATTGGACTGATATTGATCAAAGTGCTGGCACCGGGTTTTTACTCGCGCGGCGATATTCGCACGCCGGTGAAAATTGCCGTCATCACGCTGATCTGTACGCAGTTGATGAATTTGGCCTTCATTGGCCACTTGCGCCACGCCGGTCTCGCACTGGCAATTGGCTTGGGTGCCTGCGGCAATGCCTGGTTTTTGTGGCGCGGCCTGGTGCAAAGCGGTGCGTATCAGGCGCGTCCAGGCTGGGGCGTGTTTCTGCTCAAAACGGCGCTTGCCTTGTGCGCCATGGGCGCGGCGGTGTGGCTGCTCGACCCCGGCGCAGCGCGCTGGCTTGCGCTCTCAGCCGCGCCCTGGTCACGCGTCGGCTATTTGCTGGGGATTGTCAGCGCGGGCGTAGTGGTGTATTTTTGCGCCTTGGGGTTGTTGGGTTTCCGCCTGCGGGATTTCAAGAGAACGGGCTGAGGGACAGACTGAGGGATGCACTGAGGTGGACGAAACATTGCAACGATTCCGCGATGCGGTGGCGCCAGAGCGCGTCAAGATTGATCTTGCCGAGGCCGCGTTGTTGTGCGCGCAAGATACCTACCCGCAGCTCGATATTCGCAGCGAACTCGATTCACTCGAAGCCCTGGCGGCCAAGCTGCGGGATCGATTGCCGGTCGATTTTTCGGTCACGCATCGCCTTGTCGCGTTGAACAACTATTTATTTCGCGAGCTCGGCTTCTCCGGCAACATGGACGAGTACTACGACCCGCGCAACAGTTTTTTGAATGACGTGCTGGCGCGCAAAACCGGGATTCCGATCACGCTGTCGATTCTCTATTTGGAGGTTGGGCAGCGTCTTGGCTTGAAGCTCAAAGGCGTCTCCTTCCCCGGACATTTTCTGGTCAAGGTGCGCGTCACCGGCGGCGAGCTGGTGCTCGATCCGTATGCTGGTGGGCGTTCGTTGTCCGAGGAGGAATTGCGCGAACGCCTCGCGCAATTCACCGACCAGGACACCGCGAAAGAATTGCCGCTGGAAGATTTTTTGGAACCAGCTTCACCACGCCAAATTCTCGCGCGCTTGTTGCGTAATCTAAAGGCGATTTATCTCGACGCCAAAGATTTTGACAAGGCGCTGGGCGTGATGAACCGCTTGGTGATTTTGTTACCCGATGTGCCGGAAGAGCGGCGCGACCGTGGTCTGGTGTTCGCGCGGCTGGAGTGCCCGCGCGCTGCGCAAGAAGACTTCAGCCATTACGCTACCGTGCGGCCGCAGGCGGACGATGCATCAGACATCGCCGGGCGGCTGGCGGCGATGACGATTGCGACGGCGCGGTTGAACTAAGCGCCAAGCGCGTCTCGAAGCGACCCGATGATGCCGCTAACTCTGCGGAAAATGGCTCCCAGAGCCACTCTCAGCGCGGTGCCATGCGGATTGCGCCATCCAGCCGGATGGTCTCGCCATTCAACATTTCGTTCTCAACGATATGCCGGGCCAGCGCGGCGAATTCTTCCGGGCGACCGAGGCGCGGCGGGAACGGCACTTGTTTTCCCAGCGAGTCCTGCGCTTCTTGTGGCAAGCCTTTTAGCAGCGGTGTGAGGAACAGCCCTGGCGCAATCGTGACGCAGCGAATGCCGTCGCGCGACAAATCGCGCGCAATCGGCAGCGTCATACCGACGATGCCGCCTTTGGACGCCGAGTAAGCCGCCTGGCCGATCTGGCCGTCGTAGGCTGCGACTGAGGCGGTGTTGATCAACACGCCGCGCTCACCGCCCGCATTCGGCTGGTTGTTCAACATCGCGGTGGCGGCCAGGCGAATCATGTTGAAAGTGCCGATCAGGTTGATCTGAATCACCCGCGTGAAACCGGCCAGATTGTGCGGGCCGTTTTTGCCGGTGGTTTTTTCGGCGGTGCCGATGCCGGCGCAATTGACCAGACCGTGAATCGCACCGAAGGTTTTGACCGCAGTGTTCACCGCGTTCTGGCCATCGGCCTCGTTGGTGACATCACATTTGACGAAGGTGCCGTTGATTTCTTTCGCGAGGGCTTCGCCGAGTTCCGCGTTGAGATCGGCCAGCACGACTTTCGCGCCGTTGGCGGCGAGGGTTTTGGCGGTGGCTGCTCCGAGGCCAGATGCGCCGCCGGTGACGAGAAATACGCTGTTCTTGATGTCCATGATGTGTCCTTCGATTGAGAAAAAGTCAGAAAAAATTCTGGTGTCGATTCACGCGGTAGATTCAGTCGGTAGGCCCTCGCCCCGCATTACGGCTTCAATGCTTGCAAGCGCGCCGCCGCTTCGGCGTCGCCGTGGCGCGCCGCCAGCACGAACCAGCGTCGCGCCGCGCCCATATTGCGCGGTACGAAGCGGGCGCTGTCAAACAATTCGGCAATCAGGCGCTGTGCCTGCGCGTTGTTGCCGGCCCCGAGTGCGTTGTTGTAACCGGCGAGCATCTTGCGGTCTTCCTGCACGGCGTGCTGGCTATCCGCGAGTACCACCATGTAGGCCTGTGCCTGCGTGTTGCCGTGCGCGGCGGCCAGCGCCATCCAGCGGGTGCCGATGTAATGATCCTCCTGATGGCCGTTGCCGTAGAGGAACATCAGCCCGAGATTGAATTCGGCATCGGCGTGGCTGCGTTGCGACGCCAAGCGAAAATAATCGCCGGCTTTTTTGGTGTCACGCGCAACGCCCAAACCGTTGAGATAAAGAATGCCAAGGTTATTGAGCGCTTTGGGTTCGCTCTGTGCGGCCGCTTGTTGGAACCAGGCATGCGCCTGGCTGTAATCTTGCGTCACTCCTTTGCCATCGCGGTAAAGCCCGCCCAAATTGTCCATCGCAGTCAAGGAGCCGAGCGCGGCGGCCTGACGGTACAGGTCAAGCGCCTTGGGGTAATCCTGCGACGCGCCTTCGCCGCGCGCATAGGCGTTAGCCAGCGTGTTGAGGGTGTTGGCTTCGCCGCGCGGCAGCGCCTGATTGAGCCAGTACACCGCGCGCCCGGGATCGCGCGGCCCGCCAATGCCGTCGGCATGCATCACGGCCAGATTGGTTTGTGCCGCAGCGTGCCCGTTCAGTGCGCCGCGCTCGAACCATTCGCGCGCGATGGCGTAACTCTGCGGCACGTTGTCGCCATAAAAATAGGCAGTACCGGCGCGGGTTTGTGACGCCGGGATGTTTTGCGCAGCCGCTTTGAGGTGCAGGGCGGTGGCGCGCGGAATATCACGCGCCACGTCATTGCTGAACAGTAAGGTCTCGGCGACGGCGTATTGCGCGTACTTGTTGCCCGCCTCGGCCAAGGGTTCGAGTAACCGCAACGCCAGCTTGCCATCGCCCATCTCGAACGCGGCGTAACCGGCGCGCAGGCGTTCTTCTGCGCTTTGCGCCCACCCGGTACTGCAACACAAGCTCAGGAATAGCAGGATATATTTCATTGGTTTGATTGGCCGCGCGAAAAAAAGCAACTCAAAAAAATCTAATAAAAAAGCAAGCCAAAAAAAAGCAACCCTATCGGGTTGCCCTTCATTTTACGATGCCGCCGATGATCGGATCGGCGGCATGGTGGGTTTCAAAATGCCATTACATCAACGGCACAATCAACAGCGCCACAATGTTGATGATCTTGATCAGCGGGTTCACCGCCGGGCCAGCCGTATCTTTGTACGGATCGCCAACCGTGTCGCCGGTGACGGCTGCTTTATGTGCGTCTGAGCCTTTGCCGCCGTGGTTGCCTTCTTCAATGTATTTTTTCGCGTTGTCCCAGGCACCGCCGCCAGTACACATCGAAATCGCCACGAACAGGCCGGTGACAATCGTGCCCATCAACAGGCCGCCCAATGCTTGCGGCCCGAGGATCAAGCCAACCAATATTGGAACCGCGACTGGCAGCAGCGACGGGATCATCATTTCTTTGATCGCGGCGTCGGTCAATAAACCGACCGCCTGCGTGTAATCGGGCTTGCCGGTGCCATCCATGATGCCTTTGATTTCGCGGAACTGGCGGCGTACTTCTTCGACCACTGCACCAGCCGAACGACCGACCGCTTCCATCGCCATCGCACCGAACAGATAAGGAATCAAGCCGCCGATAAACAGGCCGATGATCACTTTCGGGTTCGACAAATCGAAGGTGGTGTGCACGTGCTTGGAGGCTTCCAGCGCGTGGGTATAGTCAGCGAACAGCACCAGCGCGGCCAGACCGGCCGAGCCGATGGCGTAGCCCTTGGTGACCGCCTTGGTGGTGTTGCCCACCGCGTCGAGCGGGTCGGTGATGGCGCGCACTGACTCGGGCAGCTTGGACATCTCGGCGATGCCGCCGGCGTTGTCGGTGATCGGGCCGTAGGCGTCGAGCGCAACGATGATGCCGGCCATCGACAGCATCGAGGTCGCAGCAATCGCGATGCCATACAAGCCAGCGAGCGCGTAGGCGCTGTAGATCGCCAGGCAGACCGAAATCACCGGCCAGGCGGTCGATTTCATCGAGATGCCGATACCGGCGATGATGTTGGTGGCGTGACCTTTGGTCGAGGCTTCAGCGACATGGCGCACCGGCGCGTATTCAGTCGCGGTGTAGTACTCGGTGATCACCACCATCAACGCAGTCAGCACCAGGCCGACGAAGCAGGCGGCCGACAGGCGCCACGCTGCGCCATTGGCGAAGCCGGTGGCGGCAAGGAAGTTGTCCGGAATTACCTGATAGGTAATCGCCACGAAGGCCACCATCGACAGCGCGCCGGCCACGGCCAAGCCGCGATACAGCGCATTCATGATCTTGCCGCCGTCAGACACTTTGACGCAGTAGCAGCCGATGATCGAGAAGATGATCGACGATGCGCCGAGCAACAGCGGATAGGTCACACCAATGTCGTTGCCCTTGAACAGCAGGGAACCCAGCACCATGGTGGCGACCAGGGTCACCGCGTAGGTTTCAAACAGGTCAGCCGCCATGCCGGCGCAGTCGCCGACGTTGTCACCGACGTTGTCGGCGATCACTGCGGGGTTGCGCGGGTCGTCTTCGGGGATGCCGGCTTCGACTTTGCCGACCAAGTCAGCGCCGACGTCAGCACCCTTGGTGAAGATGCCGCCGCCGAGACGCGCGAAGATCGAGATCAGCGACGCGCCGAAGCCCAAGCCGATCATCGGCTTGAGCACTTCGGCGAGTTCAACCGTCTTGCCCAAACCGTGCGGCGCGGCAGCGATCAGCACGCCGTAGAACGCAGCAACGCCGATCAGGCCGAGGCCGACTACCAGCATGCCGGTGATCGCGCCGCCACGAAACGCCACGTCCAGCGCGGGCGACAAGCCCTGGGTCGCGGCCTGCGCCGTGCGCACGTTGGCGCGCACCGACACGTTCATGCCGATGTAACCGGCCAGGCCGGAGAGCACCGCGCCGACCACAAAGCCAGCCGCCGTCATCGCGCCCAAGCCGGGGATGATCGCCAGCAAGATGGTGATGACAACGCCGACGATGCCAATCGCTTTGTACTGCTTGTTGAGATACGCGCCTGCGCCCTGCTGGATCGCCGCAGCGATTTCCTGCATGCGCTCGTTGCCGGCGGGCAGCGCGAGAATCCATTTAATCGAAATGATGCCGTAGATGACTGCGATAAAACCGCAGGCAATGGCGATCGGAATGGCTGAAGACATCGACTCCTCCGTGGGACTGGTTTATTAAGAACGAATTGGGCGGCGCTCTGGTAGCAACGTGCGCGCGATGGCGTAACAGGCTTCTATGCCATGCCGGTACGCTTGTGCATCAGATTAAGGATCAAGCTACGCCGCAAAACCCATCAATTGTAAAGGATTTCGCCTGTTTTTCGGGCGCGCATCCAGACGGATTTTCCAGTGATTCGGCGCGGGTTTCTTCAAACTTTATTTCAATGCCGCAAAGGCGCGCTCGCGCACGGCGTCGACGGCACCGAGACCGCCGATCTTGCGATATTGCGGCGCTCCGACCTTGCCGGACTCGGCCCAGCCGGAGTAATAGCCCACCAATGCGCGTGTCTGCTGGTGGTAGACCTCCAGCCGCTTCAACACGGTTTCTTCCTTGTCGTCGTCGCGCTGGATCAACGGCTCGTTCGTCACATCATCGAGACCGGCGACTTTCGGCGGATTGAATTTGACGTGATACGTGCGGCCACTCGCCAGATGCACGCGGCGGCCGCTCATGCGCAGCACGATCTCGCTATCGGGTACGTCAATTTCGAGGACGAAGTCGATGCCAACGCCGGCGTCTTTCATCGCATCCGCCTGCGGAATCGTGCGCGGAAAGCCATCGAACAAGTAACCACCCCGGCAGTCAGCATCTTTCAGCCGCTGTTTCACCAGGCCGATGATGAGATCGTCTGACACCAAGCCGCCCGCGTCCATCACTTTTTTTGCCGCCAGGCCGAGCTCAGTGCCTGCTTTAACCGCTGCGCGCAACATGTCGCCAGTCGAGATTTGCGGGATGCCAAATTTTTCCTTGATCGCGGTGGCTTGCGTGCCTTTGCCGGCGCCGGGAGGGCCGAGAAGAATGAGGCGCATGGAACGTGGTCTCCGTGTGTAATTTTGATTCGGTGAATTTTAACTTGACCGTTGCCGTCATGCCGACGACTGTTGACCAAACAGCCGCCGCACCAGCGCGAGGTCTTCGGCGGTATCGACGCCCGGCGCCGGCGTCGATGCGGCAATCAACACGGCGATGCGATGGCCGTGCCACAACGCACGCAATTGTTCGAGCGCTTCGAATTGCTCGATTGGCGCTGGTTCGAGAGTGGGGAACAGCTTGAGGAACGATACCCGGTAGGCGTAGATGCCCATGTGGCGGTAGATCGGCAGGCCCGTTGGAATAGATGCGGGAATGGCGCTGCGGCCCGCGCCGGGCGCGGCGGCAAACGCATCACGCGCCCACGGGATCGTGGCGCGCGAAAAGTAAAGCGCGGTGTTCTGTTTGTCGAGCGCCACCTTGACGATGTTCGGGTTGAACATCTCTGCCGCTGCGGTGAGCGGATGACAGGCGGTGGCGATGGCGCAGTCGGGCCGGCGTGCGAGCTCGGCGGCAACTGCGCCGATCAAGGCCGGTGAAATCAGCGGCTCATCGCCCTGCACGTTGACCACAATGGCGTCATTCTCAAGCTTGAGTGCCCCCGCGCATTCCGCCAGACGGTCGGTACCTGATGCGTGATCACCCCTCGTCATCACCGCCGTAAAGCCGTGCGACTCGACCGCTGCTTTGATTTGTGCGTCGTCGGTTGCGACGATGACACGCTGCGCGCCGCTCTGCGCCGCCTTCTCCGCGACGCGCACCACCATCGGCTTGCCGCAGATGTCAGCAAGTACCTTGTCTGCGAGGCGCGAGGACGCGCGCCGTGCCGGGATCAGGGCGGTGAATTCAGTCATGCCGCTATTGTTGTGGCCCTGCTACGCCGGAACAATCACGCCAACTCAGCGTCAGTCAGCTTGCGCGCTTCTTCTTCGAGCATCACCGGAATGCCGTCACGAATCGGGTAGGCCAAGCGCGACGATTTGGAAACCAGTTCCTGCTTTTCCTTGTTGTAAATTAGCGGCCCTTTGGTGATCGGGCAAACCAGAATTTCAAGCAGCTTGGCGTCCACGCAATTTCTCCAGAATCAGGTTGACGAGCGCGGGGTCGAGCTGCGCTTCCACCGGCAACACCCAGAGGCGGGCGTCGTTGAATGCGACACATTTTAACGCGTCCTTTTCGGTCATCACGATGAGGTCTGCGTCAATCGTTGCGAGGTCGTCGCGGGTGAAGGCGTGATGATCGGGGAGCGGGTGTTCGCTGAACCTAAGGCCCTGCGCGCGCAGCGTATTAAAAAAGCGTTGTGGATCACCGATGCCGGCGACGGCTGCGAGCGTGCTGCGGGCAGTGCGTGCCGCCAGCAATGTTGCGTCGCAGGTCTCGGCCGGGTGAATCAGTTGGTAGCAGGGCAGGGGCGCAAGCTGCATCTTGAAACTGGCTGGAAACCGTTGGTGGGAGCCAATTTTAGCCACTGCATTCACTGCATTCACTGCATCCACTGCATCCACTGGGCCCGCTGCGGTATCCGAGACACCGTTATGCACCACCGCCGTCACGCTGGCCAGGCGCGAGAGCGGCTCGCGCAGCGGCCCGGCAGGCAGCAGGCGGCGATTGCCCGCGCCGCGCGCGTCGAACACGGCGATCTCAACATCACGCGCCAGCGCGTAGTGTTGCAGGCCGTCGTCGCTGATGATGACGTTCACATTGGCATGGGCAGCCAGCAATGCCTGCGCGGCAGCGGGCCGGTTGGCGCTGACGAAAACCGGCACGCCAGTGCGGCGGCGGATCAATAATGGCTCATCCCCGCTTTGGGCGGCATCAGTTTCATTCACTATTTCGAGCGGCGCCGCGCCGCGGGTGTCATTGGCGTCGTGCGTACCCGCGTACCCCCGGCTGATCACGCCCGGCCGGTGCCCAGCCTGGCGCAGCGCTTCGACCAACGCGATCACCAGCGGCGTTTTGCCACTGCCGCCAGTAGTGAGGTTGCCGACGATGATCACCGGCACCGGCACCCGCGTCACGCGCAGCAGCCCGGCGCGATAACACGCGCGGCGCAGCGCTGCGAGCGCGCCAAACAACCAGCTAAGGGGAAGCAGCAGGGCGGTGCGGCCAGTCAGACCGGGCCGCCACCAATCGCGCATCGGACTTACTTGTTACCGGTTGATTGGGTGGTAAACGTCACCTGGCCCAAGCCGGCCATTTGCGACGCCTGCATCACGTAGACCACCGCCTGGTGGGTTGCCTTGGCGTCGGCGTTGATCACCACGATCGGGTCTTTCTTGCCGGCCGTGGCGGCCTTCATGTCGCCCGACAGCGTGTCGATGTTGGTGAAGGTGATGACCTTGCCGTTGATCGAATAAGTGCCGCCGGCGTTGATGCCGACGTTCACTTCGTTCGGGCGCTCCAGTTGTTTCTCTGCGTCTGCCGTCGGCAAATTGATTTGCAGTTCAGCATATTTCGAGTACGTCGTGGTGATCATCAAAAAAATCAAAATCACCAACAGCACATCGATCAACGGGATGAAGTTGATCTCCGGCTCTTCCATCGGTTTGCGGCGAAAGTTCATGCGCGGCTTTCTATCGGGTCAACATTACCGCTCACGCTTTGCGCTCGCCGTGCGCGATGTCGATCAGCTTGATCGCGCTTTGCTCCATCTCGACGACGAAGTCCTCGACCTTGGCGCGGAAATAGCGATAAAAAATCAGTGCCGGCACGGCGATCAAAATTCCGAAGCCGGTGTTGTACAGCGCCACCGAAATGCCGTGCGCCAGCGCCTGTGGATTAGTGCCGGAAGGCGACTGGCTACCGAAAATTTCGATCATCCCGACAACGGTGCCGAACAAACCCATCAGGGGGGACGCCGTTGCCAGTGTGCCGAGACCATTGAGAAAGCGTTCGAGTTCGTGGGTGACGATCCGGCCGGATTCTTCAATCGATTCTTTCATCACGTAGCGCGAGGCGCCGTCGTTGCGCAGGCCAGCCGCGAGCACGCGCCCGAGCGGCGAATTGCTCTCGACCTTGGCAATCACGGCAGCGTCAATTTTTTTCGCTTGATACAGACTCAATACTTCCGGCAGCAGTCCGGCCGGGATGACCTTGGATTTACGCAGCGCGATCAGGCGTTCAATAATCAGCGCCAGGGCGATAATGGAGGCGAACAGCAACGGCCAAATGGGCCAGCCTGCCGATTTAATAATTTCCCACACGGATGGAATCTCCTCGTGATTTTGAATCGTGACTTTGAAAATAGGCGCAGCGCGAATGACCGGGTACAGCGCGCAGTACAGAGAATGGCGAACGGAGCGAAGTGTAGCGGAAACCGTTGCGGATCATCCCGGTTAGACACGCCTTTGCCATGCTGAGCCGACCTGAGTTTGAAAATGAACTCGAAGCCGTTGCCGGCCCGGTGAGCGCGCGCGGTGCCGCGCCAGCAGTCGCCGCGCCAGCGGTCGAAACAGCGCTGTCAGTGAGTGACCTGAACCGCCGCGCGCGCAGCCTGCTCGAACGCGGCTTTCCGCTCCTGTGGGTCCGTGGCGAAATTTCCGGCTTCACCCGCGCGGCCTCCGGTCACATCTATTTTTCGCTCAAAGACGCCAATGCCCAGGTACGCTGCGCGATGTGGCGCAGCAAGGCGGCGGGATTGTCGTTCGAGGCGAAAAATGGTGACGCTGTTGAGGTCAGAGCCAATGTCACGCTGTTTGAAGCGCGCGGCGAGTACCAGTTGAGCGTTGAAGTGATGCGCCGCGCTGGCGCAGGCGTGTTGTTCGAGCAATTTTTGCGGCTGAAAGAAAAGATCGAACGCGAAGGCTTGTTTGAAGCGTCGCGCAAACGCGCCTTGCCGGCGATGCCGCGTGGCATTGGCATCGTGACCTCGCCGCAAGCCGCCGCGCTGCGCGATGTCGTTTCCACGCTCCGGCGCCGCGCGCCGATGATTCCGCTGGTGCTCTACCCGACGCCGGTGCAGGGTGATGGGGCGGCGCAGTTGATCGCCGCCGCCATCGCCAGCGCCAGCGCGCGCGCCAAGGCCGATGGCATCGATGTGCTGATCGTCTGCCGCGGTGGCGGCTCGATGGAAGACCTGTGGTCGTTCAACGAAGAGATCGTCGCCCGCGCCATCGCCGCTTGTGCGATCCCGGTGGTAGCGGGCATCGGCCACGAGACCGACTTCACCATCGCCGACTGGGTTGCCGATCTGCGCGCGCCGACCCCGACTGCCGCTGCCGAGCTGGTCAGCCCAAACATCGAAGACATGGCGGCGACGCTCGCCGCTGCTACGGCGGCGCTCAAGCGCGCGATGAACGGCCAGCTTGATAGCGCGCAGCAGCGCCTCGACTGGCTCGCCCGCGTGTTGACGCCGCCGTCCGCGCGCCTCGCCATGCAGCAACAGCGTCTCGCCCACACCAGCCGGCGCTTGAGCGCGGCGATGCACACCACGCTCACGGCGCAGCGCACTCGCGCCGCGCATGCCGAGGCGCGAGTGCGCGCGCCCGACCTGGTGCGGCGCAATTTGCAATTGCGACATGCCCGGAAACGCTTGGTGGGAGCGGCTGTTGGTATGGTAAGCGGCCAAGAAGCGCTGCTGGAGCGGTTCTCCGGGGCATTGCAAATGCTCAATCCGCAGCGCGTGCTCGAACGCGGTTTTGCGATTGTGAGTGATGCGAGCGGACGGGTGGTGAGCGACGCGTCAAGCTTGAGCGCGGGTGCCAAGCTCGACGTGATGCTGGCTAAAGGCAGCGCGTCGGTCACGATTGAAACGCTGCGGCCTGCGCCGGCCACTGGAGCCACCGGAGCCAGCGGAGCCGAGCACCCCAGCCAATGATTCGCCAATGACCCTTCTGACGACAATTTGCAGCAGGCGCGCCGCTGCCCGTAAAATGCGCAGCAACGGCATCGCGCCGTGAAATCAAGTTTCCTCCTTCTCCCCCTGTTTCCCCACCCACGCAAAGAAAGCCACCTGCCATGGAACACAAGCTCCCCACCTTGCCCTACGCGCTCGACGCACTCGCTCCGCATCTAACCAAAGAGACGCTGGAGTTTCACTACGGCAAGCATCACCAGACCTATGTGACGAACCTGAACAACCTGATCAAAGGCACCGAGTTCGAGAACATGAGCCTCGAAGACATCGTCAAAAAATCTTCTGGTGGCATGTTCAACAACGCCGCGCAAATCTGGAACCACACGTTTTACTGGATGGGTCTGGCACCCGCCGCTGGTGGTTCGCCTACCGGCGCGCTGGCCGACGCGATCAACAAACAATGGGGCTCGTTCGCCAGGTTTAAAGAAGAGTTCAACAAATGCGCTGTTGGCACTTTTGGTTCCGGCTGGGCCTGGCTGGTGAAAAAAGCCGACGGCTCGCTCGGCCTTGTCTCGACTTCAAACGCCGCCACGCCACTCACTGGCACTGACAAGCCGCTGCTCACTTGCGACGTCTGGGAGCATGCTTACTACATCGACTACCGCAACGCCCGTCCGAAGTATCTCGAAGGTTTCTGGAACCTGGTGAACTGGGATGCCGCCGCGAAAAATTTCGCGTAATTGAAGTTGCATCGGCCCGCCTTTGTGCGGGCCGAGTTGTTTTTGGGCGTGAATTGATTGAGAAGATTGAAAAGGGAGTTAAACATGGGCGCGATATTTCAGTCATTGGGCCGCACGGTGGCGGCGGGTTTTGTCCTGCTGGTGTTGATGATCGCGGCGTTTCGCAGCGGCGGCTTTGATCACGCCTGGGGCACATTTGTGATGCGCTGGCTGCACGTGCTCTCAGGCATGATGTGGGTCGGCCTGTTGTACTACTTTAATTTTGTGCAGATCCCCTCGATGCCGAAAATCCCGGATGAGCAAAAGCCTGCGATATCGAAAGTGATAGCGCCCGCAGCGCTATTCTGGTTCCGCTGGGCCGCGCTGGCCACGGTGGTGACTGGAGTGCTGCTGGCATCGATGACCAAGTCACTCGCGTCGGCGCTGACTTTTCAGCCGACGCATCTGGCGATCGGCATCGGCATGTGGCTTGCCCTTGTGATGGCGTTCAACGTCTGGGTCATCATTTGGCCAAACCAGAAAAAAGCCCTCGGTATTGTGAGCGTCGACGCGGCGCAAAAAGCTGCCGCCGCGCGCATCGCCATGCTGACTTCGCGCTTTAACACCATGCTGTCGATTCCGATGCTCTATTGCATGGTGGCGCAGCAGAACGGCGGTTTGTAATCGCTGCGCGCGAGACCTCGTCGCTGCGCGGCCTGTTGCCGTTTTTGCGGCCGTATAAAGCGCGCATCGCACTGGCGTTTTTGTTGTTGTGTTTGGCGTCCGCCGCGTTGCTGGCAGTCCCGCTGGCGTTTCGTGACCTGATTGACTTGGGGTTTGTGAAGCGCGCTGCGGGTGGTGTGGCCGGTGGTACGAGCGGCGGTACAAACGGCGGTACAAGCGTTGGCACAAGCGGCGACGCGTACATCGGCGGTCACTTTCTGCTCCTGTTCGGCATCGCCGTGTTCTGGGCGGTGATGGTAGCGGGGCGCTTTTATCTGGTGAGCTGGATCGGCGAGCGGGTTACTGCCGATTTGCGCTCTGCCGTCTACGCGCGCGTGCTCGGGCAGTCACCGCAGTTCTTTGAGACTCTGCAAACTGGCGAGGTGTTGTCGCGCCTGACCGGCGACACGACCTTGGTGCAAACCGTGGTTGGCAGCTCGATTTCGATGGGCCTGCGCAGCGTGTTTCAGTTTGTCGGCGGCATGGGCATGCTGGCGCTGACGAGTTTTAAATTGTTCGCCGTCAATCTCGGCTTGCTCGGCTTGGTGGTGTTGCCGGTGGTGTGGATTGGCCGCCGGGTGCGCAAGCTGTCGCGCGAATCGCAGGATCGGGTTGCCGATGCGTCGGCGCTGGCTGGCGAGATTCTCAATGCCGCACCGACGGTGCAGGCGTATACGCAGGAGCAGCGCGAAGCGCAGCGCTTCACGTCGCGCGTCGAAGAGAGTTTCGCCTCGGCGATCCGCCGCACCCGCGTACGCTCGGCGCTCACAGCCATCATCATCACAGCAACTTTCGGCGCGATTGTGTTTGTGCTCTGGCTTGGCGCACGCGCGGTGGTCGATGGCAGCATGACAGCGGGCGAGCTCGCGTCATTCGTGCTTTACGCCGGGCTGGTCGCGGGTTCCGTCGGCGTGCTCGCCGAGGTATGGGGCGATGTGATGCGCGCCGGTGGCGCCACCGAGCGCTTGATGGAGTTACTCGCTGCCGAGTCGCACGTCAAGCCGCCAATTGCGCCACGCGCACTGCCGCAGCGTGCAACTGCATCCGTCAGTTTCGAGAACGTCAATTTTCACTATCCGTCGCGTGCCAATGCGGCTGCGCTCGAGCACTTCAGTCTCGACGTGGCGGTCGGGCAAACCGTCGCACTGGTTGGCCCTTCGGGCGCCGGCAAGACGACGGTGTTCCAGTTGCTGCTGCGCTTTTACGATGCGCAATCGGGCAGCGTCAAATTGAATGGCATCGACATCCGTGAACTCTCGTTCGACGATCTGCGCGGCATGAGCGCGATCGTCGCGCAAGATGCCGTGATCTTCTCCAGCAACGCGATGGAAAACATCCGCTATGGCCGGCCTGGAGCGAGCGACGACGAAGTGATCGCCGCTGCCCGTGCCGCGCTGGCCGATGAGTTCATCGCGCGCCTGCCGGATGGCTACAACACCTTTCTCGGTGAGCGCGGCGTGCGTCTCTCGGGTGGGCAGCGCCAACGCATCGCCATCGCCCGCGCGATGTTGAAGAACGCACCACTGCTGTTGCTCGACGAAGCCACCAGCGCGCTTGACGCCGAGTCTGAAGCTTTCGTGCAGCAGGGGCTGGAAGCGGCGATGCAAGGCCGCACCACGCTGATCATCGCGCATCGCCTGTCGACGGTGCAGCGCGCTGATCGCATCGTCGTGCTCGAAGCCGGGCGCGTCATCGAGAGCGGCACGCCGGAGGAATTGAAGAGCAACGGCGGGCTGTATGAGCGGATGGCGGCGTTGCAGTTGGTGTGAACGCGGCGGCGTGAAGTTGCGCGCCTCAGTCTAGAATTACCGCATGTTGACCCGCGAACAAAACGAGACCATCACCCGCACCGGCGCGGACACGTCCGGCGGCAAGTTGCTGCGCCTGTATTGGCAGCCCGTCGCGCTGGTCGAAGAACTCGAAACCTCACGCCCGATCCGTCCCGTGCGTGTGCTGGGGCAGGACTTCGTGCTGTTCAAAGACGCACGGGGCTTGGTGGCATTGATGGATCGCGACTGCCCGCATCGCGGCGCTGACCTTTCGTATGGTCGCCTCGAAGAGCGCGGCCTGCGCTGCCCGTTTCATGGCTGGCTCTTCGATGCGCACGGCAATTGTTTGGAGACACCCGGCGAACCACCGCATGTGCGTCTGTGCGACAAGGTGAAACAAAAGACTTACCCCGTCGTCGAACGCTCCGGCATCTACTTCGCCTACCTCGGTGACTTATCGGACGGGCGCGAACCACCCGCCTTCGCCAATTTCGATTGCTTCGCCGCACCCGGCACCCATACCTTCGCCTTCAAAGGCCTGCTCGACTGCAACTGGGTGCAGGCACTCGAAGTCGGCATCGACCCGGCACACGCGTCCTTTCTGCACCGCTTCTTTGAAGACGAAGACCCAAGCGCCGACCCGGCGCTGGCCTACGGCAAACAATTCCGCGCCGCCTCGGCCGGTTCGAAATGGCCGATGACCAAAGTGATGCGCGAATACCCCGCGCCCGACATCGACTTCGAAGACGCACCCTGGGGCCTGCGCATCACCGCGCTGCGCCGGGTTGACCCGCACGCCACCCCGCCAGTCACCCACGTGCGCGTCACCAACCTCGTGTTCCCGCAAGCCTTCGTCATCCCGCTGTCTTCCGAGATGACGATCACGCAATGGCATGTGCCGGTGGATGACACCTCATGCTACTGGTACGCGATCTTCACCAGCTTCACCGCACCAGTCGACAAAGCGCAGATGCGCGCGCAACGGCTGGAGCTGTACACGCTGCCCGACTACATCCCGCGCGTCGGACGGCACAACCGCTACGGCTACAACGAGGCTGAACAAGCGAGCCAGACCTACACCGGCATGGGCTTCGACATCAACGTGCATGACCAGTGGGCCGTCGAGTCACAAGGCCGCATCGCTGATCGCACGCGTGAGCATCTCGGCACGACTGACAAAGTGATCATCGCGTATCGCAAGCTGTTGATGCGGTCGATCAAGCAGGCACAGAGTGGTGTGCCGAACGGCGCGCAGAGCGATGAGCAGCAGCGTGCGCGTCCCTGCATGGTGCTGAGCGACAAGGAAGCTTCGGCAATCACCGGACCTGCGACGGTCGATGGTATCTGCGATGGGACTGACTGGCAGGCTTATTGGCGTGCATTTGACGCTGAGCGCAGGGCGAAGGCGAGTTGGGATGCACCGGCGTGTAAAGTATGAAGTGTCGCTGCCCGGAGAAGCGCTCCAGCAGCGGATGCCAGATAGATGAGTGCCGGAAACCATTGGTGCAAGCGGTTATCAGGCGGATTGTGAAATTGCAAGGAGAGCGTCATGGAAGACTGGAAAGATCGCATCGTCGCCACACCCGATACGCTGATTGGCAAGCCGCGCATCAACGGCACACGCATCGGCGTGGAGTTTGTCCTCGATCTCATGTCATCTGGCTGGACCGAAGACAAGATTTTGGAGGAGTATCCGCACGTCACGCACGAAGATTTGCAGGCCGTGTTCGCGTGTGTGCGCGATTGCATTAAAGGGGAACGTTACATAATGCACCACGTACTCGACAGCGCTGGCGCTGCATGACCAGACTGTCAATGCAAAGCAGCCGCCGAAATCACGGATAATTGCGCGCCGGAAACGATCCATCTTTGGCAACAAAATTTTCTATAGAGACTTCCATGACCACCGCTCAAGACATCCGTAACCTCGAAGACCGCCGCTACAAGGCGAGGGTCAGCGCCGACCAGGCAGTGCCGACCAGGCAGTGCTGGGCGAACTGCTCGCCGACGACCTGATCTACACCCACTCGAACGCCGTAATCGATACCAAGCAAAGTTACATCGACGGCATTTTGAATGGCCGCTGGGCTTATGCGGCAGCAGAGCGGGTGGTGGAAAACATCGACGTGTTTGGCGATTGCGCACGGGTCACCGGGCATGTGCGGCTGACGCTGAAAAATGCCGATGGCACGACGCGTCAGGTCAACGGCCGCTTGCTTAATCTTTGGCTCAACCGCAACGCCAAGTGGCAGATGGCGGCTTGGCAATCGACGCCGATTCCGGCGTAACGGTTTAATTTCTTGCAACAGTTTTTCCCCCATCATTCTGAAAGAATCACACCATGAGCACTGCCGACCTGGCTTCCATCGACCTCGTCTTCACCAATGCCCGTTCGCAAAACGGCTGGACC